>NZ_CP085344.1:2645650-2969092 GCF_020618415.1 Cupriavidus sp. MP-37 | reverse complement strand
TGGCGGCGCCAGCAGGCGCTGGCCAATACCGCGCGCAAGCGCCCCGACCTGATCGAGGCGGCCCGCGAACAAGGTTTGCTGTCCCGCGCCGACGAGAAATTCCTGTCGGAATGGGCGGCGAAGGAAGGGCGGGGGGAAACTCCCGCCAGGTAAAACCCCATCCTCTGCCGGGGCCCGGGAAGTCCTGGGGCATACAACGCCGGCACGATGGTTACGGAGAAGAAACGATGAACCTCATCGAACAGATCGAGAAGGAAGAGATCGCGCGCCTGACCGCGAACAAGACCATCCCCGCATTCGCGCCCGGCGACACCGTCGTCGTCAGCGTCAACGTGGTCGAAGGTAACCGCAAGCGCGTGCAGGCCTACGAAGGCGTCGTGATTGCCAAGCGCAACCGCGGCCTGAACTCGTCCTTCATCGTGCGCAAGATCTCGTCGGGTGAAGGCGTGGAGCGTACGTTCCAGCTGTACTCGCCGCTGATCGCCGGCATCGAAGTGAAGCGCCGCGGCGACGTGCGTCGCGCCAAGCTGTACTACCTGCGCCAGCGTTCGGGCAAGTCCGCACGTATCAAGGAAAAGCTGGTGTCGAAGGCTGCCGCCGCTGCCAAGGCCGCGGAGTAAGCCGGACATGCCGGCCGGGGCGACCCGGCCAGCGTTTCCTCAGGAAGGGCACCCCAGGGTGCCCTTTTTGCATGGCGGCGCGGGTCCGCGGCCGCGCTTTGCTGCGGCGCCAGATGGCGCGCTTCTGTCATACTTGCGATGTTATGCGTCCCGCCTTCGATCCCGAATCCCTTCCCGTCATCGATACCGACCTGCGCAACGGTGCCCTGAGCGCGCCGCGCCTGCAGGTGGACTTTATCCGCCACCGCTTCCAGGCCCCGCCGGCGTGGGCGCCCGAGCTGACCGACGAATCGCGGGTCTACGATCGCAGCCGCGGGCTGCGCGACGCCGCGGTGCTGGTGCCGCTGGTCGAGCGCAGCGATGGCCTGACGGTGCTGCTGACGCAGCGCAATGCCAACCTCAGCGCGCATGCCGGGCAGATCAGCTTCCCCGGCGGGCGGCAGGAGTCGTGGGACCGCAACCGCATCGACACGGCGCTGCGCGAAACAGAGGAAGAAGTGGGGCTGGCGCGCGACTACGTCGAGGTGCTGGGCGCACTGCCGGATTACATCACCGGCACCGGCTTCCACGTGAGCCCGGTGGTGGGGCTGGTGCGCGATGGCTTCACGCTGCGCCCGGACGCTTCGGAAGTGGCCGATGTGTTCGAAGTGCCGCTGGCCTTCCTGATGGATCCGTCGCACCATGAGCGGCGCCTGTTCCGCTGGGTCGATGGCGAACGCATGTTCTACGCCATGCCCTATCCGCGCGAGAACGGCGGCCAGCGCTTTATCTGGGGCGCCACCGCCGGCATGCTGCGCAACCTCTACCACCTGCTGGCGGCCTGAGCCGCGCGCGGGCGGCGCTCAGGCGGCGGCGCGGTCCTTGCCGCCGATGCAGTGCGGGCAGCTCTTGCCGATCACGTAGTGCGGGCTCTGTTGTTGTTCGGGCGTGACCACCGCGCGGCAGGCAAAGCATTGCTTGGGGCCGGCCGGCTCCAGGCTGGGGTTCAGCGCGGTGCGGTAGTCGAAGACGAAACAGTCGCCGCGATAATGGCTGCCGCCGACTTCCTCGAAGTACTTCAGGATGCCGCCTTCGAGCTGGTAGACACGCTCGATGCCGACTTCCTGCATATGGATAGCGGCCTTCTCGCAGCGGATGCCGCCGGTGCAGAACGAGACCACGGTCTTGCCTTCAAGCTCTGCCTTGTGCGCGGCGACGGCGTCGGGAAATTCGCTGAACTTGGCGATGTCGTACTCGACCGCATCCTCGAAGGTGCCGACCGCCACCTCGAAGTCATTGCGCGTATCGAGCATCACCACCGGACGGCCTTCGTCGTCGTGGCCCTGGTCCAGCCAGCGCTTCAGGTCCACCGGCCGCACCGACGGCGCACGGCCCGCCTCGGGGCGGATCAGCGGCCTCTTCATGGTGATGATTTCCTTCTTGGCGCGCACCAGCATGCGCTTGAAGGGCTGGTTTTCCGACAGGCTTTCCTTGGGCGCGATATCGGCAAAGCGCGCATCGGCATGCAGCCACGCCATGAAGCCGTCGATCGCTGCGCGCGGGCCGGCCAGGAACAGGTTGATGCCTTCCGGCGCGAGCAGGATCGTGCCCTTCAGGCCCGCCGCCTCGCAGCGCTCGCGCATGGCCGGGCGCAGGGTCTCGATGTCGTCCAGCGAGACAAACTTGTAAGCGGAAATATTGACGATCTGCATGGGACCCTGCGCCGCCGCGGCGGCGTCCCGGGGGACGCCGACAGCTTGCGATAACTGCCTGATTGGAAACGCGAAATTATAGCGTGCGCGCGGGCGTCCGGCGGCGCATTCCGCAGCACGCCGATCGGCTTTGCGCCACGGGGCGCCGGCTCCCGCGGCACGCAACATTGGCGGCATGCCGGCGGGCCGAGCCGGTACAATGTCGCCCATGTCTGCACCCCGCTTCGTACACCTCCGCCTGCATTCCGAATACTCCATCGTCGACGGCATCGTCCGCCTCGATGATGCCGTCAAGGCCGCCGCCGCCGATGGCATGGGCGCGCTCGCCCTGACGGACCTTGCCAATGCCTTCGGGCTGATCCGTTACTACAAGGAAGCGCGCGGCAAGGGCGTCAAGCCGGTGGTCGGCGCCGACGTGTGGCTGACCAACGCCGAGGACCGCGACAAGCCCGCGCGCCTGCTGCTGCTGGTGCAGGACCGGCGCGGCTACCTGAACCTGTGCATGCTGCTGTCGCGCGCATGGCTGGGCAACCAGTACCGCGGCCGCGCCGAGATCGATCCGGCCTGGTTCCAGGAACCCGGCGAGGACGACCTGCCGCTGGCCACCGGCCTGATCGCGCTGTCGGGCGCGATGGGCGGCGACATCGGCATGGCGCTCGCCAACGGCAATGCCGAAGGCGCGCGCCGCGCCGCGCAGCACTGGGCCACGGTGTTCCCGCAGCGTTTCTATATCGAACTGCAGCGCGCCGGCCACGCCGGCACCGACGCTTACGTGCAGCAGGCGGTGCAACTGGCGGCAGCGCTGCAGCTGCCGGTGGTGGCGACGCATCCGGTGCAGTTCATGACCCCGGACGACTACACCGCGCACGAGGCGCGCGTCTGCATCGCCGAGGGCGAGCTGCTGGCCAACCCGCGCCGCACCCGGCGCTTCACCACCGACCAGTATTTCAAGACCCAGGACGAGATGTGCGCGCTGTTCGCGGACATTCCGTCGGCGCTGGAGAACGCGGTCGAGATCGCGCGCCGCTGCAACCTGACGCTGGAGCTGGGCAAGCCGCGCCTGCCGCTGTTCCCGACGCCCGATGGCATGTCGCTCGACGACTACCTCGTCTTCATGGCCAAGGAAGGCCTGGAGAAGCGCCTGGCGGTGCTGTTCCCCGACGAGGCGGTGCGCGAGGCCAAGCGCCCGGAATACTACGCGCGGCTGGAGTTCGAGACCGGCACCATCATCAAGATGGGCTTCCCCGGCTACTTCCTGATCGTCGCGGACTTTATCAACTGGGCCAAGAACAACGGCGTGCCGGTGGGCCCGGGCCGCGGTTCGGGCGCGGGCTCGCTGGTCGCGTATGCGCTCGGCATTACCGACCTCGACCCGCTCAAGTACGCGCTGCTGTTCGAGCGTTTCCTGAACCCGGAACGGGTCTCGATGCCCGACTTCGACATCGACTTCTGCCAGCACGGCCGCGATCGCGTGATCACCTACGTGAAGGAGAAGTACGGCAAGGATGCGGTGTCGCAGATCGCCACCTTCGGCACCATGGCGGCCAAGGCCGCGGTGCGCGACGTGGGGCGCGTGCTCGACCTGGGCTACGGCTTTGTCGACGGCATTGCCAAGCTGATCCCGTTCAAGCCGGGCAAGCTGGTCACCATCGAAGAGGCCAAGAAGGAAGAGCCGCTGCTGACCGAGCGCGAGCGCAACGAGGAAGAAGTGCGCCAGCTGCTCGAGCTGGCGCAGCGCGTCGAGGGCATGACCCGCAACGTCGGCATGCACGCCGGCGGCGTGCTGATCGCGCCCGGCAGGTTGACCGATTTCTGCCCGCTGTACACGCAGGGCGCGCAGAACGACGGCATGAGCGGCGTCGTCAGCCAGTATGACAAGGACGACGTCGAAGCCGCCGGCCTGGTCAAGTTCGACTTTCTGGGGCTGACCACGCTGACCATCCTGGACTGGGCCGAGCGCTATATCCGCCGGCTGGATCCCAGCAAGGCCGACTGGAACTGCAGCCAGATCCCGCTCGACGACGGCCCCGCCTTCGACATCCTCAAGACCGCCAACACGGTCGCCGTGTTCCAGCTGGAAAGCCGCGGCATGCAGGGCATGCTGAAGGATGCCAAGCCTGACCGCTTCGAGGACATCATCGCGCTGGTGGCGCTGTACCGTCCCGGCCCGATGGACCTGATCCCCAGCTTCTGCGCGCGCAAGCACGGCCGCGAGAAGGTGGAGTATCCCGATCCGCGCGTCGAGCCCGTCCTGAAAGAGACCTACGGCATCATGGTCTACCAGGAGCAGGTGATGCAGATGGCGCAGATCATCGGCGGCTACTCGCTCGGCGGCGCCGACCTGCTGCGCCGCGCCATGGGCAAGAAGAAGCCCGAGGAGATGGCGCAGCACCGCGTGATGTTCCGCGAGGGCGCCGACAAGAACGGGCTGTCGGCGCAGCAGGCCGACGACATCTTCGACCTGATGGAGAAGTTCGCGGGCTACGGCTTCAACAAGTCGCACGCCGCCGCCTATGCGCTGCTGGCGTACTACACCGCGTGGCTCAAGGCCCACCATCCGGCCGAATTCATGGCAGCCAACATGTCGCTGGCCATGGACGACACCGACAAGGTCAAGATCCTCTACGAGGACTGCAAGCTCAACAAGATCGCGGTGCTGCCGCCGGACGTCAACGCCAGCGAATACCGCTTCGCGCCGACCGATCCGAAGACCATCCGCTACGGCCTGGGCGGCATCAAGGGCAGCGGGCAGGGCGCGATCGAAGACATCCTGCGTGCGCGCGAGGAGCGGCCGTTCACCGACCTGTTCGATTTCTGCGAGCGGGTCGACCGCCGCCAGGTCAACCGCCGCACCATCGAGGCGCTGATCCGCGCCGGCGCCTTCGACAGCCTCAACGACAACCGCGCGCAGCTGCTCGCGTCGGTGCCGATCGCGATGGAGGCCGCCGAGCAGAAGGCGGAATCGGCCAACCAGGTGTCGCTGTTCGACCTGATGGGAGATGCCGGCGACGCGCACCGCCC
This sequence comes from Cupriavidus sp. MP-37, assembly GCF_020618415.1. NCBI lineage: Bacteria > Pseudomonadati > Pseudomonadota > Betaproteobacteria > Burkholderiales > Burkholderiaceae > Cupriavidus > Cupriavidus sp. MP-37. Next base: position 2,963,760 of record NZ_CP085344.1, on the reverse strand, counting down.
GGAGCTGCTCGACGAGCCGCGCTGGAGCCCCAAGCGCATGCTGCAGGAAGAAAAGCAGGCGCTCGGCTACTACTTCTCGGGCCACCTGTTCGACGCCTACCGCGACGAGGTGCGCCGCTTCAACAAGGGCACGCTGGCCGGGCTGGAAAAGGAAGTGCAGGGCAATGGCGGCGGCTTCGGCCGTGACGTGCGCGGCAAGACCATTGCCGGCGTGATCAGCGGCATGCGCACGCAGATGACCCAGCGCGGCAAGATGCTGATCGTCACGCTCGACGACGGTACCGGCCTGGTCGAGATGACCGTGTTCAATGAGGTCTTCGACGCCAACCGGCAGATGTTCCGCGAGGACGAACTGCTGATCGCCACCGGCAATGCGCGCCACGATACCTTCACCGGCGGCGTTCGCTTCACCGCGGAATCGGTGATGGACCTGGTCGCCGCGCGGGTGCGCTTTGCCAGCGCGGTGCGGCTGTCGATGAACGGCAATTCCTCGACCGGCATGCTGCGCGAGCTGCTGATGCCCCACCTGGCCCGTGCCAGCGGCGTGCAGGGCTTGCCGGTGCGGATCCGCTACGAGGCGAAGTCCGCCAGCTGCGAGGCCATGCTCGGCCCCGACTGGCAGGTGGTGCCTTCCGACGAGGCACTGACTGCGCTGCGCCAGGTGCTGTCGGCGGATGCCGTCAGCACGGTCTACGAATAAGCTCTGCCGGAGTTCGCTTCGGGTGCTGCTTCAGGCGGCGCGCCGAGCGTTGGCCGCGAGCCGCAGCAGGGTGTCGACATGGACCGCGATATCCGGATCGTAGTCGAGCAGCGCGAGCGGGTTCGCCAGCCGCGCCTGGCCGCTGCGCACCGACTCCACCGCGGCGCGGATGGCATGGTCCAGCGTTTCGCTGCGCTCGCGCGAGAACGCATGCACCGCTTGCGGCCGGATCACTTCCAGGCAGGCGATATTGTCGGCGAACACCAGCGGCGTGCCGCACAGCACCGATTCCACCCCCACCAGCCCGAACGGCTCATAGCCCGAGGCCAGGATGGTGAAGTCGGCGGCGCGGTAGAGCGCGTCGATGCGGCTGCTGTAGCCCAGCTCGCGCACGCGCGCGATGGTGCGCCCGACCGGGCGGCCGGCCACGGCCAGCGTGATCGGCAGGTCCGAGCGGGAGAAGTAGTCGGCCAGCAGGTCGAAGCCCTTGCGGGCATGGCCCGATGACGGGAACAGGAACACGATCTCGTCGTCGCCGAAGCCGAACTCGCGCCGCAGCGCGGCGCGCGCGCCGTCATCGACCGGCGTGAAGCGCTGCGTGTCGACCGGCGGGTAGACCAGCTCGACGCGCTCGGGCGCGATCCCGTACAGCTCGATCACTTCGCGCCGCATCAGCGCGGAATGCGCCACCACGCGGTGCGCGCCGGCATATTGCGCGCTTTCGAGATCGATCTGCCACTGGTCCGAGCGCCGCGCCGGCGTATCCCGCGCGGCGAGGTAGCCGCGATGCGTGCCGCCGCAGATGGCGATATCGGAGCCGCGCACGCGATTGCAGCCGATCAGCACCTCGCCGGCATCGCGCAGCCCCTGCAGCCGCCACGAGAAATAGCGGTCGCGCAGCTTGCCCGGCAGCCACGACACCACGATCCGATGCGCGGCGACCCCGGCGGAAGCGGCCACGCCGGCGTCGAAACGGCGCGCGTAGACCGAGACTTCGGTATCGGCGCGCCGCGCCATGGCACGGCTGATGTCGAGCGCGTAGCGCTCCAGGCCGCCGCCGGCGCCGAAGCGATTGCAGGAGATGCCAACTTTCATCGATCGAGAGGGTAGAGGATAGGGCGGCGCGCGACCGCGTTGAGCGTTTTAGCCGGCCGCCTTGTTTTCCGCCGCGGCGTGCAGCTGCGCCAGCTTGGCGTACTTGTAGTAGCTGGCCTGCGCATTCATCAGCGCGACGCCGAAGCCGGCGCTGCCGTCGAGGAAGCCGCGCTTGAGCAGGTAGGTGCGCACGAACGCCCACAGGCCGTGGCCCGCGGCCGTGGCGACCGAGCTGCGCTTGCCGCGGGCATAGGCCTGCTGCGCGCCCGCGCTGGAATAGCTGTCGATCTTGCGCAGCACGTCCGACAGCGAGCGGTAGCTGTAGTGCACCAGCGGCTCGCGCAGCCGCGTGACCGGGTCGTCCACCTTCAGGTGTTCGTGCACCAGATCGTCGGTGAAGCGGCCGCGGCCCTTGCGGAAGACCCGGGTGACATAGTCCGGATACCAGCCGGCGTGGCGCACGAAGGTGCCGCAGAACGCGGACAGGCGCGGCAGCGCCAGCGCCTGCGCATCGGTTTGCTGCAAGTGGTGCAGGATTTCGTCGCGCAGCGCGGGGGTGACGCGTTCATCGGCGTCCAGGCTGAGGATCCAGTCGCCGCTGGCGGCCTCGACCGCGCGGTTCTTCTGCGGCCCGAACCCTGGCCAGTCCTCGGTCTGGATCACGGTGGCGCCGGCGGCACGCGCGATCGCCACCGTGTCGTCCGTGCTGGCCCAATCCACTATAATCGCCTCTTCGCACCAGGACACGCTTTCAAGGCATGGCCCGATATTGTGAGCTTCATTCCTGGTAATGATGACGGCGGAGACTTTCATGGAAGGTAGGGGCGCGCCCCGTCCGGGCCAGGCCGGCCAGCCGCCGGCGTCGCCGCCAGCCGGGCGCTGATGGAAGAGCGCGTATTCTACCGCACCGGCGCAGTGGCCCCGCAGCCGCCTGGCGCCTCGTTGCCGGGGTGCGCCGGGCGCGCCGAAGCCCAGCCCAACTCTCAGTTGCCAAATTGATGACACGAGCACATTGGTCCCGATTCACAGGGATGGAAACCGCTTTATCCCTGGTGGCGTGTGCCGCATCGATCTCGCTTTCACGCCGTATCGGCCAGCACGCATGGGCGGTGGCGGCATGATCGGCGCCTATGTGATCAACCTCGAAGCCGCCGAAGCCCGCCGCCAGCGCATTGCCGGCCAGCTGACGCGCCTCGGGGTGCCGTTCCAGGTGTTTGCCGCGGTGAACGGACGCGCCCTCGCCGAGGACGAGCTCGCGCGCCGCTACGATGCGCGGGCCGCCAGCGCCAGCTACCGCCCGATGAGCCGCGGCGAGATCGGCTGCGCGCTGAGCCATCTGGGGGTCTACCGCAAGATGCTCGAAGACGGCGTCGGCCTGGCGCTGGTGCTGGAAGACGATGCGCTGCTGGGCGATGACCTGCCGGAAGTGCTGGCGGCGCTGGCGGCGCAAATGGACCCCGCCCGCCCGGACGTCGTGCTGCTGTCGCATGTCGACAAATTCACCCGCTGGGGCACCAAGGCGCTGGGTCCGCGACGCAAGCTGGTGCGGCGTTATGGCGAATGGTGGCGCGCGCATGGCTATGTCGTCACCCGTGCCGCGGCCGAGCGGCTGGTGGCGGGACTGCAGCCCACCTGGTGCGCCGCCGACTACTGGTCCGCGTTCGAGCGGCGCGGGCTGGTCTCGGTCCGCGCCGTGGTCCCGTATTGCATCGGCCTGACCGAACTGGCCGAGGCCTCGTCGCTGGAAACGCATCGCGCCGACCTCGACGCCACCGACAAGGCGCGCCGCAGTGTCGGCTATTATCTGCGCCGCTATGTCTACCAGCGCTTCCTGTTCCAGGTCTTCGTCAGGCCCTTCCTGCGCGTCGCGCGCCAGAAGCGGCCGGGCTAGCGCCGCGCGCTGGTGCCGCAACGCCGCCATCATCCAGAAGAAAACTCAGTGACCACATCCAAACCGCCCATTTCGCCAGGTGCCGCCGTGCCGTCCAGCATGGCCAGCCGGCTCTGGTCTTACCTGCGCCCCGAGCTGCGCATCTTTATCGGTGCCATCCTCGCCATGGCAGTGGTGGCCGCCAGCGAAGGGGTGATCCCCAAGGTTGTCAACGACCTGCTCGACAAGGGCTTCGGCGGCGACTACGCCGGCACGCTGTGGCATGTGCCGGCGATCCTGACCGGCGTGGCGCTGATCCGCGGCGTGGCGCAGTTTGCCTCGGGCTACCTGCTCAACCTGATCTCGAACCGCGTGCTGCTGAAGATGCGGCTGCAGATGTTCGAGCGCCTGCTGCAGGCGCCGGCGTCGTTCTACCACCGCAATACCGCGGCGTCGCTGATCAACGCGGTGATCTTCGAGGTCAACCAGGTGCTGCAGATCCTGACCAGCGTGTTCATCACGCTGGTGCGCGATTCGCTGACCGTGGTCGCGCTGCTGATCTACCTGTTCTATACCAACTGGCGCCTGACGCTGATCGTCGCGGTGATCCTGCCGGTGATCGGCTACCTGATGTCGAAGATCAACCGTCGGCTGCGCAAGCTCAACCGCGATCACCAGACCTATACCAACAATGCCGCCTACGTGGTCGAAGAGGCCGTGGGCGGCTACAAGGTGGTCAAGCTGCATGGCGGCGAGGCCTATGAGCTGCGGCGCTTCCGCACCGTGGCCGAGCGGCTCAAGAACTACTCGATGCGCATGGCGGTGGCGGGCGGGCTGAACCAGCCGGTCACGGCGTTCCTGGCGGCGCTGGCGCTGTCGGTGATCATCACCATCGCGATGGTGCAGGCGCAGGCCAACCAGACCACGGTGGGTGGCTTTACCGGCTTTGTGATGGCGATGCTGCTGCTGATCTCGCCGCTCAAGCACCTGACCGACATCAACCAGCCGCTGACGCGCGGCATCACCGCCGCCGAGATGATCTTCCGGCTGATCGACGAACCGGTCGAGCCGCAGGACGGCGGCAAGCCGCTCGCCCGCGCGCGCGGCGAACTGGCCTTCGAGCAGGTCGGCTTCCGCTATGGCGAGGCGCCGCGCGCCGCGCTCGAAGGCATCGACCTGCGCGTCAGCCCGGGCGAGGTGGTGGCGCTGGTGGGCCCGTCGGGCAGCGGCAAGACCACGCTGGTCAACCTGGTGCCGCGCTTCTTCGATCCCACCTCCGGTCGCATCTTGCTCGACGGCGTGCCGCTGACCGAGCTGGCGCTCAAGGACCTGCGCAACCAGATCGCTTTCGTCAGCCAGGACGTGGTGCTGTTCAACGACACGGTCGCGGCCAATGTGGCCTATGGCGCGCAGCCCGGCAGCGAGATCGACATGGCGCGGGTCGAGCGCGCGCTGGCGGCGGCCTACCTGACCGAAACCGTCAAGGGCCTGCCCGAGGGCGTGCAGACCAATATCGGCGACAACGGCATGAAGCTGTCCGGCGGCCAGCGCCAGCGCCTGGCGATCGCGCGCGCGCTGTACAAGGACGCGCCGATCCTGATCCTGGACGAGGCCACCTCGGCGCTGGACTCGGAATCGGAGCGCCAGGTGCAGGCGGCGCTGGAGGAACTGATGAAGGGCCGCACCACGCTGGTGATCGCGCACCGGCTGTCGACCATCGAGAATGCCGACCGCATCGCCGTGCTCGACCACGGCCGCGTCGCCGAGACCGGCACCCACGCGCAGCTGCTCGCGGCCAATGGCCTGTATGCCGGGCTGCACCGGATCCAGTTCGCCAGCCAGTAGGCGGTTGCGGACTATCCAGCAAAAAGGGCCGGTGCGAATGCACCGGCCCTTTTTTGTCGCCGTGGCGGCGGGATCAGTTGGTCGAAGTGACCCGGGGCAGCACTTCGTCGATGGCGGCCAGCACCTCGTCCCGTTGCGGCACCACGCCGCCGCCGCCCAGCGACACCGCGCGGCCCGGCGCATCGACGCCGTACAGGTGGCGCGAGGTGGTCGTGAACAGGATCACCGTCGGCCGGCGCAGCGCGTCGGCAATATGCACGAAGCCGGTGTCCATGCCGACCACCAGCGACGCCTTGCCGACCATCTGCGCCACGCCGGTGATGCTCAGGCGCGGCATCACCTCGGCGCCGGGCACGCTGGCGGCGATGGTTTCGGCTTCCTGGCGCTCGGCGTCATTGCCCCAGGGAACCAGCACGCGCAGCCCGCGCGCCGAGATGGCGCTGCCGACGCTGATCCAGTCGGCCACCGGCCACTTCTTTTCCTCGCTGGAAGTGGCGTGGAACAGCATCGCGTAGGGGCCCTTGCCGGCCGCAGCGGGCGTGTCCGCCGGCATTTCCAGGCCGTAGTCCATGTCCCGGGTCATGTCGTAGCCGAGCGCGCGGCTGACCGCGCGGCGCATGCGGTTGCGCGCGCAATCCTCTTCCACGAACGGCTGGAACACATGGTTGTAGGCGAAGCGCGCGCCGCTCTCGCCCAGTTCCTGGACCGGATAGCCATAGCGATGGCGCGTGCGGGCGAGGAAGGTGACGATGGCGCTCTTGTAGACGCCGTGGACGTCCAGCACCGCGTCGTATTTCTCGCGGCGCAAGGCGCGCAGGGCACCGAAGATCTCGCGCAGGCCGGCCCAGCTGCGCGCCTTCTTGAACCCGCGCAGCGGTGCGGCGATCACGCGCTCGATATTGGGATTCCAGCGCGGCACGTCGGCACAGTAGGAGTCGGCGATCCAGTCGATCTTGACGCCGGGAAAGGCGCGCTGCAGGTCAGCCACCAGCGGCTGGGTGAACACCATGTCGCCGAGCGAGGTCAGCTTGACGATGAGAATACGTTTCATCGGGAACAATAGCGCGGTCGGGGGCCGCCTGGTTCGGAAGGTGCGTAGTATGCCTGATCGCGCGGGCCTGTGTCCGTGCGATCCATGGTCGACATCCGGCCCGCCGGCTGGCGCGCGATCCGTTAGTATTGGTGGCAGAAGCCTCACGATGATGATGCCAATCCAACCGGAGACCACCATGTCAGACACGGCATTCCCGCTCAGCCGCTACCCCATCCCGGCGCTGGCCGACCTCCCCGACGATATCCGCGCGCGCATCCTGGAAGTCCAGGAGAAGGCCGGCTTCGTTCCCAACGTGTTCCTGGCGCTGACGCACCGTCCCGACGAGTTCCGCGCCTTCTTCGCCTATCACGATGCGCTGATGCTCAAGGACGGCGGCCTGACCAAGGGCGAGCGCGAGATGATCGTGGTGGCCACGTCCGCCGCCAACCAGTGCCTGTATTGCGTGGTGGCGCATGGCGCGATCCTGCGCATCTACGAGAAGAAGCCGTTGGTCGCGGACCAGGTTGCGGTGAACTACTTGAAGGCCGACATTGCGCCGCGCCAGCGCGCCATGCTCGACTTCGCCATGAAGGTCTGCACCGCTTCGCATGAAGTCGGCGAAGCCGATTTCGAGGCGCTGCGCGCGCACGGCTTTAGCGACGAGGACGCCTGGGACATTGCCGCGATCACGGCGTTCTTCGGCCTGTCCAACCGCATGGCCAACACCATCGGCATGCGCCCGAACGACGAGTTCTACCTGATGGGCCGGGTGCCGAAAGCGAAGTAGCGCGAAGTAATGCGAAGTAGCGGCGCCGCGGTGCCGCGGCGCCGGGTGGCTCAGCGCACTTCGGCGCAGGCACCGCTCTTGGGATCGAACAGCACCGGCCACGCCTGCTCGTAGATGCCGGGCGTGCAGTACTTCTCGCAGCGGTTATGCGCCAGCGTGACGCGGCGCGGATCCTGCCAGACCAGCAGCTTGCACTGGCTGCCGTCGATCGCCTGCAGCTCGATGTGCGGGGTCGCGCGGACCTGGCGGAACTGCACCAGGTTGAATTCGCAACTGCCGCGCCGCGACACCCACAGCTTCCATTTCAGCGCGCGCACCTCGTTGGCCCTGACATCCATCAGCGCGTCTTCGCGGAAGCCGTCTTCCTCGGTGCGCTTGCAGGCTGCGGCAATATTGATGACCTTGGGCGCGATCGGCGTGGCGCGCTCCTTTGGCGCCTCGGGGACTTCGACCTTGGCTTCGGGCGGTGGCGGCGCGCGCCTGGCGATCGGCAATGGCGCGCACGCCACCGATAACAGGAGGGCCAGCACACAGGCCCCATGGTTCGTGGCGTTCATGCCGGACTCCTTGCTTGCCGACCGGCAGGGCCGCAACGGCACAGCGCGCGCGGACAGCCGGGCGCGGCCACCGTGCGGAGGCCGCTGACCTACCTTCGTTTAGTTATAGCGGATGGCAAACGGAAGTGGGCTAGGGCCATTCCCGAGTCCAGAATTCAGCGTGTGCCAGGCATCGGACAGGCGCCGTCCATGCATCGCGTTACGTTCGCGGTTACGTAATTAAACAGCTTGAAACACTGCAATGCGCGGCCGCATGCTAGCCTCGCTCCAACCTCTGCTTGCCCGTTCCGACATGAAGCCCCGCATCCTGGTATCCCTCGTGGTCCTGCCCGTGCTGCTCGGCGCCTTCGGCGCCGCCGCCCATGCCGACGACGACTGGGACGACGATGACCGTCGCTATGGACGGCACTATGGCCGCCACTACGACCGCTACTACGATCGCTACTACAAGGGCGACGACTACAAGGAAGAATTCTGGGTCGGCAACTGCAAGATCAAGCGCAAGTGGAAGGACAACGGCGAGTACAAGGAAGAGCGCAAGTGCAAGGACCGCCCGGTGGTGTACCAGCCGCCGCCCCCGCCGGTGTATTACCAGCCCGAACCCGCGCTGGTGATCAGCCCGCACGTGGTGATCCGGCCTTGAAGCAAGACAGCCCGCCAGTTGGCGGGCTGTTTCGCTATGCCGGCAACGTTCGCGCCCGCCGCTTCACATCAGGATAATGTCGTACTGCTCCTGGTGGAAGGTCGATTCCACCTGCAGCGAGATCGGCTTGCCGATGAAGTCGCCCAGCATCGCCAGGTGCTGGCTTTCCTCTTCCAGGAACAGGTCGATCACTTCCTGCGAGGCCAGGATGCGGAACTCGCGCGGGTTGAACTGGCGCGATTCGCGCATGATCTCGCGCAGGATGTCGTAGCAGACCGTGCGCGGCGTCTTGACCTGGCCCTTGCCCTGGCAGACCGGGCATTGCTCGCACAACACATGCGCCAGCGACTCGCGCGTGCGCTTGCGCGTCATCTCGACCAGGCCCAGCTGCGAGAAGCTGTTGACGGTGATGCGGGTGCGGTCGCGCGACAGCGCGCGCTTGAGCTCGGACAGCACCGCATCGCGGTGCTCGGCGTTCTCCATGTCGATGAAGTCGATGATGATGATGCCGCCGAGGTTGCGCAGCCGCAGCTGGCGCGCGATGGTATGGGCCGCCTCCAGGTTGGTCTTGAAGATGGTGTCGTCGAAGTTGCGCGCGCCCACGTAGCCGCCGGTGTTGACGTCGATGGTCGTCATCGCCTCGGTCTGGTCGATCATCAGGTAGCCGCCAGACTTCAGGTCCACCCGGCGCGACAGCGCCTTCTCGATCTCGGCGTCGATATTGAACAGGTCGAAGATCGGCCGCTCGCCGGTGTAGTGCGACAGCCGCGGCAGCACCGCCGGCGTGTATTCCTTGGCGAACTCCAGCAGCATCTGGTAGTTCTCGCGCGAGTCGATCTGGATCACGCCGGTGGCGTCGTTGATGAAGTCGCGCAGCACGCGCTGGGCCAGGTTCAGGTCCTGGTAGAGCAGGTTGGGCGCGGGCAGGGTAGTGGCGTTCTGGCGGATCGCGCCCCAGATCTTGCGCAGGTAGGCGATATCGTTGCCGAGTTCCTCGTCGGTCGCTTCCTCGGCGATGGTGCGCACGATAAAGCCGCCGCGCTCGTCGGCGGGCACCAGTCCCTGCACGCGGCTGCGCAGCGCCTCGCGGTCGACTTCGCCTTCGATGCGCTGCGAGATGCCGATATGCGGGTCCTGCGGCAGGTACACCAGCGTGCGGCCGGCAATGCTGACCTGGGTCGACAGCCGCGCGCCCTTGGTGCCGATCGGGTCCTTGATCACCTGCACCATCAGCGCCTGGCCTTCGAACAGGGTCTTCTCGATGGCGAGCTGCGGGGTGGAACTGTTGCGGTCCGGGTCGCGCGGATGCCAGATGTCGGCCACGTGCAGGAAGGCGGCGCGCTCCAGCCCGATGTCGATAAAGGCCGACTGCATGCCGGGCAGCACCCGCACCACCTTGCCCAGGTAGATATTGCCGACCAGCCCGCGCGTGAGCGTGCGTTCGACATGCAGTTCCTGGACGGCGGCCTGCTGCACGATGGCGACGCGGGTCTCTTGGGGCGTGATGTTGACGAGTATGTCTTCAGTCATAGCGGGTGAAACGCGTCGCCGGTGGCCCCGGCGGGGTGAACGGCAGGATTAGCGGGCCGGATCGTCGGGGCCAGCGGGCCCGATAAGCGGCGGGATACGGTTGTCCGGCGGCGCCGCTCAGAACCGCAGCCGGGCCTGGCGAAGTAACGCCGCCGTCTCAAACAAGGGCAAGCCCATGATACCTGAATAGCTGCCCGCAATCCGCGCCACGAACTCGGCCGCGCGGCCCTGGATGCCGTAGGCGCCGGCCTTGCCCAGCGGCTCGTTGCTGGCGACATAGCGCTCGATTTCGGCGGGCTGCAGCGGGCGGAAGGTGACTTCGGAAACCGACAGCGCATGGCGCATGCCGGTGGCCGACACCACCGTCACCGCGGTCAGCACGCGGTGCGTGGCGCCCCCCAGCGCGCCCAGCATGGCGGCGGCGTCGGCGCCGTCGGCGGGCTTGCCGAGGATGCGGCCGCCCAGGCAGACCGTGGTGTCCGAGGTCAGCACCGGCGCATCCGGCAGCGCGCGGCGTTCGCGGCGGCGCAGCGCGGCTTCGGCCTTGAGCGCGCACACGCGCTGGACATAGTCGTCGGGGCTTTCGCCGGGCAGCACGGCCTCGAGCGCTTCGGCGTCTTCGTCGTCGTCGGCCAGCAGCAGTTCGAAGCGCACGCCGAGCTGGGTCAGCAGCTCGCGCCGGCGCGGGCTTTGCGAGGCGAGGTAGAGGTAGTCGTGCAGGGGGGCGTGCAGGGTGTCGGGCATCGCGGCGGGGGCCTTCCGGCGACAGCCGGGATCAGGCCCGATGGTAGGGGTGGTTCTGCGTGACGGACCACGCGCGGTACAGCTGCTCGGCCAGCAGCACGCGCACCATGCCGTGCGGCAGGGTCAGGCTGGACAGCCGGATCAGCGTGCTGGCGCGGGCCTTGAGCGCGGGATCGAGCCCGTCGGCGCCGCCGATCAGGAAGGCCACGTCGCCGCCCTCGCGCTGCCAGTCGCTCAGCTGCGCGGCCAGTTGCACCGTGGTGAAGTCGCGGCCGCGCTCGTCCAGCGCAACGATGCGGCACTGCTTCGACAGGCTGGCCAGCACCGACTCGATGCGCGCGGCTTCGCGCTGCATCACGGTGGCGGCGTTATTGCTGGAAGAGCGTGTTTCCGGCTTGACCTCGCGCAGCTCGATGCGCAGTTCGGGCGGCATGCGCTTGGCGTATTCGCTGAAGCCGGTTTCGATCCAGCCGGGCATCTTGTGGCCGACGGCCACGATCACCAGTTGCATGGGTCAGACGATGCGGTGATGCGGCGCGGCCGCCGGACTGACGCCCAACGGCCGCCCCCCGGACTCAGGCCGAGCGGGTGGCGCGCTTGCGCGCGGCCGGCTTGGCTGCGGCGGTCTTGGCCGGTGCCTTCTTGGCGGGAGCCTTCTTTGCCGCGGTCTTGGTGGCGGTCTTGCGCGCGGTGGTGCCGGCGGCGGTCTTGCGCGGCGCAGCGGCGCGGGTGCCGGCGGTCTTGCTGGCCGGGGTCTTGGCGGCGCTCTTGCGGGCCGGCTTGCGGATGGTGGCGATGGCGTCGGCGTCGGTGTCCTCGTGGCCCATCGGCGGCGACGGCTCCTTCATGCCTTCGGGCAGGCGCGCCAGCGCCGGGCGCAGGTTGCTGGCGCGGCGCACCGTGCGTACCGGGGCCTCGTCCTCGTCTTCGTCCATGGGCTCGCTGGCCTTGGCCAGGCGGGCGCCGGTGGCCAGCTTCATGCGCACCGGCTTGTCGCCCCAGATTTCTTCGAGGTTGTAGTACAGGCGCAGTTGCGGCTGCAGGATGTGGACCACGGCGTCGCCGCAGTCGACCAGCACCCATTCGCCGGTTTCCAGGCCCTCGACCGCAACGATATGGCCGCCCGCTTCCTTCACCGTATCCCGCACCGACGCTGCCAGCGCCTTGGTCTGCCGGTTGGATGTGCCGCTGGCAATCACCACCCGGTCGAACAGTTCCGTCAGGTGGCTGGTGTCGTACACCTTGATGTCCTGCGCTTTGACATCCTCGAGGCCGTCGACGATGGCGCGTTGCAGTTTACGAATATCCATGGGTGTCTTCTTGTTCAGCTCAGATCGGTTTGGGGGGTGGGCGCCGGGTCGATGCAACCCTGGTCATGCCCGGGCCGGGGCATTGCGGTACAGCCCGTGGCTGGCAATGTAGTGTGCCACGCCGGGCGGCAGTTGGTCATCTGCCGGCTGGCCGGCCGCCAGCCGCTGGCGCAGATGGGTGGAAGAGAGGTCGACGGCGAGCGTCTGGTCGATCCACATCCGGCCGGAGGGCGTGCATTGTATCAGGTGCGTGTCGGCCTGACGCTCGGCCAGCGCGGCCAGCACCGGACCCTCCAGCGCCGAAAGCGCGAAGCGCGGCCGTGTTGCGGTGCACAGGTGCACGTGCGCGAACAGTTCCTGCCAGCCATGCCAGGTGTGCAGGCGCAACAGCTGGTCGGCGCCCATCAGCCAGCACAGCGAGGCCTCGGGGCCGTATTCGGCGCGCAGCTGGCGCACCGTGTCGATGGTGTAGCTGGGGCCGGCGCGATCCACCTCCATGCGGCTCACCCGGACTTTGGCGCCGCTGTCGCCGAGCGCCGCGGCGGCCAGTTCGGTCATCGCCAGGCGGTCCGCGGCTGGGGTCACGTCGTCGCCCTTTTGCCAGGACTGGCCGGTGGGAATCCATACCAGCTCGTCCAGGCCCAGATGGTCGATGCACAGACGCGCCAGCGCCAGGTGGCCGACGTGGGGCGGATCGAAGGTGCCGCCCAGGATACCCAGGCGGTAGGGGCGGGCGGCGCCAGGCTGTGGCGAGGTGCCCGCGGCGGCGGGCATGCGGGGGTGCGGAGGATGGGCCATGGGTCAGCCGTCAGGCCCAGGCGCGCGCCGGCAGGAAGTCGGTGTACAGCGCCGCTTCGGGGCTGCCCGGTTCCGGTTGCCAGTCATAGCGCCAGGCCGCCAGCGGCGGCATCGACATCAGGATCGACTCGGCGCGCCCGCCCGATTGCAGGCCGAACAGCGTGCCGCGGTCGAACACCAGGTTGAACTCGACGTAGCGTCCGCGCCGGTAGGCCTGGAAAGCGCGCTCGCGCTCGCCGTAGGGCGTGTCCTTGCGGCCCTGCAGGATCGGCAGGTAGGCGTCCAGGAAGGCGTCGCCGACCGCCTGCATCATGGCAAAGCTGCGTTCGAAGCCGAGCGCCGAGAAGTCGTCGAAGAAGATGCCGCCGATGCCGCGGGCCTCGTTGCGGTGCTTCAGGAAGAAATACTCGTCGCACCACTGCTTGAAGCGCGGATACAGGTCGTCGCCGAAGGGAGCCAGCGCCTGCCGGCAGGTGCGGTGGAAGTGCGTGCAGTCGTCGGCGTTGCCGTAGTAGGGCGTCAGGTCCATGCCGCCGCCGAACCACCAGACCGGTTCCGCGCCCGGCTTGAGCGCCAGGAAGCAGCGCACATTCATATGCACCGTGGGCACATGGGGGTTGCGTGGATGGAACACCAGCGACACGCCCATGGCCTCGAAGCTGCGCCCCGCCAGTTCCGGCCGGTTGGCCGTGGCCGACGGCGGCAGGGTGTCGCCGCTGACGTGCGAGAAGCCCACGCCGGCGCGCTCCATCACCGCGCCGCCTTCCAGGATGCGGGTGCGGCCGCTGCCGCGCAGGCGTTCGGTGGGCGGTTTCTCCCAGGCGTCGGTCAGGAACGGCTGGCCGTCGATGGCACCGATGGCATCGGTGATGCGGTCTTGCAGACCGAGCAGATAGGCACGGACTGCCTGGGAATCGATCATGGTGGGCTGAATCGGATAAACCGACGAAGGGACCGGCCGGATGGCAGTCCGGCAGCCAGTCGGCTGCCGCTTGCGTCACAGCATTGTCACGATTGTACCGGCTGGGCGGCCGCTTGGTCGCTCCGGGCCGCTGGCGGCCAGTCAGCGCTTGATGGCGCGGTAGCCGATGTCGGTGCGGTACTGCATGCCGTCGAAGCGGATCTGCTCGACCGCGGCATAGGCGGCGCGCTGCGCGGCCTTGACGGTGTCGGCAAGGCCGACCACGCACAGCACGCGCCCGCCCGAGGTCAGCAGGGTGCCGTCCTTGAGCGTGGTGCCGGCGTGGAAGGTCACGCTGTCGTCGGTTTCGGCCGGGATGCCGGTGATGGCATCGCCCTTGCGCGGGTCGTCCGGATAGCCGTGCGCGGCCATCACCACGCCCAGCGCGGTGCGGCGGTCCCAGTCCAGCTCGATGCTGTCGAGCTTGCCGGAGACGGCGGCTTCCATCACGTCGACCAGGTCGGTCTTCAGGCGCGCCAGGATCGGCTGGGTTTCCGGATCGCCCATGCGGCAGTTGAATTCCAGCGTCTTCGGGTTGCCGTCCTGGTCGATCATCAGGCCGGCGTACAGGAAGCCGGTGTACGGGATGCCGTCCTTTTCCATGCCGCGCACCGTCGGCAGGATGATCTCGCGCAGCGCGCGCGCGTGCAGCGCGGGCGTGACCACCGGCGCCGGCGAATACGCGCCCATGCCGCCGGTGTTGGGGCCGGCGTCGCCGTCGAGCAGCCGCTTGTGGTCCTGGCTGGTGGCCAGCGCCAGCACGTTCTTGCCGTCGACCAGCACGATGAAGCTGGCTTCCTCGCCGTCGAGGAACTCTTCGATCACCACGCGCGCGCCGGCGTCGCCGAGCTTGTTGCCGGCCAGCATCATGTCGACGGCCTGGTGCGCTTCCTCCAGCGTCATCGCCACCACCACGCCCTTGCCCGCGGCCAGGCCGTCGGCCTTGATCACGATCGGCGCGCCCTGCGCGTCGATGTAGGCATGCGCCTGCGCGGCGTCGGCAAAGGTCTGGTAGGCGGCGGTGGGAATGCCGTGGCGGTGCATGAACGCCTTGGCGAAATCCTTGGACGATTCCAGCTGCGCCGCGGCCTGGGTGGGCCCGAAGATGCGCAGGCCCTTGGCGCGGAAGATATCGACGATGCCGGCGGCCAGCGGCGCCTCGGGGCCGACCACGGTGAAGGCCACGCCTTCGCGCTCGGCGAAGGCGGCGATGACCTCGGGATCGGTCAGCGGAACATTCTGCAGGCGCTTGTCGAGCGCGGTTCCGCCGTTGCCCGGCGCGACGTACACCACCTGCACCTTGGGCGACTGGGCCAATTTCCAGGCCAGCGCGTGTTCACGTCCACCCGAGCCGACAACCAATACTTTCATGATCCACTGCCAGAAAAGAAACGCATGCAAAAAGGCGGCAGCTGGGTCTTGAAAGCCGGGCTGCCGCCGTTGGGGAGCTTGTTACCGTTTTAGTCTTCGATCACCGCGTTGGTGAAGACTTCCTGCACGTCGTCCAGGTTTTCCAGGGCGTCGAGCAGTTTCTGCATCTTGACCGCGTCGTCGCCGCTGAAGCTGACTTCGTTCTGCGGCTTCATCACCACGTCGGCGACTTCGGCCTTGAAGCCGGCGGCTTCCAGCGCCGCCTTGACCGCCGAAAAATCGTTGGGCGGGCAGGTGACTTCGATCGAGCCGTCGTCGTTGGTGACGACATCGTCGGCGCCGGCTTCCAGCGCGGCCTCCATCAGCTTGTCTTCTGGCGTGCCGGGCGCAAACAGGAACTGGCCGCAGTGGGTGAACATGAACGCCACCGAGCCCTCGGTGCCCATGTTGCCGCCATGCTTGGAGAAGGCGTGGCGCACCTCGGCCACGGTGCGGGTGCGGTTGTCGGTCAGGCAGTCGACGATGATCGCGGCGCCGGAGAGGCCGTAGCCTTCGTAGCGGATTTCCTCGTAGTTCACGCCTTCCAGGCCACCCACGCCGCGCTGGATCGCGCGCTGGATGTTGTCCTTGGGCATGTTGGCATCCATCGCCTTGTCCATGGACAGGCGCAGGCGCGGGTTGGAGTCGGGATCACCGCCGCCAAGCTTGGCGGCCACGGTGATTTCCTTGATCAGGCGGGTCCAGATCTTGCCGCGCTTGGCGTCTGCGGCGGCTTTCTTGTGTTTGATATTGGCCCATTTCGAGTGACCGGCCATGATTCTCTCCGAAGCGGAATGCGGTGATCTGCGGTGATGTTGTGCGGGGTCGCCAGGCGCGCCGCGGCTGCATCGGCAAGGCGGGCGGGCGGCGCGCGCCAGGTGACGGATATGCCTGGCGGCTGGCTATAATCAGCCCAGGATTTTATCACGCGGGCCTGCCCGCGCCGCCCGGACTCGCTCGACTCCCAACCGACCCTCACGGAATCCAGGAACATCATGGCCGACCCCATCCTCATCGCCAAGAATGCCGAACATGAACTGGTGCTGCTGCCGCAGATGGGCAACCGGCACGGGCTGATCACCGGCGCCACCGGCACCGGCAAGACCGTCACGCTGCAGACGCTGGCGCAAGGGTTTTCGCGCCTCGGCGTGCCGGTGTTCATGGCGGATGTCAAAGGTGACCTGACCGGCATTTCACAACCGGGCCAGCCGTCGGACAAGCTCAAGCAGCGGCTGGCCGACCTGAACCTGCCCGAGCCGGCGTGGGGCGGCTGCCCCACCACGCTGTGGGATGTGTTCGGCGAGAAGGGCCACCCGGTGCGCGCCACGGTCTCGCACATGGGGCCGCTGCTGCTGTCGCGCATGCTCGAGCTGAACGACACCCAGCAGGGCGTGCTGAACCTGGTGTTCCGCATCGCCGACGCCAACGGCCTGCTGCTGCTCGACGCCAAGGACCTGCGCGCGATGCTGCAGTACGTCGGCGACAATGCCAGCCAGTTCACCACCGAGTACGGCAATATCTCGGCCGCCTCGGTCGGCGCGATCCAGCGCGGGTTGATCGCGCTGGAGTCGCAGGGCGGCGACGTCTTCTTCGGCGAGCCCATGCTGAACCTGGAAGACTTCATCCAGACCGACAAGGGCCAGGGCGTGGTCAATATCCTGGCCGCGGACAAGCTGATGAACGCGCCGCGGCTGTACGCGACCTTTCTGCTGTGGATGCTGTCCGAACTGTTCGAAAAGTTGCCCGAGGCCGGCGACCTCGACAAGCCCAAGCTGGTGTTCTTCTTCGACGAGGCCCACCTGCTGTTCAACGATGCGCCCAAGGCGCTGCTCGACAAGATCGAGCAGGTGGTGCGCCTGGTGCGCTCCAAGGGCGTGGGCGTGTACTTCGTCACGCAGAACCCGGTCGATATCCCCGACACCGTGCTGGGCCAGTTGGGCAACCGCGTGCAGCATGCGCTGCGCGCCTTTACCCCGCGCGACCAGAAGGCGGTCAAGGTGGCGGCCACCACCATGCGCGCCAACCCGAAGCTGGACCTGGAGACCGCCATCGGCGAGCTGGGCGTGGGCGAGGCGCTGGTGTCGTTCCTCGACGCCAAGGGCACGCCGCGCGTGACCGAGCGCGCCTGGGTGCTGGCGCCGGGCAGCCGCATCGGCCCGGCGACGGAAGACGAACGCAAGCAGCTGGTCGCGAACTCGCTGGTGGCGGGCACCTATGAAAAGACCGTCGACCGCGAATCCGCCTATGAAAAGCTGCGCGGCAGCGTGCCGACGGTGGCGAATGGCGGCAAGGGCGCGGGCGGCGCGAGCGCCGGCCAGCCCGCGGGCGAGCAGGACGGCGGCTGGCTCGGCACCGCCGGCGACATCTTCGGCACGCTGACCAAGGGCACCGGCAAGAGCGGCCGCGGCGATTCGATCCTGGAATCGATGGCCAAGTCGGCCGCGCGCACGGTGGGCTCGCAGGTCGGGCGCGAGTTGATCAGGGGGGTGCTGGGGAGCTTGCTGGGGAAGAAGAAGTAGGCGGTTCAGGCTTGCGCGGTTTGCTCCCCTCTCCCGCGCGCGGGAGAGGGGCCGGGGGTGAGGGCGGGCGCTGGCAATTGCGACAGCCGTTACTTCGTGGAAGCTCCCGCCCTCACCCCAGCCCTCTCCCGCAAGCGGGAGAGGGAGTACACCGGCGGTCATTCATGGGTCAGCGCCGTTGTGCCGCCTCACTCGACTTCGCCGCTTCACCATCCTCGCGCATCTTGCGCGCGAACAGGCGGGCGAAGAACCAGCCCATGCCGATGATGAAGACGATCACGCCCAGGCTCATCAGCCCGGTACTGGTACTGAACAGGATCTTGAAGGCTTCCATGCGTCGCTCCCTTGGTGTGGATGGTGGCGCGCGGTGTGGTTGCGCCGGCGCTTGCCGCCAGTGTAGGGAGCCGCTTCAGGCGGGCCATTGAGGCCGGTCAAGCGCCGGCCAGCCCGCTCTGGCGCAATCAGTTCTTGGTGCCGAACAGCCGGTCGCCGGCATCGCCCAGCCCGGGCACGATATACGCATCGGCGTCCAGGTGGCTGTCGAGCGAGGCGACGAACAGCTTCACCCCAGGATGCGCTTTCTGGAACACCTCCACGCCCTCGGGGGCGGCCACCAGCGCGACGAAGGTGATGGCCTCGTCCTTGACGCCGCGGCGCTTGAGCACCTCCACCGCGTGCGCGGCCGAATAGCCGGTGGCGACCATCGGGTCGCACAGGATGAAGCTGCGGTCTTCCAGCGCGGGCAGGCGCACCAGGTATTCCACCGGGCGATGCTGCTCGTCGCGGTACACGCCGATATGGCCGATGCGCGCCGACGGAATCAGCTCGACCAACCCGTCGCTCATGCCCACCCCTGCGCGTAGCACCGGCACGATGGTCAGCTTCTTGCCGGCGATCACCGGCGCGTCCAGCTCGACCAGCGGGGTTTCGATGCGGCGCGTGGTCAGCGGCAGGTTGCGGGTGATCTCGTAGCCCATCAGCAGCGTGATCTCGCGCAGCAACTCGCGGAAGGTGCGCGTCGACGTTTCCTTGTCGCGCATGTGCGAGAGCTTGTGCTGGATCAGCGGGTGGTCGAGGATGAAGAGGTTGGGAAAGCGCGGGTCTTGTTTCATGGCTGGCGGCGAGGGCTCGGCGGGATGGCGAGTGAAGCGGGCGCGGGAGATCGGATGGATTCGCGCGCCGCGCCGTTGCAGCCGGATTGTAATGGAAGCGGGCCGCCGCGCCCGCCGGCGACCCCGTGGCGCCTTCGGCTAGTCGAGCGCGCGGTCCTTCGACTCGATATCGACCAGGAAGATGGCGAGCGCCGCCACGGCCAGGAACGACGACAGCAGCGCCAGCGCCAGCGTGAACTGGCTGGCCATGATCGGCGCGACGATGGACGGGGCGAACAGGCCGCCGAAGCGCGCCATCGCGCCCGCGGTGCCCATGCCGCTGGCGCGCAGGTCGGTCGGGTACACCTCGGGCGTGAAGGCGTACAGCGCGCCCCAGGTGCCGAGCAGCGAGAAGCTCATCAGCAGGGTCGAGCCGATCACCAGCGCCGGCGACTGGCCCAGGCTGTACAGCATGCAGCCCGCCGCGCTCAGCAGCAGGAAGCCGATCAGGGTCGGCTTGCGGCCCCAGCGCTCGACGCCGTGCGCGGCCAGCGCGAAGCCCGGCAGCTGCACCAGCGCCAGCACGATCAGGAACACCTGGCCGCGCATGAAGCCGAAGCCCTGGCCCGCCAGCTTCACCGGCAGGTAGACGAAGACCCCGTAGTAAGCGATCGAGATCAGCATCCACGCCGCCAGCAGGCAGATGGTGCGGCGCCGGCAGCCGGCCGCGAACAGCGCAAACACCGATTTGCGCTCCATCTTCTGCGGCTGCAGCGCGCCGATCTCCACCGACACGCGGTTGGCCGCGGCCACCCGCTGCAGCACCGCGCGGGCCTCGTCCGAGCGCCCCGATTTATTCAGGTAGAGCGGCGACTCGGGCACGAAGAAGCGGAACACCACGCCGACCAGCGCCGGGATGCCGGTGACCAGGAAGATCAGCCGCCAGGCATCGTCGCCGCGCGACACCGCGATCAGCGCCAGGATAGCCAGCAGGATGGTGCCGACCGCCCAGAACGACTCCAGCAGCACCAGCCAGCGGCCGCGCCGGTCCGACGGCAGGAATTCCGCCATCATGGTGTAGTCGACCGGCAGGGTGCCGCCGACGCCGATGCCGGTCAGGAAGCGCAGCAGCAACAGCCACTGGAAGTCCGGCGCGAACGCCGAGGCGACGCCGCAGATGGCGTCGATGACCACCGCCATCATCAGCACCGGGCGGCGGCCGATGCGGTCGGCCAGGCGGCCGAACACGAAGGCGCCGATCAGCATGCCGACGAAGAACATGGTGCCGGTCTGCAGCGCCGTCGGCACCGGAATGCCGAAAGTCGCGGCAATCGACGGCGCGGTGAAGCCGATCGACAGCACCTGCATCGCGTCGGCAAGCCAGACCAGGCCGAAGATGACGAACAGCCGATACTGGAAGCGGCCGACGCCGGCGGCGCGGATGCCCTGCTCGATCGTGATGGGCTGCGCCGACGCGGCCCGCGCGCTGGGCTGTGGGGCCAGACCTGGCGTGGCGTCCGGGATGGTCGTGGTGGCCATGGATGAAATGGATGACGACATGTTTGTCTACCTGTCTCGTTATAGGCTGGTTCTGGAGCTTGGAAGCACGCGCGGAGCGAAGCGGGCCGGCACGCGATGCCGGCGGCTGCGGAATGCAACGGCGCCGGGCTGACTGGCGCCGCACGGCACTCCCGCGGGGGCGATGGCTTCCACCTGGCGCGGCTGGACCTATCCCGGTAGCACGCCTGCAACAGCTTGCTGGTACTGATACGACATAGTCACTCCTGGTTGTCTACCCTTGGTTTGGTCAGGCCCGGTGTCCCGGTGGTCTGGCGGATCCATGCAAGCCCCGCGCCAGCGCGTCCGGTGATGTATCGGGCCGGTCTTATGGTTTTGTGTTCTTGTCCGCCGCTTGCGGCGCGCCGTCCTTGTGCGGGGAGGCACCGCTGCGTGCCCGCTGGCACTCATGTAGTGCACACTACATGATCGTTCAGCGTAAGCTACATGAAACTGGCGGGCAAGGCCGAATTGCGGTTTCTCTCCTCGGGGTTTTCCCGCGCGCGTCCTGCCCTGGGCAGATACGGTCATGCCATGCGCCTGGCGCGGATGCGCAAGGCGCCGCCGGCGGCGCGCGCGGTGCTCCGGTGGTTCAGTGGGCAGGTGCCGCGCGCAGCCGCGCGACGGTGTTCTCCAGGTCCTGCCATGCGGGTTTGTCGGGCGCGAAGCGCGCGCGCAGGTACTGCGCCAGCTGCGCGATCTGCTGGTCGTCGAGCGTGTCGGCATAGCCCGGCATCGCGCCCAGTTCGCTGTTGGGCGGTGCCGGCATGCCGCGCAGCAGTATCTGGATCACGTTGTCCGGCAGCTTGCTGTGCAGGTTGGTATTGAGCGCCAGCGATGGCTTCACGCCGAACTGCGCGATGCCCTGGTCCGACTGGTGGCAGACCGCGCAGGCGCTCTGGTACAGGCGTTCGGCGGGGCCGCCCAGTGTGCGCGCGGCCTGCTGGCTGCGTTGTTCGACCTGCGCCGCCTGCGCGGCTAGCACCGACGGTGCCGGTGCGGGCGCGCCGAACGAGGCCACGTAATGCGCGATCGCGCGCACGTCATCCTCGGGCAGTTGCGCGAGCTCTTCCACCACCGGCGCCATCGGTCCCGCGGCGGCGCCGTGGTGCGGCGCATAGCCGCCGCGCAGGTAGGTGAACAGCGCGGCCTCGGTCCACGGCACCGGCGCCTGCGACAGCGCGGTCAGCGCCGGCGCTTCCCAGCCTTCGGCGCTGCCGCCGGTCAGGTAGCGGCGCCCGCCTTGCTCGGCGCCGAGCGCGTTGCGCGGCGAATGGCAGGCGCTGCAGTGGCCCAGCCCCTCGGCCAGGTACGCGCCGCGATTCCATTGCGCCGAGCGCGACGGGTCCGGCGTAAAGCGTTCATTGCGATGGAACAGCAGGTTCCAGCCGGCCAGCAGCGGGCGCAGGTTGAAGGGGAAGGCGAGCTGCGTCTGCGGCACCGCGGATGTCACCGGCTCGGCCGACATCAGGTAGCCGTACAGCGCCTGCATGTCGCCGTCGCTGATCTTGGCGAAGGCGGTGTACGGGAACGCCGGATACAGGCGCCGCCCGTCGCGGTGGATGCCTTCGCGCATGGCGCGCTCGAACGCGGCGAACGACCAGTTGCCGATGCCGGTCTGCACATCTGGCGTGATGTTGGTGCTGTAGACCGTGCCGAAGGGCGTTTCAAGCGGCAGGCCGCCGGCATTCTTCACGCCGCCCGGCGCGGTATGGCACACCGCGCAGTCGCCGGCGGCAGCCACCAGCCGGCCGCGTTCGAGCGTGGCGGCGGAATAGAAGCCGGGCGCGGGCGGCGCCACCGGCGCGATCGGCGCGCGCCAGGGCCACAGCGTGGCACACACGCCGGCCGCGGCGGCGGCGGCCGCGGCGATCCAGCCGCGTGTCTTGCGTTTGTTGCCGGGACTTGCCTCGGCCAGTGCCAGGCGGATGCGTTCGGCGCTGAACGGTGGCTTGCGCAGGCGCACGCCGGTGGCATCGTAGATGGCATTGGCGACGGCGGCGGCCGCCGGCATCGAGTCCGTGGGGCCGGCTGCCAGCGCATCGTGCGTGGCCAGCGTGCCGGCCAGCCGCACTTCCGGCAGCGCCTGCGCCGGCACGGCGGGCAAGCTTTCGCTCGCAGGACGCGCGTCGGCCGGCCAGGTGTCGAACCCCGGCGTGGCGGCGGTCAGCTGCAGCGCGGTTGCGGCCACGTCCCGCTCGATCGAGCGCGTGGTCGTGGCGGCTTGCGGTGGCGGCAGCGATTCGCTGTCATGCCCGACCGTGACGCGCGTGACCGCCAACTCGCCGGTGCTGCCGTCGACCTCGACCTCCGCCACCCACGCCGACCAGCTCTGGCCGGCGTCGCGGTCGATGGTGTGGGCGTAGGCAAAGCCGCGGCCGCGCCGCACGTTGCCCGCGGCCGGGCTCACGCGCGGCGCGGCCGGGTCCCAGCCGGCGCGCTCGGCCACCTGCCGCACCAGCGCGGCGCCGCGCAGGTCGTCCAGATGCGCGAGGCGCAGCGCTACCGGATCCACATCCGCGGTGGCGGCAAGCTCGTCGAGATGCGATTCGCGCGCGAACACCTGCGCGCGGGCTACCGTCAGCGGCGCGGCGGCCAATGCAGCCGGGTCGCCGGAAACGGCGAGCTCGGCATGGGGGATGCCATACGGCGGCAGCGCAGCGTCGCCGCCATGGCCCGCATCGAGGCTGTCGGTCACCGGCGCCGGCGTATGCGTCAGCCACAGCGCCAGCGGTGAAACCGGGGCCGAGGCGCCGGACAGCGTGGCGGCGTAGGCGTCGACGGTGGCGCCGGTGCGGGCGCTATCGATGCGGAGATCGAGCGCGGCATCGGCCAGGCCCACCTCGGCGGCGCGCAGCCGGCGCACCACCGGCTGCCCGCTGGCGTGCGCCAGCAGGGCCGCGTCGGCGGCAGCGTGCGGTGCCAGCAGCGCGGGGTCGGCGCGGTCGTTCGGGTCTTGCCAGCAGACCAGCAGCACTTGCGTCGGCGCGATGCCCAGCAGCGCGGCGAGTTCGGCGCGCAGTGCGCCGGGGCGCGTGGCGGGCAGCCAGACGGTCAGCCTGCCGTCGCGCCAGTCGGCGACAACGGTGCAGCCGGCATCGTCGTGGCCGCCCGCCAGCGGCCACTGGTAGTGCTGCGTGTGGGATGCGCGGGCGTGTTCGAGCGCAGCCGCGGCATCGCCGCGCTGCGCCAGCGTGTGGCGCGCCGCGGGGATGGCGCCGGCGCGCGGCGGACCAGACCAGCGCGCCCGCAGCGCCCGCGCCGCCTCGGCGGCCTGGGCGGCCGACACCGCGGCCACGCCGGCAAAGTTATTGCGGACCACCACCGCGCGGATGCCGGGCAGCGCCAGCGCGGCGTCGCGCTCGGCGTGCAGCAGGCGCGCCGCGAGCGGCTCGCCGCCGACCCAGCGCAGGCCCGGGGGTGTCAGCACATGGGCCACCAGGCAATCGACGGCGCCCGGCGGCACGCCGGCCGCCAATGCGGTGCGCGGCGTCGTCGCTTGCACGATGCCGGCGCTCACGACACCGCCCCTTGCGCGGCCTGCCGCTGCAGCACCGCGGCCCGCCGCACCGCGCGCACGATTTCCACATGCGTGCCGCAACGGCACAGGTTGAAGCGCAAGGCTTCGCGGATCTGCGCTTCGTCGGGGTCGGGGTTCTGCGCCAGCAGCGCCTTGGCGGTCATGATCATGCCGTTGAGGCAGTAGCCGCATTGCGCGGCCTGCTCGTCGATGAACGCCTGCTGTACCGGGTCGGGATGCTGTGCCGTGCCCAGCCCCTCGAGCGTGGTCACCGCGTGGCCCACCACGGCCTTGACCGGCAGCACGCAGGAGCGCGCGGGCAGGCCGTCCACCAGCACCGTGCAGGCGCCGCACTGGCCCAGGCCGCAACCATACTTGGGCCCGTTGCAGCACAGGTCGTTGCGCAGGATGTAGAGCAGCGGCGTGTCAGGCGCCACCTCGAGCGTGTGCTCGGCGTGGTTGACCTGCAGGGTCAGGGGGCGGGGCGTGTTCATCGGGGGCTGGGGGCGGTTTGAACATCACGCATCGCGGCGCCGCGCCCCTTCAGTGGCGAGGAGCGGCGGCGGGCAGGGGCGGTCAGGCGGCTTCGGACAGCGGCTTGCTCCCGGCCGACACCAGCGGCACGTTGAACACATCGTAGCCGAAACACCAGTCCGGGTTCTCGTTGCTGCGCAGCCAGGTGTTGTTGTGCGAAACCAGCTGCACCTTGCCGGCGCGCTCGGCGCGGTTGGCCTCGTACAGCGCGAAGGCGGCCGCGTAGTCGTCGGTGCCGGCTTCGGTGAAGCAGCGCGTCAGCATGGCGGCGTCCTCGATCGCCATCGCTGCGCCCTGCGCCATGTGCGGCTTCATCGGGTGGCAGGCATCGCCCAGCAGCACCAGGCGGCCCCGGCTCCACAGCGGCAGCGGGTCGCGCTCGAGCAGCGGCCACTTGGTCACTTCGACCGTGCCTTCGATCAGCGATTGCACGCCCTGGTGCCAGCCGTCGAAGGCCGCGCGCATCTCTTCGATGCTGCTCGGCACCCAGCTCTTGCTCATGTCCCATGCGGGCTCGGGCACGCCGGTGACGTAGTAGATCTCGTCGAGCTTGCTGGTGTCGAAGTAGACCATCATGTGGCGGTCGTCGGTCCACCACTTGGTGCAGCGCTCGTGCGTGAAGCCCTTGACGCGGGAGATCGGGAACACCGCGCGGTGCGCGACGTAGCCGGTGTACTTGGGCGGCTCGGCGCCCAGCAGCGTTTCGCGGATGCGCGAGTTGACGCCGTCGGCGCCGATCACGATATCGGCCTCTTCGACGGTGCCGTCGGTGAAGCGCAGCTGCACCACGTCGCCCTGGTCGGTGACGCTTTCCAGCTTCTTGTTGAAGAACAGCGTGCCGGGCGCGACGGCGTCGGTCAGCAGCTTGTGGAAGTCGCCGCGATGCACGGTCAGGTAGCTGGCGCCATAGTGCCGCACCGCATAGTCGCCCAGCGGGATCTGCGCGATCACCTCGCCGGTGAGGCCGTCGCGGCTGTACCAGTAGTCGGGGTGGCAGCCCATGTCGTTGAGCGCGTCCTCGATGCCGATGCGCCGCATGATCTTCATCACGTTGGGCCCGACATGGATGCCCGCGCCCAGGCGCGAGAACGCCGGTGCCTGCTCATACAGCCTGACTTGGAAGCCGGCTCGCTGCAGCAGGGCGGCCGCGGCCGTCCCTCCGAGTCCGGCGCCGACAACTGCGATTCGCGGTTTGCCTTGCACGTTATTTCTCCTGGCAATGACACAAGGTCGATGGGGGCTGGGGCGGCCACGCGGCCGACCGTTGAAAACGAGTGTACACACTCAAAATATCAAGGTAAAGGCGAAATTCCACGAACCTATGGAAAACCCTGATCACGATGTGACGGCTCGGCAATGATGCGCTGCAATGGCGAAATCATGCGCAAAAACAGGGATTCATTCATTCAGAATGCACTGAACGAGTGAATCGTGCCGGGCGCAGATTCTGTTTGCGTAGATAAAGTGTGTACACTACAATCAATCGCAGCATGCCGGCCACCGGCCGCCGCACGCAGCGAGACCGACAGCGCGACCACAGCGCAACCCAGGGCAGACAAACAGATGACGGAGTCGACAGTGCAGAAAGTTTTCCGAATCGGCCAGATCGTGCCGAGCTCCAATACCACCATGGAAACCGAGATCCCGGCGATGCTGGCCGCGCGCCAGCTGGTGCGCCCGGAGCGCTTCACCTTCCATTCGAGCCGGATGCGGATGAAGAAGGTGGTCAAGGAAGAGCTGGCGGCCATGGATGCCGAATCCGACCGCTGCGCGGTGGAGCTGAGCGACGCCCGCGTCGATGTGCTCGGCTACGCCTGCCTGGTGGCGATCATGGCGATGGGCCACGGCTACCACCGCGTCTCCGAGCAGCGCCTGCAGGCGCATACCGCCGCGAATGGCGGCGACGCCCCGGTGATCACCAGCGCCGGCGCGCTGGTCGATGCGCTCAAGGTGATGGGCGCCAAGCGCATCGCGGTGGTGGCGCCGTACATGAAGCCGCTGACCGAACTGGTGGTGGACTACATCCGCAACGAAGGCTACGAGGTGGTCGACTACCGCGCGCTGGAGATCCCCGACAACCTCGAAGTCGGCCGCCATGACCCGGCCAAGCTGCCCGGGATCGTCGCGCAGATGAACACCGCCGACGCCGACGTGATCGTGCTGTCCGCCTGCGTGCAGATGCCGTCGCTGCCGGCGGTGGCCAAGGTCGAGGCCATGACCGGCAAGCCGGTCGTCACCGCCGCCGTTGCCACCACCTATGCGCTGCTCAAGCGCCTGGGGCTGGAGCCGGTGGTGCCGGGCGCCGGCGCGCTGCTGTCGGGCGCGTACTGAAGGAGCAGGCCATGGCAGACAGCACTTTTCTCTACGGCGCCCACGTCCACGCCAACGGCATCCGCCAGCATTACCTGCGCTATGGCGGGCAGGCGGGCGCACGCGTGCAGCGCGATGCCGTCATCATCGTGCCGGGCATCACCAGCCCCGCGGTGACCTGGGGCTTTGTCGGCGAGCGCTTCGGGCAGCAGTTCGACACCTATGTGCTCGACGTGCGCGGCCGTGGCCTGTCGCAGGCCGGGCCGGAGCTGGACTACAGCCTCGATGCGCAGGCCGCCGACGTGGTGGCGTTTGCCGCGGCACTTGGGCTGCAGCGCTATGCCGTGGTCGGCCATTCGATGGGCGCGCGCATCGGCATCCGCGCCGCGCGCACCAGGCCCGCGGGGCTGACGCGGCTGGTGCTGGTCGATCCGCCGGTGTCGGGTCCGGGACGCCGCCCCTATCCGTCGCAGCTGCCGTGGTACATCGACTCGATCCGGCTGGCGCAGCAAGGCATCGACGCCGAGGGCATGCGCCGCTTCTGCCCGACCTGGACCGAAGACCAGCTGCGCCTGCGCGCGCAATGGCTGCATACCTGCGACGAGCGCGCGATCCTGGCCAGCTTCAACGGTTTCCATGAGGACGATATCCACGCCGACCTGCCGCACGTCGCCGTGCCGGCGCTGCTGATGACCGCCGGCCGCGGCGACGTGATCCGAGCCGAAGACGTGCAGGAGATGCGCACGCTGCTGCCGGCATTGCTGGTCGCGCACGTTGCCGATGCCGGCCACATGATCCCGTGGGACGACGAGGCCGGCTTCTACCGCGCCTTCGGCGACTTCCTCGGCGCACCACTGGACTGACAGGAGCCAACATGCCCGTAAGCGATTACGACCTGACGACTGCGTGGCAGCAGGTGCTGACGCTGTCGAAGCTGCAGCCCGGACAGACCGTCACCGTGCTGACCGGCGCCGCCACGCATCCGCAGACGCTGCGCACGGCAATGGTGGCGGCGGCGTCGATGGGCGCCATCGTCAACCGGCTCGACCTGCCGCCGGTCAATGGCGACAAGGCGCTGAGCCGCGATGCGCTGGCCTACCTCGGCACCACCCCGCTGACCGGCAACCCGGCGGCGATTGCCGCGTTGAAGGCGAGCGACCTGGTGCTGGACCTGATGACGCTGCTGTTCTCGCCCGAGCAGCACGAGATCCTGTCCGGCGGCACCAAGATCCTGCTGGCGGTGGAGCCGCCCGAAGTGCTGGCGCGGCTGGTGCCGACCGAGGCCGACCGCGCCCGCGTCAAGGCCGCCAGCGCGCGGCTGGGCAAGGCGCGCGAGATGCATATCGTGTCCGACGCCGGCATGGACCTGCGCTGCCGCCTGGGCGAATTCCCCGCGATCAGCGAGTATGGCTTTGTCGACGAACCCGGGCGCTGGGACCACTGGCCGAGCGGTTTCGTGCTGACCTGGCCCGACGAGGGCGGCACCGACGGCACCATCGTGCTGGACCGCGGCGACATCCTGCTGCCGATGAAGTCCTATCTGCAGGCGCCGATCCGCATCACGGTCGAGGCGGGCTACGTGCGCCGCATCGAAGGCGGCGTCGATGCCGAGCTGCTGGCCGACTACATGGCCTCGTTCAACGACCCGGAGGC
The DNA here is from genome assembly GCF_020618415.1 of Cupriavidus sp. MP-37. Lineage (NCBI taxonomy): Bacteria > Pseudomonadati > Pseudomonadota > Betaproteobacteria > Burkholderiales > Burkholderiaceae > Cupriavidus > Cupriavidus sp. MP-37. The sequence goes on along the minus strand of NZ_CP085344.1, from coordinate 2,935,293 downwards.
GTATGCCATGTCGCATATCGGCTGGGGCCTGCAGCCGCGCGCGAGCTGGTCGGCGCTGGCGATGTACGACCGCGAGGCCACCATCGGCATGGATGCGCGCGCGTATGAAGGCAACTTCCTGTGCTCGTTCGGCCCCAACAACGAAGCGGGCGGCAGCCGCACCACCGCCTGCCATATCGATATTCCCGTGCGCCATTGCACCGTCAGCCTCGACGGCGAGCCGGTGGTGGTGCGCGGCAAGGTGATGGACGGGCACCATGCCCCGTCCGCATCGCTCTACCAGGCAGACAAGGACTCCCGCCATGGATGACGCAGTGCAGACTTACCAGCGCCAGGGCTTCGGCGCGGCGATGGAACTGAAAGCGCCGTACGGGCTGCTGATCATCGACTTCGTCAACGGCTTTGCCGATCCGGCGGTATTCGGCGGCGGCAATATTCCCGAGGCCATCCGCAATACCCAGGCGCTGCTGCGTGCCGCGCGCGAGCACGGCTGGCCGGTGGCGCACAGCCGCATCGTGTTTGCCGACGACGACAGCGACCACAACATCTTCACGCTGAAGGTGCCGGGCATGCTGACGCTGAAGGAAGCTGGCCACAACAGCCAGATCGTGCCCGAGCTGGCGCCGGCGGCCGGTGAACTGGTGGTGCGCAAGACGGTGCCGTCGGCGTTCTTCGGCACGTCGCTGGCAGCGTGGCTGACGCAGCGCGGCGTGCAGACGCTGCTGGTGGCGGGTTGCGTCACCAGCGGCTGCGTGCGCGCCAGCGTGGTCGATGCGATGTCGCTGGGCTTCCGCCCGCTGGTGGTGTCCGACTGCGTGGGTGACCGCGCGCTCGGGCCGCATGAGGCCAACCTGTTCGACATGGCGCAGAAATACGCCACGGTGCTGACGCGCGACGAGGCGCTGGCGCAGCTTCTGGGCGCGCGGGCCGCGGCCTGAGCCAGCCCGATGGCGCCCGAGCCGGCCTCAGCCTGCCGCCGCGCGTTTGCCGCGTGCCGCCTTGCGCGGCGCGGTGGCGGGCGGCAGCTGCGCTTGCGCCACCGCGCCGGGCATGGCCACTGCGCGCAGCACGGTCTGCTGGATCACATCGCGCCAGTGCGCCAGCGCGGGCGGGCTCATCATGGGCTCGCCCAGGAAGGCGCTGAGCGTATGATGGTTGGAGTTGTAGAAGTAGCCGAGCGAAGCGATCACCATATAGACGTCGCGCGCGCCGGCGTCCGCGCGGAACAGCCCGGCGGCCTTGCCGCGCGCGAGGATGCCGTCGAGCACCGACAGCGCGTAGCTGGAGATCTCGCGCAGCCGCACCGACTTCTTCGCGTGCTTGCCCTGGCTCATGTTCTCGCTGGTCAGGATGGCGACGAACTCGGGATGGTCCAGGTAGTACTGCCAGACGAAGTCGATCAGCTGCGACAGCGCGCGCACCGGGTCGGCGGCGTCGAGCTCATGCTCCAGCTGCTGCTCGGCCTGGTTGAGCTGCAGGTAGATGGTCTCCAGCACTTCGACGAACAGCTTTTCCTTGCTGCCGAAGTAGTAGTAGATCATCCGGTCGTAGGTCTTGGCCAGCGACGAGATCCGTTCGATGCGGCCGCCGTCGTAGCCGCGCTGGGCGAAGACCTTGATGGCTGCCTTGAGGATGCGCTCGCGGCTGTCCTGTGCTTGCCTGGCCCGGGTGCCGGCAGCCGCCCGACGGGTGGCGGGCGCGGCCGCAGTCTTGGTGGTCATGGTGGATGTTGTTGCCGTGTGCCTGTTGCTTGGCAGTATAACGGTGACATGCGCGGTGACCTGTGCGGTGACCTGCGCGGCGGCCGATGAAGGAGCAAGTGGAACGATGACGTCAACCCAGCTGCAACCCCCGGCGCAAGCCGACGCCGCCACGCCGCGCGCGCTGCGGCTGGCGCTGCTGCAGGCCACCGGCGTGCTGCTGGTGACGCGCGCGCCGCAGGCGGCCGCGCGCCCGGCGCCGGGCCAGCCAGGCGCGGCGTCGGACTATGTGCCGGCGCTGCCGGACCTGTTTATCGCCGTGCGCGACAGTGGCGAGGTGCTGGCCTTCAACGGTCACGTCGACCTGGGCACCGGCATCCGCACGGCACTGGCGCAGATCGTCGCCGAAGAACTCGATGTGCCGCTCGCGCGCGTGCGCATGGTGCTGGGCCATACCGAAGCCACGCCCAACCAGGGCCCGACCATCGCCAGCGCCTCGATCCAGATCTCGGCCTTGCCATTGCGCCGCGCCGCGGCGCAGGCGCGGGCCTGGCTGCAGGCGCGCGCGGCGCTACAGCTGGGCGTGGACGCCGCCGTGCTGGAGGCGGAAGACGGCGTCTTCCGCGTGCGCGGCGCGCAGGCCAGCATCGCTTATGCCGCGCTGGTTGCCGGCGGGCACGTGGAACTGCCGCTGGCCGACGACGTGCCGGCCAAGCCGGTCGAGGCCTACCGCATCGTCGGCCGCGCGGCGCCGCGCGTCGATATCCCCGACAAGGCACGCGGGGCGCTGACCTTTGTCCACGACGTGCGCGTGCCCGGCATGCTGCATGGCCGGGTGGTGCGCCCGCCGTATGCCGGACGCGACAGCGGTGCCTGCGTCGGCAACAGCCTGCTGGAGGTCGACCGGGACTCGGTGCGCGATGTGCCCGGCCTGGTCGGCGTGGTGGTGCAGGGCGACTTTGTCGGCGTGGTGGCCGAGCGCGAGGAATATGCGATCCAGGCCGCGCGCCGGCTGCGCGTGCGCTGGAAACCGGTGCCGCCGTTGCCGGCGCTGGACGACCCGGAGCCGGCGCTGCGCGCCAACCCGGCCACGCGGCGCGAGTTGCTGAGCGAGGGCGAGCTGCCCGCCGCCGGCGCCGGCACGGTATTGCAGCGTCGCTACGTGTGGCCGTACCAGATGCACGGCTCGATCGGCCCGTCCTGCGCCGTGGCCGACTGGCACGAAGAGGGCCTGACGGTATGGTCGGGCACGCAGAACCCGCACATGCTGCGCATCGACCTGTCCCGGCTGTGCGGGCTGGGCGAGGACCGTATCGAGATCGTGCGCATGGAGGCCGCCGGCTGCTACGGGCGCAATTGCGCCGACGATGTCTGCGCCGACGCGGCGCTGCTGTCGCGCGCGGTGGGGCGGCCGGTGCGCGTGCAGTTGTCGCGCGAACAGGAACACCTGTGGGAGCCCAAGGGCGCGGCCCAGCTGATGGATGTCAGCGCCACGCTCGGCGCCGACGGTGCGCTGCTGGGCTACGACTTCACCAGCCGCTATCCGTCCAACGACGCGCCGACGCTGGCGCTGGTGCTGACCGGTGCCGTGTCCAATGCCCCGCGCATGCTGGAGATGGGCGACCGCACCGCGGTGCCGCCCTACGCCTATGCCGCGCGCCGCATCGGCTGCGACGACACGCCGGCGATCGTGCGCGCGTCGTGGCTGCGCGGCGTGTCGGCGCTGCCCAATGGGTTCGCGCACGAGTGCGTGATCGACGAGCTGGCGGCCGCGGCAGGCGCCGACCCCGTGGATTTCCGCCTGCGGCACCTGCCTGACGAACGCGCCGCGGAATTGCTGCGGGCCGTCGCCGACGCGGCCGGCTGGCAGCGCGGCGCGGCCGGATCGCGCGGCGTGCCCGATGCCGACGGGCGGCTGCGCGGACGGGGCGTGGCCTACGCGCGCTATATCCACAGCCGCTTTCCCGGATTCGGTGCGGCCTGGGCCGCCTGGGTAGTGGACCTGTCCGTAGACGCGGCCACGGGCCGCATCGCCATCGACAAGGTGGTGGTGGGGCAGGACACCGGCATGGTCGTCAATCCCGACGGCGTGCGCCACCAGGTCCACGGCAACGTGGTGCAGACGCTCAGCCGCGTGCTGAAGGAACAGGTCCGCTTCAATGCCGACGGTGTCGCCAGCCGCGAATGGGGCAGCTATCCGCTTTTGACCTTCCCGGAAATCCCGCCGATCGACGTGGTGCTGATGCCGCGCCAGTCAGAGCCGCCGCTGGGCGCGGGCGAATCGGCCTCGCTGCCGGGCGCGCCGGCGATCGCCAATGCGCTGTTCGATGCGCTGGGGGTGCGCCTGCGCCGGCCGCCGTTCGTGCCGGAGACGGTGCTGGCGGCGATGGTGTCAGGGAAAGGCTGATTGTGTACTCCCTCTCCCGCTTGCGGGAGAGGGTTGGGGTGAGGGCGGGAGCATCCACGAAGCTCGAACGCCTCGTGCTTGCCACACGTCCGCCCTCACCCCCGCCCCTCTCCCGCAAGCGGGAGAGGGGAGCAAACCGCTGGTATCGCGAAGCCCCGCTATGCGGCGCTAGGCGCCATTCCCTTCATCGATCTCGCTCATCTTGCGCAGCAGGTAAGTCACCGCCACGCGCTCGGCCGGATTGAGACTGCCGAAGGTCTGCTCCGAGATCTGCTTCGCGAACGGCACGGTCTCGTCGATCAGGGTCAGCCCGGCGGGCGTGACCGTCACCACCACCTTGCGCCGGTCGTTGGGATCATGCGAGACCGCGATCAGCTTGCGCGACTTGAGCCGGTCGATGATGCCGCGCACCGTGGCCTGGTCGATCGCGGTGGCGCGCACCACTTCGTTCATCGAGCAAGGCTGCCGGTCGCGCACCGCGCACAGCACCACGAACTGCGCCGCGGTCAGCTGCGAATCCGGGATGGTCTGCTGGAAGATCGCCACATGGCGCTGGTAGGCGCGCCGCAGCAGGTGGCCCACCTGCTCGGTGAAGTCGTAGTCGGCGGCGGGCTTGCCGGAAGGCGTGTCGGCGGGCTGGGGCACGAAGCAGGCGCGGTGGCTGGAGGTGACCCAGAGTATACCGAGGAAGGCCGCGGAACAGGGCGTGCGCGCGGCCGGGGCGGCGTCCGATGCCCTCGCGCCTTTTCGAATACAATCGTCGGGTCGTTTTGCGGGGCCGCCGTGCCGGCCCGCTTTCCCCCGTATTCCTCGTGGCCGCCTCCCAGAAGTCTCTCGCCGTGCCCGCCGCGCTGCCGTCGCCGCAGCGCTCGGGGCTTGTCATCGCCGCCGTGGGCGCGGTGCTGTTCTCGGCCAAGGCGATCGTCGCCAAGCTGATGTACCGCTACAACGTCGATGCCGTGATGGTGATCACGCTGCGCATGCTGTTCGCGGTGCCGCTGTTCATGGCGATCGGCTGGTGGCAGTCGCGCCGGCTGGCGCCGCTGTCGTGGGCCGACCGGGGCCGGGTGGTGTTTCTCGGCTTTATCGGCTACTACCTGTCCAGCTTTCTGGACTTTATCGGCCTGCAGTACATCACCGCCGGGCTGGAGCGGCTGATCCTGTTCCTGACGCCATCGTTCGTGCTGCTGGCCACCGCGCTGGTGTTCCGCCGGCCGATCGGCACGCGCCAGTGGCTGTCGCTGCTGCTGGCCTATGCCGGCATCGTGCTGGTGTTCGCGCATGACCTCGATGTCAGCGGCAGCCAGGTGTGGCTGGGCGGCGCGCTGGTGCTGGGCAGCGCCATCACCTATGGTATCTACCTGATCCTGAGCGGCGAGCTGGTGCGGCGCATCGGCTCGCTGCGGCTGGTGGCGTATGCCATGTGCGTGTCGACCGCCTGCTGCGTGATCCAGTACCTGGTGCTGGGCCGGCCGCTGGCGGAACTGGCGCAGCCGGCGCCGGTGCTGTGGCTGTCGCTGGTCAACGCGGTGTTCTGCACCGTGCTGCCGGTGTCGCTGACCATGGTCGCGGTGTCGCGCATCGGTGCGCCGATGGCGTCGCAGGCCGGCATGATCGGGCCGGTGTCGACGCTGTTCCTGGCCTTCTGGCTGCTCGGCGAGCCTGTCAGCGGCGTGCAGCTGGCCGGCAGCGCGCTGGTGATGGGCGGCATGTACTTGCTGTCGGCAAGGAAAACCTGATTCGGGCCGGCCCGGGAGCGGGCCGGCCACAGACAACAGACAAGGGAGAAACAACATGGATCTGGGACTGCGCGGCAAGCATGCGCTGGTATGCGGCGCCAGCAAGGGCCTGGGCTTCGCCTGCGCCGATGCGCTGGCGGCCGAGGGCGTCGACGTGGTGATCGTGGCGCGCGGCGCCGAGGCGCTGGAAAAGGCCGCGGCCGACCTGCGCGCGCGCCATGGCCGCCGCGTGATCGCGGTGGCGACCGACATCACCACGCCCGAGGGCCGCAAGGCGGCGCTCGACGCCGCCGCCAAGCTGGGCGATCTCGACATCCTGGTCAACAACGCCGGCGGCCCGCCGCCGGGCAACTTCCGCGACTGGGAGCGCAGCGACTGGCTGGCCGCGCTCGACGCCAACATGCTGACCCCGATCGAGCTGATCAAGGCCACCGTCGACGGCATGATCGCGCGCAAGTGGGGCCGCATCATCAATATCACCAGCGGCGCGGTCAAGGCGCCGATCGACGTGCTGGGCCTGTCCAACGGCGCGCGCTCCGGCCTGACCGGTTTTGTCGCAGGCGTGGCGCGCGAAGTGGCGCAGCATGGCGTGACCATCAACAACCTGCTGCCGGGGCCGTTCAACACCGACCGCCTGTTCAAGACCATGGAGGGTGGCGCCAAGAAGGCCGGCCTGAGCGTCGAGGAAGTGGCGCAGCGCCGCGCCGCGGCCAACCCGTCGCGCCGCTTCGGCGAACCGGCGGAGTTTGGCGCCACCTGCGCCTTCCTGTGCAGCCGCCATGCCGGCTACATCACCGGCCAGAACATCCTGCTCGACGGCGGCGCCTTCCCGGGCACGTTCTGAGCCGCCGTGTCGTGACATTACCCCTATCCCGCAACAGGAAGACCTGATGATCCGGCCCCCTATGCCCCGTATCGCGCTGATCGCCCATGACCACAAGAAGGACGACATCGTCGCCTTCGCCGCGCGCCATCGCGCCTTTCTGTCGCAGTGCGAACTGCTTGCCACCGGCACCACCGGCGGGCGCCTGATCGATGAAGTCGGGCTCGACGTCACGCGCATGCTGTCGGGCCCGTGGGGCGGCGACCTGCAGATCGGCGCGCAGCTGGCCGAAGGCCGCGTCAGCGCGGTGGTGTTCCTGCGCGACCCGATGACGCCGCAGCCGCACGAACCCGATATCAACGCGCTGGTGCGCGCCTGCGACGTGCACAACGTGCCGTGCGCGACCAACGTCGCCAGCGCCGAGCTGCTGCTGGCGGGGCTTGCGCGCGAGAACGGCGCGGCGCAGGCCGGCTGAAATTTCCCGCATTCCCGATCGATGCCTCACCAAAACAAGGAGCGACGCAGATGAGCAAAGCCATCCGGATCGAGCAGACCGGCGGTCCCGAAGTCATGCAGTGGGTCGATGTACAGGTGGGCGACCCCGGCCCCGGCGAGGTGCGCGTGCGCCACGAGGCGGTGGGCCTGAACTATATCGACGTCTATTTCCGCACCGGGCTGTACAAGCAGCCGCTGCCGGGCGGACTCGGCATGGAAGGCGCCGGCGTGGTCGAGGCGGTGGGCGAGGGCGTGCGCCACGTTGCCGTGGGTGACCGCGTGGCCTATGCCGGCCGTCCCACCGGCGCCTATGCGCAGGTGCGGGTGATGCCGGCCGACATCGTGGTGCGGCTGCCCGATGCGATCCCGTTCGATACCGCCGCCGCGATGATGCTGCAGGGTCTGACGGCGCAGTACCTGATTCGCGACAGCTACAAGGTGCAGCCGGGCGACACCGTGCTGCTGCACGCCGCCGCGGGCGGCGTCGGGCTGATCGCGTGCCAGTGGCTGAAGGCGCTGGGCGTGACCGTGATCGGCACCGTCGGCAGCGACGAGAAGGCCGAGCTGGCGCGCGCCAACGGCTGCGCGCACACCATCGTCTATACGCGCGAGTCGTTCGTCGAGCGCGTCAGGGAGATCACCAACGGCAAGGGCGTGCCGGCGGTCTATGACTCGATCGGCGCGGATACCTTCCGCGGCTCGCTCGACTGCCTGGCGCCGCGCGGCACCATGGTCAGCTTCGGCAACGCCTCGGGTCCGGTGCCGCCGTTCGACCTGTCGGTGCTGGGCAACAAGGGCTCGCTGCGGCTCACTCGCCCCACGCTGATGACCTACGTGGTGCACCGCGAACTGCTCGAGCCGATGGTGGCCGACCTGTTCGACGCCGTCACCACCGGCAAGGTGAAGATCGATATCCGCCAGCGCTACGCGCTGTCGGAAGTGGCGCAGGCGCACCGCGACCTGGAAGCGCGCAAGACCACCGGCTCGACCATCCTGCTGCCGCACTGAAGGCGGTTTTGCGCAGGCATGAAAAATCCCCGGGGCACCGAGTGTCCCGGGGATTTTTTGTTGGCGGCGTCAGTGCGGCCGGACTGTGGTGGCGGTGGCGCGCGCCTGCGCCTGGCGCAGGATATGCGGCGGCAGGCGCTTGAGGATCAGGTGGACGGCCAGCGGGATCAGCACCACGTCGTCGATGATGCCGAGCCCCGCGACCACGTCAGGCACGAGGTCGATCGGCGAAATCGCGTACAGCAACAGCCCGATCGCCGCGGGTTTCAGCCATGCCGGGGCATCCGGGTGGCGCAGCGCATACCAGAACAGCCGCCCGTCGCGGCGAACCAGCGTCCACAGGGCCGAAAAACGCTTCAACATGAGAGGCCTCCTTCACATGGCGCGCGCCTGACACCGGCGCATACGCAAGGAGATTGGGCCGGTGTGGCGGGCTTCAAGTTCCGCGGGTGCGGGGAGATGCCTTGGGTGCATTTCCACACCGCGGGTCTGCTCCACTCTCCCGCGCGCGGGAGAGGGGCCGGGGGTGAGGGCAGGAGGGACAAAGGCTGAGGTTCGTGGGTTAACACCGTTGGCTTCGCTTGATGTGGCTCCTAGTTAAACCACCCCTCACCCCGGCCCTCTCCCCATGAGGGGAGAGGGAGCAGATGGCCCGGACAAGCCCGGGCGGCGATGGCGCGGCTTAGCCCGGAATCTTCCCCTCCACGCCCTCGACATAGAACTTCACGCCGTGCAGGAATTTGTCGTCGGCGACCTGGTCCTTGGCCAGCTGTTCCTTGCCGGTGTTGTCCTTGATCGGGCCCTTCCAGATCGGCGCGGTGCCGTCGATGATGCCCTTCTTGCGTTCGTCTACCAGCGCCTTGACGTCGGCCGGCACGTCGGCGTTGTAGCTCTTCAGGTCGATCATGCCTTCCTTCAGGCCCCACCACGTGGTGCTGTTCTTCCACTGGTTGTTCAGCACGTCTTCGACCACTTTGTTGTAGTAGACGCCCCACGAGATCACCGATGCGGCCAGGTGGGCCTTGGCGCCGAACTTGGTCATGTCGCTGTCCCAGCCGAAGGCGTGCACGCCTTTCTCCTGCGCGGTCTGCACCACGGCGGCGGAGTCGGTGTTCTGCATCAGCATGTCGACGCCCTGGCCGATCAGCGTGGTCGCGGCTTCGCGCTCCTTGCCCGGATCGAACCACTTGTTGACCCACACCACCTTGACCGTGGCGTTCGGGTTGACGCTGCGCGCGCCGAGCGTGAACGAGTCGATATTGCGGATCACCTCGGGGATGGGCACCGACGCCACCACGCCCATCTTGCCGGTCTTGCTCATCTTGCCGGCGACCACGCCCGCGAGGTAGGCGCCCTCATAGGTGCGCACGTCGTACTGGGCCAGGTTGTCGGCGGTCTTGAAGCCGGTGGCGTGCTCGAACTTCACGTCCGGGAATTCCTTGGCCACCTTTAGCATCGATTCCATGTAGCCGAAGGTGGTGCCGAAGATCAGCTTGTTGCCCTGGCTGGCCAGGTCGCGGAACACGCGCTCGGCATCGGCGGCGGATTCGGGCACGTTCTCGACGAAGGTAGTCTTGACCTTGTTGCCGAACTTCTCTTCGACCGCCTTGCGGCCGTTGTCATGCGCGAAGGTCCAGCCGGCGTCGCCGACCGGGCCGATATAGACGAACGCCACCTTGAGCGGCTCGGCCGCCTGCCCGGCGGCGGGCGCGGAAGCGGCACCGGCGGGTTCGGCGGGCTTGTCGGCCTCCTTCTTGCCGCAGCCGGCCAGGGCCAGCACTGCGGTGGCGGCCAGCGCCGCCAGGGTCTTCCTGCGCGTGACGATCATGATTTCTCCTTGTGCGAATGATTGATGGCTCGGGGATTTCCGTCAGAAAAAAACGTTCAGGCGTTGCCGGGGCGGAACGGCTTGCCCAGCGACGCCGGCATGTTCAGGCGTATCCACGCCGGATTGCGCGAGATCAGCGCCAGCACCACGATGGTGGCGGCGTAGGGCAGCATCGACAGGAACTGCGACGGCACCGACACGCCGATCCCTTGCAGGTAGAACTGCAGGATAGTCACGGCGCCGAACAGCCACGCGCCGACCAGCACGCGGCCCGGGCGCCAGGTGGCAAAGGTGGTCAGCGCCAGCGCGATCCAGCCGCGGCCCGCCACCAGGTTCTCGACCCACATCGGGGTGTAGACCAGCGACAGGTAGGCGCCCGCCAGCCCGCAGCAGGCGCCGCCGAACAGCAGCGCGCCGAAGCGGATGGTGCGCACCGGGTAGCCCAGCGCGTGCGCGGACTCCGGCGATTCGCCGATCGCGCGCAGCGTCAGCCCGGCGCGCGTGCGGAACAGGAACCACATGATGGCGAAGCACAGCAGCAGGCTGAAATACACCATCCAGTGATGCTGGAAGAAGGCCGGGCCGACGAAGGGCAGGTCGGCCAGCCCCGGCACGGCCTTGGCCTGCGCCGGCATGGCGTAGCCGACGAAGCGCTGGCCCATGAAGGCCGACAGGCCGGTGCCGAAGATCGACAGCGCCAGCCCGGTGGCGACCTGGTTGGTGGCCAGCACCAGCGCCAGCCACGAGAACAGCGTGGCCATCAGCATGCCGGCCAGCGCGCCGGCGGCAAAGCCGAGCAGCGGCGACTGGGTCTGGTAGCCGACCATGAAGCCGGCCACCGCGGCGACCAGCATCATGCCTTCGGCGCCCAGGTTGAGCACGCCCGAGCGTTCGTTGATCAGCAGGCCCAGCGCCGCCAGCAGCAGCGGCGTGCCGGCGTTGATGGCGGTGGCGATGAGGGGGGCGAGTTGTTCCATGTTCTTGGTGGGCTCCGCTCAGGCCGTGGTGGCGCGCCAGCGCAGGCGGTTGTCGATCAGCGTGTCGCACGCCAGCAGGAAGAACAGCAGCATGCCCTGGAACACCCAGCCGATGGCCGACGGCAGGCCCAGGCGCGACTGCGCCATCTCGCCGCCGATATAGAACAGCGACATCATGATGCCGCCGAACACGGTGCCGACCGGATGCAGCCGGCCGATAAAGGCGACGATGATGGCGGTGAAGCCATAGCCCGGCGAGATCGACGGCAGCAGCTGGCCGATCGGCCCGACCACTTCGAACGCGCCCGCCAGGCCGGCGGTGGCGCCGGAGATCAGCAAGGCGCTCCACAGCGCGCTGCGCGCCGAGAAACCCGCATAGCGCGCCGCCGCCGGCGCGGTGCCGCCGACCTGCAGCCGGTAGCCGGCGAAGCTGCGGAACACGAACACCGTCATCACCGCCACCAGCACCAGCATCACCACAAAGCCGGCATGCAGCCGCGAGCCCGCCATCAGGTTGGGCAGCAGGTATTCAGACGAGAACACCTTCGATTGCGGGAAGTTCATGCCGTTGGGATCCTTCAGCGGCCCGTTGACCACCCACAGCAGCAGCTGCTGCGCGATATAGGTCAGCATCAGCGAGACCAGGATCTCGTTGGCGTTGAAGCGGTCCTTGAGCAGCGCGGTGAGCGATGCCCACGCCATGCCGCCGGCGATGCCTGCGAGCGACGCCAGCACCAGCACCACGATGCCGTTCATCGTCTGTCCCGGCACATCGAAATACAGCACCGCCGCGCCGGCGCAGATGCCGCCGGCAACCAGCTGGCCGTCGGCGCCGATATTCCACACGTTGGCGCGGTAGCACACCGACAGGCCCAGCGCGCACAGCACCAGCGGCACGGTCTTGAGCAGCACCTCGCCGATCGCGCGCTGGTCGCGCAGCGGATCGGCCAGGAACACCTTGAGCGCCGCCACCGGATCCTTGCCGAGCGCCAGGAACAGCAGCGCCCCGAACAGCAGCGTCAGCGCCAGCGCCAGCAGCGGCGAGGCGTAGGCCATCGCGCGCGAGGGCAGGCCGCGCGGCGCCAGCGTGAGGGGGGAACGGGGCAGCAGGGTACGCACATCAGCCATGGCTTGCCACCTCCGCGCCGGCATGGGCCGGGCCGCCTTGCCACAGCCCGCTCATCCAGAGCCCGACCTGCTCGCGCGTGGCGGCCTCGGTTGCCACCGACGGCGACAGCCGGCCCTTGGCGATCACGTGCAGCCGGTCGCAGATCGCGAACAGCTCGTCGAGCTCTTCCGACACCACCAGGATGGCGCAGCCGGTGGCCTTCAGCGCCAGGATCTCGTTATGGATCTGCGCCGCGGCGCCGACGTCGACGCCCCAGGTGGGTTGGGCCACGATCAGTACCTTCGGGCCGCTTTCGATCTCGCGGCCGACAATGAATTTCTGCAGGTTGCCGCCCGACAGGCTGCGCGCCAGCGCCTGCGGACCGCTGGCCTTGACGCGGAAGCGGCCGATCACGGCCGACGCCAGCCCGCTGGCGGCGCCGGGCGAGATCATGCCTTGCCGGACATAAGGCGGGGTCTGGTGCGACAACAGGATATTGGTGGCCAGGCTCATGCCCGGCACCGCGCCGCGGCCCAGGCGCTCTTCCGGCACGAAGGCCAGCCCGGCGCGGCGGCGCTGGCGCGCATCGAGGCGGCCCGCCGGCTTGCCATCGAGCTGCACCGAGGTGGCGTCGGCGCGCGTGTCCTCGCCGGACAGCGCGGCCAGCAGTTCCTGCTGCCCGTTGCCCGAGACCCCGGCGATGCCGACGATCTCGCCCGCGTGGACATCGAGCGAAACCTGGCTCAGCTCGGTCGCGAACGCATGCGCGCGCGGCAGCGACAGGCCCTGCACGCTCAGGCGCACCGGCCCGCGTTGCGCGGCCACGCGGGCCTCGCGCGGCGGCTCGCCGCCGATCATCAGGCGCGACAGCGACGCCGCGGTTTCCTGGCGCGGATCGCAGACGCCGGTGACCTTGCCCATGCGCATCACGGTGGCGTGATGGCACAGCGCACGGATCTCGTCGAGCTTGTGGCTGATGTAGAGGATGCTGGTGCCTTCGGCGGCCAGCTGGCGCAGCGTGACGAACAGCGTTTCCACCGCCTGCGGCGTCAGCACCGAGGTGGGCTCGTCCAGGATCAGCAGCTGCGGGCTGGCCAGCAGCGCGCGCACGATCTCGACGCGCTGGCGCTCGCCCACCGACAGCGTGTGCACATGGCGGTTCGGCTCCAGCGGCAGGCCGTAGCGTTCGGCGGTGGCGCGGATGCGCTCGGCCAGCTGCTTCATGTTGCCCTGCTGCGCGGCCGGCAGGCCCAGCGCGATGTTCTCCGTCACGGTCAGCGTGTCGAACAGCGAGAAATGCTGGAACACCATGGCGATGCCCAGGTTGCGGGCGTCGTGCGGGCTGGCGATGCTGACCGGCGCCCCGTTGAAGTGCATCTCGCCGGCATCCGGACGGACCGCGCCGAAAATGATCTTCATCAGGGTGGATTTGCCCGCGCCGTTTTCACCCAGCACGGCATGGATCTCGCCGGGCGCAACGCTGAGGCTGACGTCGTCGTTGGCAACGACGCCCGGGTAGCGCTTGCTGATATGGGCCAGCGCCAGCCGGGGAGGGAGTTGTGATGTCACTGAGGCGGCTCGGGTTGTTGTTGTGGCAGCAACGGGATGCATGAAAAGCGCGGCAGTGCGTGGCGCAGCATCGCCGCGACGCATTGCAGCATTCATCATGGATGCGTGATGCCGGATATTGGTGACGAATTATATAAGTGCACGGGGGCTGGAAGGCCCGAATCGGGCCGGTGTCCAGTCTGTGCAACGGTTGCGGGGTGGTTGCAAGTCGCATGCCGGCAGAGGGACGAAAAAAACCGCCGCCTCCTTGCCGGAGGCGGCGGCTATGGGTTGCCGTCGAGGTCAAAACTCAGATTGTTGGCTCCCTCTCCCATTTATGGGAGAGGGCGGGGTGAGGGCGGGAGTTTCCACGAAGTCAATGCCGTCGCTATTGCTGGCGCCGGCCCTCACCCCCAAGCCCCTCTCCCGCACGCGGGAGAGGGGAGCACACCAGACGGTATTGTCACGCCCCCGTACCGGCCGCGCTCGTCGCAAACCGTCCATCCCGGAAATCCGCCAGGGTCTGGTAGATCTGCTCCTGCGTGTTCATCACGAACGGGCCGTACTGCGCGATCGGCTCGTTCAGCGGGCGGCCGGCGATCAGCAGGAAGCGCGCGTCGGCCTCGGCGCTGACGATGACGCCGTCAGCCTGGCCGGCGTTGTCCAGCACGCCCATGCGCTGCGCTTCGACCACCGCGCGTTCGTCACCCGCGCCGACCGAGACCTCGCCCCGGTACACGTAGATAAAGGCGTTGTGTCCGGCCGGCAGCGCCTGCGCAAAGGCCTGGCCGGCCGGCAGCGCCACGTCCAGGTAGACCGGCTCGGTCACCGGCCGCGTGATCGCACCGGCCACGCCATGGCTGGCACCGGCCAGCACGCGCACCGTGGCGCCATGCTCCAGCGCCACCGTCGGGATCTCGGCGGCCGGCAGGTCGCGGTACCACGGCGCCGTCATCTTGTCGGCGGCCGGCAGGTTCAGCCACAGCTGGAAGCCTTCCATGCGGCCGTCTTCCTGCTCGGGCATTTCCGAGTGGACCACGCCGGCGCCCGCCACCATCCACTGCGCGCCGCCGTTCTGCAGCAGGCCTTCGTTGCCGGCGCTGTCGCGATGGCGCATGCGGCCGGCCAGCATGTAGGTGATGGTCTCGAAGCCGCGGTGCGGATGATCGGGGAAGCCGCCGATGTAGTCGTCCTTGCTGTCGGTGCCGAAGGCATCGAGCATCAGGAACGGGTCCAGCCGGCGCTGCAGGTTTTGCGTCAGCACGCGCGTCAGCTTGACGCCGGCGCCGTCCGAGGTGGCGATGCCGCGCACTACGCGGTCGACGGTGCGCGAGCGCCGCACGGTTTCCGCGGCGGTGGCCGGAATGGTGGCGAGGGTACGGGTGTCCATGTCTTGCTCCTGTGGGGCGGGCTGGCGCGGCGATCGCCGGGGCAGTCCGTCGTTTCAGCTACCTCGTCAATTTAGTGGTTTGGCGGGGAAAGAGTAGAGGGCGCCGGGGCAACACATTGTTCTGTCGGTGAGCCAGGTCGTTGCATCTCATATGGTGATTTCGGAACGATCCCGGCGCGGCAAGTGTTGTGTCCGGTGCCTTAGGGAGACGCGAGGCGAAGGCCGAAGATCGGCGCCAAATCGCACGCGGAAAGCGCAAACGTGACAAGATCGATGAAGATCGCTATAATAGCGCTCTCTTTGTCATCCGTTGATGCGAGAAGCAGGGTGGGGAAAGCCCCGCCAGCCCTTGCCAGTCAACGGCCGATGGACCGGCGGCGCGTCGGAAAACTTCAATACTTGCGCTGCCACTGGCCAACCGCCCGCGATGTGTTTGCACCGCCGGTTGCGCCGCTTCGGGAACCGCCGCCAACACGGCATCCCGTCAATCGAGATTCCCCGCCCACGGCGGACGAATCCACAGACCGTCCGCCGGCAATCGTGCCGGTCATGGCGGCAATGCAATCTGAACCGGGCCTGGTGACGCCCCTTCTCCGCACGCACCAGCCCATATTGTTTTCCGTCGCCGGGAAGTGGCGTGCTGCGCGCTTTTTGGCCTGGAAAAGGGGAGAGTATGTCAAAGCAATCGGCACGGGCGCTGGCCTGGGCAGGACTGACGCTTGCCGCGCTGGCCGCACTGGTGGCGTGGATCGGCGTCGATGTGATTCGCCAGTACCAGGAGCGCCTGCTCTACGACGTGGCCGACCATCTGCGGCTGGTGGTGCTGTCGATGGCGCTGGCGCTGGCCACCGGCATCCCGGCCGGCATTGCGCTGAGCCGCCCGTGCATGCGCCGCTGGGCCGACCGGCTGATGCAGGTCTTCAACGTCGGCAATACCGTGCCGTCGCTGGCGGTGCTGGCGCTGGCGCTGGCCGTGCTCGGCATCGGCGAGCGGCCCGCCATCCTGGCGCTGTGGCTGGCCTCGCTGCTGCCGATCGTGCGCAACACCTACGAGGGCCTGCGCAATGTCTCGCCCACGCTGCTCGAAGCCGCGCGCGGCATCGGCATGACCCCGGCCCAGCGCCTGGTGCGGGTGGAGCTGCCCAACGCGCTGCCGGTGATGCTGGCCGGCATCCGCATCGCGCTGGTGATCAACGTGGGCACGGTGCCGCTGTCCTTCCTGATCGGCGCCAACAGCCTGGGCGAGCTGATCTTCCCGGGCATCTACCTGAACAACCAGCCGCTGCTGCTGCTGGGCGCCGCCGCCACCGCGCTGCTGGCGCTGGCGCTGGATGCGCTGTTTGCCGCCGCCGGCCAGCTGTACCTGCGCCGCCGCGGCCTGGCGCGCTGAACCGGGGACACCGAAATGGAAAGACAGATGCAATACATCCGCCGCCGCGCACGCCGCGTGGTGCTGGTGGTGGCGGCGGTCACCGCCTTCGCCGCCGGCCTGGCGCTGGCCACCGCGCCCGAAGCCCGGGCCGCCGGCACGCCCATCCGCGTGGGCGGCAAGAACTTCACCGAACAGCTGCTGCTGTCGTCGATGACCACCAAATACCTGCGCGCCAAGGGCTTTGACGCCGAGCTGACCGCCGGCCTGGGCAGCACGCTGATGCGCCAGGCCATGGAGAACGACCAGCTCGACGTGGTGTGGGACTACACCGGCACCGCGCTGATCGTGTTCAACAAGGTCGAAGAGAAGCTCGACGCGCAGGCCAGCTATGCGCGCGTCAAGCAGATGGACGGCGCGCGCGGGCTGGTGTGGCTCGAGCCCTCGGGCATCAACAACACCTACGCGCTGGCGATGCCGAAGGAGCGCGCCGCCGCCAGCGGCGCGACCACGCTGTCGGCCTTTGCCGAGCAGATGCGCAAGGCCGGCGCCGACGCCAGCCACCCGTTCGCCGTCGACATGGAATTCGCCGCGCGCCCGGACGGGCTGGAGCCGCTCAAGGCGCTGTACCAGCTGCCGTTCTCGCGCCGCGACGTGATCCAGCTCGATCCGGGCCTGGTCTATACCGCGCTGAAGAACAACCAGGTGGAACTGGGGCTGGTGTACGCCACCGACGGCCGCGTCAAGGGCTTCGACCTGGTGCTGCTCGAGGACGACCAGCACTTCTTCCCGCCGTACAACGCGGCGCCGGTGGTGCGCAAGCCCGTGCTCGACCAGCATCCGGAGCTGGCGGGCCTGCTCAACGCGCTCGCGGCCAAGCTCGACAACCAGAGCATGACCGAGATGAACTACAAGGTGGACATCGGCCAGCAGCCGGTGGACAAGGTGGCGGAGGATTTCCTGCGCGGCCACGGACTGATCTGAGGAGGGCCGCATGGACTTGTTCGCATACCTGCAACACAGCTGGCCCACGCTGCTGAAGCTGACCGGCGAGCACCTGGCGCTGGTGGGCTCGGCGGTGGGGCTGGCGATCCTGATCGGGGTGCCGCTGGGCATCCTGATCACGCGCTTCCGCGCGCTGGCCACGCCGCTGCTGGCGCTGGCGACGATCGTGCTGACGCTGCCGTCGATCGCGCTGTTCGGGCTGATGATCCCGATCTTCGCGCGCTTCGGCCATGCGCTTGGCTATGTGCCCGCGGTGACGGCGGTGTTCCTGTACTCGCTGCTGCCGATCATGCGCAACACCTACACCGCGCTGGCCAATGTCGACCCCGGCATCCAGGAAGCGGGCCGCGGCATCGGCATGACCACCTGGCAACGGATGCGGCTGGTCGACCTGCCGCTGGCGGTGCCGGTGATCCTCGGCGGCGTGCGCACCGCCGTGGTGATGAATATCGGGGTTGCCACCATTGCCGCCATCATCGGCGCGGGTGGCCTTGGGGTGCTGATCCTGCAGGCGATCAGCCAGAGCAACATGAGCAAGCTGGCCGTGGGCGCGGTCCTGGTCAGCCTGCTCGCCATCGTGGCGGACGCCTTCCTGCAGTGGTTGCAGCGGGCGCTGACGCCGAAAGGAATCCGGCTATGATCGAACTCGACCAACTCACCAAGTCCTTCCCGCAGAAAGACGGCACCGAGACGCGCGCCGTCGACGCCGTGTCGCTGACGGTGCCGCGCGGCGAGATCTGCGTCTTCCTCGGGCCCTCGGGCTGCGGCAAGACCACCACGCTGAAGATGATCAACCGGCTGATCGAGCCGACCTCGGGCACGGTGCGCATCGAAGGCGAGGATACGCGCGGCCTCGACGGCGTGACGCTGCGCCGCAAGATCGGCTACGTGATCCAGCAGATCGGCCTGTTCCCCAACATGACCATCGAAGAGAACATCATGGTGGTGCCGCGCCTGCTGGGCTGGGACAAGAAGCAGTGCCGCGAACGCGCGCGCGAGCTGATGGCGATGGTGCAGCTCGATCCCAACCGGCTGCTGTCGCGCTATCCGCGCGAGCTGTCCGGCGGCCAGCAGCAGCGCATCGGCGTGATCCGCGCGCTCGCGGCCGACGCGCCGCTGCTGCTGATGGACGAGCCCTTCGGCGCGGTCGACCCGATCAACCGCGAGAGCATCCAGAACGAATTCCTGCAGATGCAGCGCCAGCTCGGCAAGACCGTGATCATGGTCTCGCACGATATCGACGAAGCGATCAAGCTGGCCGACAAGGTCGCGGTGTTCCGCCGCGGCAAGCTGGTGCAGTTCGACCATCCCGACGCGCTGCTGGCACATCCGGCCGACGAGTTCGTGCAGGCCTTCGTCGGCCACGACAACACCCTCAAGCGGCTGCTGCTGGTGCGCGCCGGCGATGCCGCCACGATGCCGCCGAGCTGCCGCCCGGGCATGCCGCTGGCCGAGGCGCTGGGCGTGATGGACGATGCCGACGTGCGCCACCTGCCGGTGGTGGACGACGCGCAGGTGGCGCTGGGCTACGTCACGCGCCGCGATGCGCGTTCGGGCCAGGGCACATGCAGCGACGTAATGCGCCCGTTCGCCGCCACCGCCGCGTTCGACGAGCACCTGCGCATCGTGCTGTCGCGCATGTACCAGCACAACACCAGCTGGCTGCCGGTGATGGGGGCGGATGGCGCCTACCTCGGCGAAGTCACGCAGGAGTCCATCGCCGGCTACCTGAGCTCGGGCCGCTCGCGCGGCCAGGCCGGCGTGCCGGCGAGCCTGGCAGCACCCGCCGCGCCGCTGCGCGCGGCCGCCTGATCGCGCCACGCGAGCCGGCATCGCAACTGCGGGCTGGCGCGCTATGCTAGAGGCATGCTCCGCTGCTGCCGCTCGCCCCTGTGCCTGGTCATCGAAACCCGCTGGCTGATCCCGCGCGGGTTTGACGGCTTCACGCCCGGTCCGCTGATCCTGCTGCGCCCCGGCGCCAGCCAGGCACTGATCGAGCATGAGAAAGTCCACGTGCGCCAGTTCTGGCGCAGCTGGGGCCTGATGGGCGTGCTCTACCTCGCCAGCCGGCGCTGGCGCCTGCGCTATGAGGTCGAGGCCTACCGCGAGCAACTGCGCCACAGCCCGCCGGGCGCGGCCCGCGGGCTGGCGCGCGTGCTGGCCACCAAATACCGGCTGAGGATTTCCGAGGCCGAAGCCTACCGGCTGCTGAAGCAAGGCCTGCACGACGGCGCCGAATGAGAAACGGCCCGCACCAGTGGCTGGTGCGGGCCGTTTGCTTTTCCGCGCGCCGGCGCCGCGTTCGACTCTGCGAAACAGTGATTTCGCGCCGCTGCCCCGATTGCTAAAGTCCCTCAAAGCCCTTGCGATGCCACGGCGGGAGAGCCAGGGCGGGATCGTTGCGTGCACTCGCCATTTCAGATGAGCTGACATGACCGGAAATTCCTTGTCCCCCGATGCTGCGCGTCCCAAGCCGGCGCATCCGATCACGGCCAGGCTGAATGCCAGCGTCAGGCAAGCGCTCGACTTCCAGGACAATCAGGATTTCGACGACGCCCACCGCGGCTTTATCGGCACGCTGGACGAGCCGGTCATCCGCAATGCGCAGGGCGAGATCGTCTGGAACCAGTCCCAGTACGATTTCCTGGAGCGTGAAGAGGCACCGGATTCGGTCAATCCGAGCCTGTGGCGGATGGCGCGCCTGAACCATGTCCACGGCCTGTTCCGCGTGACCGAGCGCATTTACCAGGTGCGCGGCTTTGACCTGGCGAATATCACCTTTGTCGAGACCGACCACGGGCTCATCGTGATCGACCCGCTGACTTTCGAAGAGGCGGCCAGCGCTGCGCTGGGGCTCTACACCCGGCATCGCGGCAAGCGCGACATCCTGGCGGTGTGCTACAGCCACAGCCATCGTGACCACTACGGCGGCGTGCGCGGCGTGGTCAGCGAGGCAGACGTCAAGGCAGGACGCGTGCAGATCATCGCCCCCGACAAGTTCATGGAGGAAGCCATTTCCGAAGCGGTGGTGGCGGGCGTGCCCATGCGCCGGCGCGCCGCGTTCCAGTTCGGTACGGGCCTGCCGGCGGGCATCTTCTCCCATGTCGACAGTGGCCTGGGCAAGGCGGTAGGGCGCGGTACCTACGGGCTGATCCCGCCGACCCGCGTGATCAGGCAGAGCGGGGAACGCATGGTGATCGACGGCGTGGAAATCGAGTTCCAGCTGACCCCGGGCACCGAAGCGCCGTCGGAGATGAACGTCTTTTTTCCCACGCTGCGTGCCCTCAACATGGCCGAGAACGCCTGCCATACGATGCACAACCTTTGCCCGTTGCGCGGCGCGAAGATCCGCGATGCGCTCGCCTGGGCCCGCTATCTGGACGAGTCGATCGAGCGCTACGCCGACAAGGTCGACGTGGTCTACGCCCAGCATCATTGGCCGGTGTGGGGCACGCAGCGCGTGTCGACCTTCCTGAGCGAGCAGCGCGACCTGTATCGCTACCTGCACGACCAGACCCTGCGGTGGATGAGCCACGGGCTCACGGCCCCCGAGATCGCGGAAAAGCTGTTCTTTCCCGACGAGATTTCGATGAAATGGCACACCCGCGGCTACTACGGCGCGGTGGCGCATAACGTCCAGGCCATCTACGCCTGGTACATGGGGCCCTACGACGGCAATCCGGCCAACCTGCATCCGCTGCCTCCGACGGAAGCGGGGATGAAGTACGTCGAGTACATGGGAGGCATCGATGCCATCATGCCGAGGGCACGCGAAGATTTCGAGCGCGGCGAATTCCGCTGGGTCGCCCAGTTGATGAACCACGCCGTCTTTGCCGATCCATCCCACCGGGACGCCCGCGAACTCGGCGCCGACGCTTTCGAGCAGCTTGCCTACCAGGCGGAATCGGCAACCTGGCGCAACGCCTACGTCCTCGCGGCCCGGGAGCTGCGCCAAGGCAAGCCTAGGAGGGCGGTGTCCGGCAATATCGTCAGCGCGGGAATGATCGGCCAGTTGCCCATTCCGCTGCTGCTCGATTACATCGCCATTCACCTGAAGGGCCCGCAGCTTGCGCCGCTCAAGGGCCGGATCGACTGGCAAATGACCGACGAGGATGCCGCGCATCGCCTGACGCTGAGCCATGGCGCGCTGAATCACCGCCCGGGTTCCCATGGCGATCGGGCCAATGCCGTGCTGCGGACCAACCGCGTCGGCCTCGCCCGGGCATTCGCCGGGGGCGGCAATCTGCTGGAGGCCCTGGAGCAAGGTTGCTTCGACGTCGAGGGGGACAAGGAGCTGGTTCGTGCGCTGTTCGCCGGTCTCGACACGTTCGACGCGGTCTTTGCCGTGGTGGAGCCGTGACTTCGACATGCCGGGCCGTCGCCA
Organism: Cupriavidus sp. MP-37; assembly: GCF_020618415.1. Classification (NCBI taxonomy): domain Bacteria; kingdom Pseudomonadati; phylum Pseudomonadota; class Betaproteobacteria; order Burkholderiales; family Burkholderiaceae; genus Cupriavidus; species Cupriavidus sp. MP-37. The sequence goes on along the minus strand of NZ_CP085344.1, from coordinate 2,913,512 downwards.
GGGTCCGGCAACGGGCCCGCTAGCCGCCAGGTAACGGGATGCCAGAAAGAAACAGGAGACAGCAATTGAAGTGGCTCGCAAACGCACGCCTGGGGTTTGCCGCCCGCAGGCATCCATACTGCGCGGCGGCGGTTGCCATCGCCGCATCGATGATGGCGGTGGCAACGCCTTCGACAGCGCACGCGACGTATCCTGACAGGCCCATCCGCCTGGTCGTGCCCTATACGGCTGGCGGTGGCGGCGACGCCCTCGCGCGCATGGTTGCCGCACGCATGAGCACCTTCCTGAAGCAGCCCATCGTGGTCGAGAATGTCCCGGGGGCGGGCGGCACCATTGGCGCCAACAAGGTGGCGCGAGCTGCGCCGGACGGCTATACCATGCTGCTCGGTGTCTCGGGTACGCATGTCATCGCGCCTTCGACCTTCCCGCGCCTGCCCTATGATCCGCTGCGCGACTTCATTCCCGTGTCCCGCATTGCCTACGGTGGCAACGTGCTGGTCGCCAATCCGGCATTTTCCGCGCACAGCTTGCCGGAGCTGATCGCCCTGGCGCGGAAGCCCGGCGCGGACATTGCCTACGGTTCCTGGGGCGAGGGTTCCGGTGGCCACCTGGCGGTCACCAGCATCAACGTCGCGGCGAAGATCCAGCTCCGCCATGTCCCGTACAAGGGCGCCAGCCCCGTCCTTGCCGATGTGATGGGTGGCATCTTGCCGATCGGGATGTCCGACACGACCACGGCGCTGTCGCTGATCAAGGCCGGCAAGCTGCGGCCACTCGCGGTCAGTGGCGCCGAGCGCTCACCGGCGCTGCCGGATATCCCGACGTTCGCGGAGTGCGGCATTCCGTTGAAGCTCGATATCTGGTTCGGCCTGTTTGCCCCGGCGAACACACCGGAGCCAATCGTCGATCTGCTCGAGAAAGCCGCGCATGAAGCCGCTGCCGATCCCTCCCTGAAGGCCAGGGTGGCGGAGTTCGGTTTGCACGCCACCCAGATTTCGCGGGCGGCGTTTGCCGAGCAGATGCGCATCGAAACCAGGACGTGGGCAGACCTCGTCAAGGCAACCGGCGTGAAATTCAATTAGCGATGTCCGTCGAAAGCCCCGGACCGGCGCAATCTCCAGCGCTTTGGTGCTCGCGCAGACGTTTCCGCAAAGAATGCGGAAATGGAGGCAAGTGTCTGGCGGGATTCGCCCTGCCCGCGCTGCCTGATCCTGTCACACTGTCATACCGCCGCTTGAGGCGAGGGCGATAGGAAACAAGAGTTCGGCAAACCGGAACCATTGCCCGCCAATGCGAGAAGCTGCCGGGCAATGACCATGATGCCCCTTCCTGGAGTGAAGGATGTCGGAGCCGTTCCAATGCAGACAGGTTGCAGCCGCGGCGCCGGGGCAGGGCGAGCCAGCCGATGCCGATGCCGATGCCGGGGCCGGGCCCGGTCCCAGTCCGGTGCTGGCGTCTTCGCATGTCACGCTCGATGCGTTCGAAGATGACCGGCAGTTCGCGATGACGCTGGGGCGCGGCTTCGCGGTACTCCATTGCTTTACGTCCCGCGATTCGCAACTGAGCAACGCCGAGCTGGCGGCGCGAACCGGGATGCCCAAGGCCACCATCTCACGCTTCACGTACACGCTGGTACGGCTGGGCTATCTTCGCGCCAACCGCATGAACGGCAAATACCAGCTCGGCTCGGCGGTGCTCTCGATCGGCTATCCGCTGCTGGCAAGCCTGAATATCCGGCAAGTCGCCAGGCCCTTCATGCAAGCGCTGGCGGACGCCGTCAGCGGTTCGGTCGCGCTTGGCATGCGCGACCGGCTCAATGTCATGTACATCGAAAGCAGCCGCGGTGCCGCGCCGCTGCCCAACCCCGCCGACGTCGGCCTGAGCTTTCCCATCGCCAGCACGGCGATGGGACGTGCACTGCTGGCGGCTTATACGCCGGGCGACCGCGCTGCGCTGATCAATGAGCTGCGGGTCAAGCTGCCTGAGCAGTGGGCCAGGTACCAGCCGGCCATCGAAGCCAATCTCCGGGCGTTCCAGGCGCACGGGTTCTGTTCTTCCCTTGGCGACTGGCAGCCGCGGACCCACGCCGTCGCCGTACCGATGCGTCCCTTGCCTGATGGCGAGATCCTGGTATTCAACTGCAGCATGCCGGATGACCTGCTTGGCGAGGGGCAGTTGACGGCCGACATCGGTCCGCGGCTGGTCGCCATGGTCAGGGCGATCGAGAAGGGGCTGGCATTCCGCTGACCGAAGCGATCCGGCCGTGGCGGCAAGCGGCCCGCCATCATGGCGCATTCGACCATGCGAAACAGACATCTGAACGGCGGGCAGGCTTGCTACAGTCAGCCACAGTCGCCACCACGTGAGGAAATGCCATGCGTGCATACGCCGTCAACTGCTTCTGCGAGCCCCTGGAACGGGTCGACCGTCCCGATGCGAGGCCCGTGGGCACGGAAGTCGTGGTGGAGGTGACCCGCTGCGGCGTCTGCCATACCGACCTGCACATTCAGGACGGCTACTACGATGCCGGTGGCGGCAACAAGATCCTGCTGGCGGACCGCGGCGTCACGCCCCCGGTCGTCATGGGCCACGAAGTGCTCGGCCGGCTGGTCGCCAGGGGGCCGGAGGCTCCGATCGCGGACGCAGACATCGGCAAGACGTTCCTGGTCTACCCGTGGCTCGGGTGCGGCGTGTGCGAGGTGTGCCGGCGGGGCGACGAGAACCTTTGCGCCAGGCCGCAGAGCCTTGGTGTGTTCCGTGCCGGCGGCTACGCCGAACAATGCGTGGTGCCGCATCCGAAATACCTGGTCGATGCCACCGGGCTGGCGCCTGCGCTGGCCTCGACCTTTGCCTGCTCCGGCGTCACCGCCTATAGCGCGCTGCGCAAGGTGCAGATCGACAAAGAGAAGGACCTGCTGCTGATCATGGGCCTTGGCGGCGTCGGCCTCAGCGCCCTCAACATCGCCCGTGGCCTGGGCTACCAACGGGTCGCCGTGGCGGACATCGACGCTGGCAAGCGTGAGCTGGCCAGCCGGCATGGGGCGGCGCTGACGGTCGACCCGCGCCATGCGGACGCCGGCGCGCGCTCGCTGGCGCAGGCGGGTGGCGCCGCGGCCGCCATCGATTTCGTTGGCGCCAGCGCCACCACCCGGTTTGCCGTCGATGTCCTGCAAAAAGGCGGCACGTGTATCGTCGTCGGGCTATTCGGCGGAGACATCACGCTGCCACTGCCGACGCTGGTGCTGCGGGCGATTTCGCTGCGGGGTTCTTACGTCGGCAATCTGGCTGAGCTCAAGGAGCTGGTCTCATTGTTCCGCGCGGGAAGCATTGAGCCATTGCCGGTCGAGGAAGTCGGGTTCGATGACGTCAACGAGGCGCTGATGCGCCTGCGGGCCGGCAAGGTCCATGGGCGGCTGGTGCTCGCCCGGTAGGCGGGACGCGCGCCGGTCCGTCCGCGCGCCGCGGACCGCCGCCGGAGCGCGTGCGACCCTGGCCGGGAAACTGGCGGAAGCGGTGAGATTCGAACTCACGGATGGGTCACCCCATCGGCAGTTTTCAAGACTGCTGCCTTAAACCACTCGGCCACGCTTCCGGAAAAGTGCGGGCATTGTAGCGCGAAAGGACGGGGCCTCCGGCGCCTTGCCGCATGCAGACGCAACGGTCTGGCCGCGCATTATACAAGGCCGGCGCGCCCTGATGGGGACTTGCGCCGCGGCATGGGCGCGGCCGTAAATTTCCTGCCACATCTGCTGCCGCGCTGTCGGGCTCTGTCTGACATGGCGGAACCTTCATATCGCGCCATCGCTCATATTGTCGTACCGGGCCCTGCGGTGTGTGCCGCAACCCCGGCTTTTTGCCTGGCAACAGAGGAGAACTCAAAATGCGAATCCCAAGCAAGACATGGCTGATCGTTCCGGTGGCCGCGGCGGCGGCGCTGGCCGGTTGTGCGGCGCCGTACGGCAGCGGCTACGACCAGGGCTACAACACCGGCTACAACGCGCCGCCCCCGGGCTACCAGACCCCACACACCTCGCAGGCCCCGGCCGGTGCGGTGTACTACGGCCGCGTGGAATCGATCGAACCGGTCACCACCACGCAGGGCAGCTCGGGCCTGCTCGGCACCGTGATCGGCGGCGCCGCGGGCGGCCTGCTGGGCCACCAGATCGGTGGCGGGCGCGGCCAGACCGCGGCGACCATCGGCGGTGCCGTGGTCGGCGCCGTGGCCGGCAACCAGATCGAGAAGCGCGCGGGCAGCAATACGCAGACGGTCTACCGCGTCAACGTGCGGCTCGATGACGGCCGCCTCGCCACCGTGACGCAGTCCAACCTCGGCAGCCTGCAGGTGGGCATGCGCGCGCGCGTGGCCAACGACATGGCAACGCCGTACTGACCTGCCAGCCTGACGTTTGCCAGAAGCAAAAGGCCACGCGCTTGCGTGGCCTTTTTTTGTTGCCGGCGTGCGTGCCGCTCAGTCCTTCAGGAACATCTCCTGCAGGTCGTTGAGGAAGCGCCGGCCCAGTTCGGTGGGACGGATCGTGGTCAGGTCGGCTTCCAGCAAGCCTTTTTTCTCGGCCGCGGCCAGCTGCTTGCTGATGGTGTGCAGCGGCAGCCCGGTATAGTCCTGGAAGCTCGACGCCGGCACGCCGTCGGTCAGGCGCAGCGCGTTGAGCATGAATTCGAACGGCAGTTCGTCGGCGCCGACGTCGCGCGCTTCCTGCACCGCGTTGCCGGCCATGGCCTGCGCCATGTAGGTCGCCGGATGCTTGTGCCGCATCTGGCGCAGCACGCGCTGCGGGAACGACAGCTTGCCGTGCGCGCCGGCACCGATGCCCAGGTAGTCGCCGAAGCGCCAGTAGTTCAGGTTGTGGCGCGCCTCGCGATGCGGCTTCGCATACGCCGAGGTCTCGTAGTGCCGATAGCCGGCCGCGGCGGTGCGCGCCTCGATCCAGTCCTGCATGGCGTACGCGCTGTCGTCGTCCGGCAGCGCCGGCGGAAACTTCGCGAACAGCGTGTTCGGCTCCAGCGTCAGGTGGTACAGCGACAGGTGCGTGGTGCCGTACGCCAGCGCAGCTTCGACGTCGGCCTGGCATTCCTGCAGCGTCTGGCCGGGCAGGGCGTACATCAGGTCCAGGTTGATGTTGTCGAAGCTGGCCTGGGCGATGTCGATGGCGCGGCGCGCTTCGGCGCCGCCGTGGATGCGGCCCAGTGCCTGCAGGTGGCGGTCGTTGAAGCTCTGGATGCCGATCGACAGCCGGTTGATGCCGCTGGCGCGGTAGCTGGCGAACTTGTCGGCTTCGAAGGTGCCGGGATTGGCCTCCATCGTGATCTCGGCATCGGCGTCGAGCGGAAGCAGCGCGCGGATATCCGACAGCAGCCGGTCCATGCCCGCCGCCGACAGCAGGCTGGGCGTGCCGCCGCCGATAAAGACGGTATGCACCGGACGCCCCCATACCAGCGGCAGCGACTGCTCCAGGTCGGCGCGCAGCGCGTCCAGGTAGAGGTCTTCCGGGATCTCGTGGTTGTCGGCGCCGGGCGCGGCGTGCGAGTTGAAATCGCAATACGGGCACTTGCGCACGCACCATGGGACATGCACATACAGCGACAGCGGCGGCGAACCGGACAGGCGGATCTGCCCGGGCTTGAGCCAGAGCTGGTTGCTGTCCACGGGCACGGACGCGGAGGCCGGTACGATCGGAATCATCGGGCGGCAGTCTCCGCGGCCTCGGCCTGCAGCCGGGCCACCAGGGCGCGCAGCGCCTGGGCGCGGTGGCTGACGCGGTTCTTCTCTTCCGGCGCCAGCTCGGCGGCGGTCTTGCCCAGCGCCGGCAGCAGGAAGTGCGGGTCGTAGCCGAAGCCGCCCGCGCCGCGCGGCGCGTCGACGACCTCGCCGTGCCACACGCCCTCGGCGATGATCGGGCACGGGTCGTCGGCGTGGCGCACGAACACCAGCACGCAGTAGTAGTACGCGTGGCGGTTCAGTTTGCCGGCCAGCTGCGAGACCAGGTAGGCGTTGTTGGCGGTATCCGACTTGGCCTGCCCCGCCATCTGCGCATAGCGCGCGGAATAGACCCCGGGCGCGCCGCCCAGTGCCTGCACGCAGATGCCGGAGTCGTCGGCCAGCGCGGGCAGGCCGGCGAGCCGGCTGGCATGGCGGGCCTTGGCCAGCGCGTTCTCGACGAAGGTGGCGAAGGGTTCCTCGGCTTCGGGGATGCCGAGCTCGCCCTGGGTCACCACGTCAAAGCCGAGCGGCGCCAGCAGCGCGCCGAATTCGCGCAGCTTGCCAGGGTTGTTGGAAGCCAGTACCAGGCGTTGCATCGCGGGCTCCGTGGCTCAGGCCAGGCCCAGCGCTTCGCGCTGGAGCTGCACCAGGCGGCCGATGCCGGCTTCGGCCAGGCGCGTCATGGCGTCGAGGTCGGCGCGGCTGAAGGGGGCGCCTTCGGCGGTGCCTTGCACCTCGACAAAGCCGCCGCTGCCGGTCATGACCACGTTCATGTCGGTGTCGCAGTTGCTGTCTTCGGCGTAGTCGAGGTCCAGCACCGGCACGCCGTCGACCATGCCGACGGAGACCGCGGCGACATGGTCGCGGATCGGGCTGGCGGCGATCAGGCCGTCGCGCAGCATGGTCGAGACCGCGTCGTGGGCGGCGACAAAGGCGCCGGTGATGGCGGCGGTGCGGGTGCCGCCGTCGGCCTGCAGCACGTCGCAGTCGAGGTGCAGCGTGTATTCGCCCAGCGCCGCGAGGTCGAACACCGAGCGCATGGCGCGGCCGATCAGGCGCTGGATTTCCTGGGTGCGGCCGGTCTGCTTGCCGCGCGCGGCCTCGCGGTCGGAACGCGTGTGGGTGGCGCGCGGCAGCATGCCGTATTCGGCCGTAACCCAGCCTTCGCCGCTGCCTTTCTTGTGCGGCGGGACTTTGGCCAGCACGCTGGCGGTGCAAAGCACCTTGGTATCGCCAAAGGCGCACAGGACCGAGCCCTCGGCGTGGCGGGTGTAGTGGCGGGTAAGGCTGATGGAACGCAGCGCATCGGCTGCGCGGCCGCTGGGTCGCATGGGATGGATTGTCCGGATGGGTAGAAACGGGGGAGACCGCGATTCTACCGCTGCCAGCCCATGCGCGCTGCATCGCTGCCCCGGCGCGGCCAGGGCAGCGCATCACCGCATCAGGTTGCTGGTCTTGTCGATGGCGGCGCGGATCTCGGCGATCGAGCGCTCGATCTCTTCCTCGGACAGCAGGTCGCTGTCGGTGCCGTTGCGCTCCAGGATCGAGGTGGTGAAGGCATTGAGCGGCAGGGTGTCGGTCATCACCGCGTCCTGGCCGGCGGTGTTGTTGTCGAGCTCCCACATCATGGCGATGCCGGTGGTGTTGTCGGCACCTTCTCCGGCCTGCTGCAGCGCCTGGTCGATCAGCGCCGGTACCGCCTGCACCACCGACAGCCGCGACAGCTTGTCCACCAGCACCGGCTCGTCCAGCGGGCCCCACAGGCCGTCGGAGCAGAGCAGGGCGACGTCGCCCGGATCCAGCCGCACCGGCCCGCCCAGGTCGATCAGCGGCAGGTTGGGGGAGCCCAGGCAGTTGTAGAGCTTGTTGCGCTCGGGATGGTTGGCCACCTCCATCGGCAGCACGCGCTCCTGCTGCAGCAGGTTTTCGATCTTGGAGTGGTCGCGCGTGCGCGTCAGCAGCCGGCCCTTGCGCAGCAGGTAGTAGCGCGAATCGCCGGCGTGGGCCCAGTGGATCTGGCCGTGCTGCACCAGGCAGCAGACCACCGTGGTGCGCGGCACGTCGGCCATCTGGTTGGCTTCGGCGTAGCGGTGGATTTCGCGGTGCGCCAGCATGATGGTGTCCTGCAGGAACTCGGCCGGGTTGCGCACCGCGGGCCGCGCCTGCAGCTGGAACTGGCGCGCCAGCGTCTGCAGCGCCTGCTGCGCGGCGACTTCGCCGTGGGCATGGCCGCCCAGGCCGTCGGCCAGCACCATCAGCAGCGCATCGCGCGTGAAGCAATAGCCCATGCGGTCCTGGTTGACGCGGCGGCCGCCTTTCCTGCTTTCCTGGTAGACAGAGAATCGCATGTTGGCTGGTTGGCTTTCTTGATGTTGAGTGGCCCGGCCGCGCGCACGGGGGGCGCCGAGCCGGGTATGTGATTCAGTCGACGCTCGCGCCGGGTGCGGGCTCGTCGCGCCGGCGCAGCAGCGTCAGGAAGCGCGAGGTCGCGGGCGCTTTTTCCGGCGCGGCAGGGGCGGCAGCCGGCGCCTGGGTCAGCGGGGACAGCGCCTGTTCGCCCAGCGCGTTGGTCTGCTCGCGCAACTCCTTCTGCAGCCGGAATACGCTCTGCGGTCGGCCCGATGGCTCCAGCCGCAGGCACCACTCGACCAGGTCGACCAGGCCGTTGGTGTAGCTGCTGCGCAGCCGCATCAGCGCCTCGCCCATGCGGTCGTCCTTCTCGCGCTGGTTGGCTTCTTGCGGCGGCAGGCCGGCCATGCAGGCGTAGAGCGTCGCGCCCAGGCTGTAGATGTCGGTCCACGGGCCCAGGTCGGAGTGCTTGCCGTACAGTTCCGGCGCGGCAAAGCCGGGCGTGTACATCGGCTGGAAGCGCGCCGCCTCCATGGTCAGGGTCTGCCGCGCGGCGCCGAAATCGAGCAGGATCGGCGACTCGTCCTCGCGCAGGTAGATGTTGCCGGGCTTGATGTCCAGGTGCAGCAGCTTGTGGATATGCACTTCGCGCAGGCCGCTCATCAGGTCGTGGAAGACCTTGCGGATGAAATGCTCGCGCAGCACCTTGGCGCGCCCCTGCTGCCGGGCCGCCAGCACATGCTCCTGCAGCGTCTTGCCCAGCTCGTAGTTCATCACCATGTAGACGGTGGCGTTCTCGCGGAAGAAGTTCACCACGCGCACCACGCTGGGATGGGAAATGCGGGCCAGCGAGCGGCCCTCTTCGAAGAAGTACTTCAGGCCCAGCCGGAACGCCGCGGCGTTTTCCTCGGGCACCACGGGGATCAGTTCGCCGGGGTTGCGCCGCGCCAGCGACGACGGCAGGTACTCCTTGATGGCGACCGGCGCGCCGGTTTCGTCGGTGGCCAGGTAGACGAAACTGAACCCCCCGCTGGCCAACTTCTTTACAATACGATAGTTGGACAGCAGCGTGCCGACGGGCAGCGGTGCACTCTTCGGTTGTGGCGTGCCCTTTGGCTCTGTCATGGGAATAGGACCGGAGTTGCCCCCGCGGATTTGCTCCGGAATTTGCCTCCGGATTGTCCGGGCTAATCGGTCACTTGTAAAGAACACAAATACGGGCGTTATTGCCCGCCTTTCAACGTTTTGAGGGCGCCCCCAGACGCTGCGCCGCGCCAGCCGGGCGGGCGTCCGCCGGCAGGCCGCAGCCGCTTCAGGCTGGCGCGGCGCCATTCACGAGAACAACCAATGATCCACAGCATGACAGGCTATGGCCTGGCGACGCGCCAGGCGCCATTGACCAACGCGCAGGGCGAGCCCAGCGGGCGCACCGCGTCCGTTTCGGTGGAATTCCGCACTGTCAATTCGCGTTTCCTCGACCTGTTGTTCCGGGCCCCCGAGGAGTGCCGCGCGTTCGAGCCGGCGTTGCGCGAGATGCTGATGGCGCAGTTGTCGCGCGGCAAGCTGGAATGCCGCATCAACCTGCAGCGCACCGATGCCGGCGGCGCCACGCTGGCGCTGAACGACGGCCTGCTGGCGCAGATCCGTGCGCTGGAAACCACCGTGGCCGCCACCTTCAGCCACGCCGGCACCCTGCGCATGGGCGAGATCCTGCGCTGGCCCGGCGTGCTGGTCGAGCCGGAGCTGTCGCAGGAGGCGCTGCGCGAGGCCGTGCTCGGCGCCGCGCGCGAGGCGCTCGACCAGTTGCTGGAAGCGCGCCGCCGCGAGGGCGATGCGCTCAAGGCCACGCTGACCGAGCGCATCGACGCCATGCTGGCGATCGTCGAGCGCCTGACCCCGACCATCCCGCAGCTGATCGCGCATCACCAGGAAAAGCTGACCGAGCGCCTGCAGGAAGCCTTCAACCTGGCCGCGCCCAACGGCATGCCGTCGATGAGCCGCGACGAGATCGCCGAGCGCATCCGCCAGGAAGCCACCGTCTACGGCATCCGCATCGATATCGCCGAAGAATTGTCGCGGCTGCAGGCGCACCTGAACGAAACCCGCCATATCCTGAAGAAGGGCGGCCAGGTCGGCAAGCGCCTGGACTTCATGATGCAGGAGCTCAACCGCGAGGCCAACACGCTCGGCTCCAAGGCCGCCGCCAAGGAACTGGCCGATGCCTCGATGGAACTCAAGCTGCTGATCGAGCAGATGCGCGAGCAGGTCCAGAATCTAGAGTAAGACAGTCACCGAATCATCATGAGCCCAACTTCCCCGTCGGCCGCTAATCCGCCTTCCCAAGCGCCTTCCCACGCGCCTTCCCACACCGCCATCGACACCGTCTACCCCGGCAACCTGTTCATGGTGGTGGCGCCCTCGGGCGCGGGCAAGTCGACGCTGGTCAACGCGCTGCTGGCGCAGGACCCGGCCATCCGCCTGTCGATCTCGCACACCACGCGCGCGCCGCGTCCGGGCGAGGAGGACGGGCGCGAGTACCACTTCGTCACCGTCGACGCCTTCCGCGCCGCGCGCGACCGCGGCGACTTCCTGGAATGGGCCGAGGTGCACGGCAACTATTACGCGACCTCGCGCGTGTGGATCGAGCAGCAGATGGCGCAAGGCAACGACGTGCTGCTGGAGATCGACTGGCAGGGCGCGCAGCAGGTGCACCAGCGCTTTTCCAACGCGGTGGAGATCTTCATCCTGCCGCCGTCGCTGACCGCGCTCGAAGAGCGCCTGAAAAAGCGCGGCCAGGACGAGCCCAACGTGATCGTGCGCCGCCTGCTGGCCGCGGGCAGCGAAATGGCCCACGCCTCGGAGTCGGACTACGTGATCATCAACGAGGTGTTCGACGATGCGCTGGAGCAGCTGCGCAACGTGATCAGCGCCACGCGGCTGCGCTTTTCGTCGCAGAAGGCGCGGCATGCGGAGCTGTTCATCGAGCTCGGCATCCACTGAAACGATGCCCGCCGATGGCAGCCGCGCGGAGCGCCGCCGGCGTTTTCCGCCGCGTGCTGTAAAATGGCAACCCAACGTAAGGTTTTGTCCCAAGGTGGATTTGATATGGCGCGTATTACCGTCGAAGATTGTCTGAAACACATTCCGAATCGTTTCGAGCTCGCGCTGGCGGCCACGTACCGTGCGCGCCAGCTGGTGCAGGGCCACACGCCCAAGGTCGAAGCGAAGGACAAGCCGACCGTGGTGGCACTGCGCGAGATCGCGTCGGGCCAGGTCGGCATCGAGATGCTGAAAAAGGTCCCGACCTGATCCACCAGGCGGCCCATGGCTCATCCCTGCATCGTGCCAGCACTGTTCCAGGCTCTCCAGCCGGATTCCCCGGGCCGCCGCCATGCCATCGCCGCATCCGCCCTCCAAGCCTCCATCCCAGCCGTCGCCGACGGCGGTCGTGCCGGCGCCTGGCGATGCGGCCCCGCCCGCGGCGCGTAAGCGCACCATTCCGGGCCAGTCTTCCGTGAACGCGCGCACCGGCGCTCCCAATCTTCCCGATCCGCTCGGCGACGATGTCGTCGGCGAGCGCGCCGTCGCGCCCGCGCTGGCGCCGGGCAAGGCGCGGGGCGCGGCCGTGCCGGACGAACTGGCGGCGGCGCAGCAAGTGGCGCCGCCGGTGGCCGACAGCCTGTTTATCGATGCTGTGCTGGCGCAGTCATACCGGCATTTCTTCGGCCCGACCTCGCAGCCGGCGGTGCCGCCGCGCCAGCAGGTCATCTCCATCACCCGGCTGATGGAGAAGCTTGCGTACCTGAAGGCGCCCGACCTGGCGCGCGTACGCGAGGCCTTCCAGTTTTCCGACGAGGCCCACCTGGGCCAGTACCGCCAGAGCGGCGAGCCCTACATCACCCATCCGGTGGCGGTGGCCGAGCTGTGCGCGGACTGGAAGCTGGACGTGCAGTCCATCATGGCGGCGCTGCTGCACGACGTGATGGAAGACCAGGGCATCACCAAGAGCGAGCTGGCCGAGAAATTCGGTCCCAAGGTCGCCGAACTGGTCGATGGCCTGACCAAGCTGGACAAGCTCGAATTCCAGAGCCGCGAGCAGGCGCAGGCGGAGAGCTTCCGCAAGATGCTGCTGGCGATGGCGCGCGACGTGCGCGTGATCCTGGTGAAGCTGGCCGACCGTACGCACAACATGCGCACGCTCGACTTCGTGCCGCCGGAGAAGCGCCGCCGCATCGCGCTCGAGACCATGGAGATCTATGCGCCGATCGCGCACCGTCTCGGTCTCAACACGATTTACCGCGAGCTGCAGGAGCTGTCGTTCAAGGTCGGCTCGCCGTTCCGCTACGCCACGCTCGAAAAAGCCGTCAAGGCCGCGCGCGGCAACCGGCGCGAGGTGGTCAAGCGCATCCTCGAGGCCGCGCAGAAGGCGCTGGCCGATGCCGGCATCGTGGCCGAACTGTCGGGCCGCGAGAAAACGCTCTACAGCATCTACCGCAAGATGCACGACAAGCAGCTGTCGTTCTCGCAGGTGCTGGACGTGTACGGGTTCCGCGTGGTGGTGGAAACGCAGATGCACTGCTACATGGCGATGGGCGCGCTGCACGGCCTGTACAAGCCGATGCCCGGCAAGTTCAAGGACTACATCGCGATCCCCAAGATCAACGGCTACCAGTCGCTGCACACCACGCTGGTGGGCCCGTTCGGCACGCCGGTCGAGTTCCAGATCCGCACGCGCGACATGCACCAGATCGCCGAGGCGGGCGTGGCCGCGCACTGGATGTACAAGCACCAGGCCGACCACGCCAACGATATCCAGCAGCAGGCGCACCAGTGGCTGCAGTCGCTGCTCGATATCCAGAGCCAGACCGGCGATTCGCAGGAATTCCTCGAGCACGTCAAGATCGACCTGTTCCCCGACGCGGTCTACGTGTTCACGCCCAAGGGCCATATCCGCGCGCTGCCGCGCGGCGCCACCGCGCTGGACTTTGCCTACGCGGTGCACAGCGACCTGGGCAACCAGTGCGTCGCGGTCAAGATCAACAACGAGATGCTGCCGCTGCGCACCGAGCTCAAGAGCGGCGATATCGTCGAGGTGGTGACGGCCCCTTACTCCAAGCCGAATCCCGCCTGGCTGTCGTTCGTGCGCACCGGCAAGGCGCGCGCGGCGATCCGCCATTACCTGAAGACCACCAAGCTGGACGAAGCGATCCAGCTCGGCGAGCGGCTGCTGGAACAATCCGCGCGCCAGCTCGGCATCGAGCTGAAGGCGGTGCCGCAGTCGGTGTGGGACCGCATGATCCAGTGGACCGGCAACAAGCAGCGCGAAGACATCTTCGCCGACCTGGCGCTGGGCCGGCGCGTGCCGGCGGTGGTGGCCAAGCGCATGGAGATCCTGCTGCAGGAGCTGTCCGGCGACGTCGACAGCGCGCTGCTGGCGGCGGTGCAGACCTTTGCCGGCGAGGAAGCGCCCGCGGTGCCGATCACCGGCGACGAGGGCATGTCGATGATCTTCTCGGCGTGCTGCCGCCCGATCCCGGGCGATTCGATCGTCGGCTACCTCGGCAAGGGCGAGGGGCTGCAGATCCACGTGCAGGACTGCAAGATCGCCAAGCGCCTGCACAGCAAGGATCCAGAGCACTGGATCGACGTGATGTGGGCCAAGAAGACCACGCGTGCCTTCGATGTGTCGATCAAGGTGATGGTGCGCAACGTCAAGGGCATCGTCGCGCGCGTGGCGGCGGACCTGACCGCGGCCGATGCCAACGTTGCCCACGTGGCGATGGAGCAGCAGGACGCCGGCCACCAGGAAGCCACCTACATGCAGTTCATCATCCAGGTGCAGAACCGCCTGCACCTGGCCAACGTGATGCGCGGGCTGCGCCGCAACCCCGACGTGATCCGCATCTTCCGCGACCGCAACGACAGCTAGGCGGCCCGCTCCATCATGGTTTCGCTGGCGGGTAGCGAACTTCCAGGATATCGATCTGCTCGACGCCGGCCGGCGTGCGCAACGCCACGGTGTCGCCTTCGCGCGCCTTGAGCAGCGCCTTGGCGATCGGCGAGATCCAGCTGACGTGGTTGTGGTCGAGGTCGACCTCGTCCATGCCGACGATGGTGATGGTGGTCTCTTCGCCCGACGCATGGGCGTAGGTGACGGTGGCGCCAAAGAAGATCTGGTCGTTGTCGCCCTGCAGGGACGGGTCGACCACTTCGGCCTTGTCCAGGCGGCGTGTCAGGAAGCGGATGCGGCGGTCGATCTCGCGCAGCCGCTTCTTGCCATAGAGATAGTCGCCGTTCTCGGAGCGGTCGCCATTGGACGCCGCCCACGACACGATCTGCACCACGTCGGGCCGCTCGACATCGATCAGGTGCATCAACTCATCGCGCAGGCGCGCATAGCCTTGCGCGGTGATGTAGTTCTTGGTGCCGGGTGGCAGCGGTGCTGCGCCTTCGGGGAGGTCGTCGTCCTCGTCGCCCGAGGACTCTTTGACAAATGCCTTGTTCATGGTCCGGATCACTTCTTCAGTCTGCCATTATAGGAAAAGCCCGCTGGCGGGCTGCTCCGGGGTGGGCTCGCATCGACCCGTCCCAATCAAGATCGCAAAAAAGTTGGCAGGGGGCTTCACAAAAACGAAAACTGGGTTATAATCTTTTTCTCGCGTGCGGCTGTAGCTCAGTTGGATAGAGTACTTGGCTACGAACCAAGGGGTCGTGGGTTCGAATCCTGCCAGCCGCGCCACCTATGCAGAAAGAAAAGGGCTTCCGGAAACGGAAGCCCTTTTTGTTTTCGTTCCCGCCTGCTTCGGCCTTGCTGTTCGGCCTTGCTGTGCCGCACCTTGCGGTCGCGCGTGGCGCCTCCTAGTCTCGAAGAGACCCATCACGAATCCGGGAGCCATGCGCATGGACAACGCAGACTGGCGCGTCGAGGCATATCGCGGCATGGACGTCTACGTCCTGGTGTCGCCGCAGGGGCCGGGCAGCATTGGCCGCTGGAGTTATGAGGTGCGCGTCGCGCAGGAAGGTGCCGATCCGGCGGATGCGGGCGATACCGAGCTGCTCGCCAGCGGCCCGCAGCAATTTGCCACGCGCCATGCGGCCGAGGTGGCGGCGTTCGGCGCCGGCTATGCGCTGGTCGATCGCCTGCTGGGACCTGCCGAATAAGTGCGGCATGCCTTCGCGCGCGCAGCGGTTTATATCACGTTGTGATGTATCGACTTGGCCCGGCGGCGAATGATTTGAGGCGTCGACGCAAATAGTGCTTGCCATGCGCCGTCGGATCGCCCATAATCCATCTCCTTCAGACGCGGGGTGGAGCAGTTGGCAGCTCGTCGGGCTCATAACCCGAAGGTCGCAGGTTCAAGTCCTGCCCCCGCAACCAACGCCTGGCATCAGCCAGCCGCGGCAACCGCCGCGATCCCTCAAGCGTTGTTCCACAGGCCGACCGGCCAGCTTCCCTTAGTGTTTTGACATCGATGCCAATGCGGCCAGTGCACGCATGGAATCGCAGCGCATCAACGTCTCAACGTCATGCCGGCACGCGTTGCGCCGCAAGCCTGAAGGTATCGCGCACCAGCGGCTGGTCTTCGCGTTCGGCGGCATCGGCGCGATCGCGCAAGCGCGCGGCGAGTACCGCCAGCGTTCCCTGTGCCTGCGGCCCGCCGGCGGCCTGGCACCTGGTCACGGCTTCGCGCATCACCGCATCGAGTTCGCCGCTGACGTCGGCACCATCGAAGGCGCTGACCGAAAGGGCCGAGATGCGTTCCAGGTAGAGATTGACCAGCGCTTCGTCGTGTAGCGGTTCCGGCATGTCTGCTCCTCGTCGATGGCGGCATACACCAACCATTGTAGTGAAGGCACCGCCTGCGCGGGATCAAACAATAATGATTCTTGTTCGGACCTTGCGCGGGGTTCCCATACAATGGGCGCCTGCCGATTTATCCCGACGTAGAAGCCATCATGATGCTGCAGATTCCCGACGTACTGACCAAGGCCCAGGTCGCGCAAGTGCGCGACATCATCGACGCGGCGCCGTGGACGGATGGCAATGAAACCTCGGGCTACCAGTCGGCGCTGGCCAAGCGCAACCTGCAGCTGCCCGAGGGCTCGCCGGCGGCGCGGCAGGTCGGCGACCTGATCCAGGACGCATTGGGCAACCATGCATTGTTCTTCTCGGCGGCGCTGCCGCTGAAGGTCTATCCGCCGCTGTTCAACCGCTATGAGGGCGGGCATACCTTTGCCAACCATGTCGACAACGCGATCCGCTATCTGCGCGGCACCAGCTTCCGCATTCGCAGCGACCTGTCGGCAACGCTGTTCCTGACCGAGCCGGAAGACTACGACGGTGGCGAACTGGTGGTCGAGGACACCTACGGGCAGCAGCGCGTGAAACTGCCGGCCGGGCACATGGTGCTGTACCCGGCCACCAGCATCCACCACGTGACACCGGTCACGCGCGGGGCGCGGGTGTCGTCGTTCTTCTGGATCCAGAGCATGGTCCGCGACGACGGCCAGCGCGCCATGCTGTTCGAACTCGACGGGCGCATCCGCCAGGTGGCGCAGCAACTCGGCCAGGCGCACGAATCGGTGATCGGCCTGACCGGTGTCTATCACAACCTGCTGCGGCGCTGGGCCGACGCCTGAGCGCTGCCGGCGCCTGCGCAGGCGCGCGGCGTGGTATCAGCCAGGTGGGGCGACTATTCGCCGCGCCGCCGCTGGCTCTGCAGCAGCTCGATGGGAGAGGGCTGGATGCGCCGTCGCGCCGGACGCAGCGCCCGGTTCGGCCACAGCACATAGTTGGTGTGCGGGTCCAGCGGCTTGCCGAAGTACGAGACCCAGACCTGCACGCCCTGTTCGGTTTCGGCAACGATGGCCGCGACGGCGCGCGCCGCGGCGGACGGGGACTTGAGCAGCTCCGCCAGGGCTTCGACGCCCTGCACGACATGGTGCTTCACCCCTGCAAACCATGCGTACTGACGCATGGCGGACAACAAACGCTTGGTCATGAACGCGACTCGGGTTGTTTGGAAGTGCGAATGAGACTTTCGGACATCCGTTTTGTTCACAGCAAATTTGCCCGGCAAGTATGACTGGGGCGTCATGTCGAAGATGTGTCACCTGCTGCCGAGCCTGGCTGGCGTCTCCCGGTGCCGGCCGGATCACGCCGGGCGCGGCGGGATGGGAGCCAAGGCAGAGAGTACCATCGCCAGCCGGTCCAGGGCAGGGTCGATATCCAGCAGGTCGATCGCGCCGAAGCCCAGCAGCAGCCCGGCGCAACTGGCGGGCGGACTGGCATAGCAGGGATCCAGCGTGGCCAGTTCCAGATCGGCCAGCCGGGCCATCGACACCAGCGCCTCGGTGGCCACCGGCACGCGCAGCCGCGCCGCCAGGTGGAAGCCGGCGACTGCCGGCAGCGGCTCCAGCCACGGCGACAGGTCGCCCTGCAGCCGCGCCAGCAAGCGCGCGCGGCGCTGGGCATGGCGCGCATGCGAACGCCGGATATGGCGCAGCAGGTGGCCCTCGGACAGGAAGCGCGCCAGCGCCTGCTGCAGCAGCGTCGGCGTGTACCAGTCCATCAGGTGCTTGACCTTGCGCGCCGCCGGCATCAGCCAGGGCGGCACCACCACGTAGCCGCCGCGCAGGTTGGCCGCCAGGGTCTTGGAGAAGGTGCCCAGGTAGACCACGCGGCCGTGCCGGTCCAGCGTCTGCAGCGCATCGAGGGCCTGGCCGCCATAGCGGAACTCGCTGTCGTAGTCGTCTTCCAGGATCACCGCATGGCGGCGCGCGGCCCAGTCGAGCAGGGCCTGGCGCCGCGCCAGGCTCAGCGGCACGCCCAGCGGCGACTGGTGCGAGGGCGTGACATAGACCAGCGTGGCGTCGTTGGGCAGCGCCGCCACCACCAGTCCTTCCTCATCGACGGGCACCGGCACCACGCGCGCGCCCAGGCCCTGGAACAAGGCGCGCGCCATCGGATAGCCCGGATCCTCCATCGCCACCACCGCGCCCGGTCCGAGCAGCAGCCGCGCCAGCAGGTCGATGCCTTGCTGCGCGCCGCTGGTGACGAGGATGTCGGTCGGCGCGCTCTGCACGCCGCGGGTAAAGGCGATATGGCGCGCAATCGCCTGGCGCAGCGGCATCTCGCCGGCGGCGTCGGCCGGGCCGGGTGCGCGCGTGCGCTCGGCCGCCAGCGCCGCGCGCACGCAGCGCGACCAGGCTTCGTGCGGAAAGCGGGTGGTGTCGGCCTGGCCTGGCTGGAAGGCGTAGCGGGCGCCGCCGGCCGGGGCCAGGAATGGCGTCGGCACCGCCAGCCAGCGCTGCACCGCCGGCGGCAGTACCGGCGCCGCGGCGACCCGCACCGCCGGCCGCGCCAGGCCGGGCGCGACATAAGTACCGTCGCCGACGCGCGCGTGCAGCCAGCCTTCGGCCACCAGCCGCTCATAGGCGGTGGTCACGGTCTTGCGCGCGACCCCCAGTTGCGTGCCGAGCAGGCGCGAGGGCGGCATGCGCGCGCCGGCTTCGAGCCGGCCGCCCTGGATCGCGTCGCGGATGTGGTGGACGATCTGCGCGGTCAGGTCGCCGGCGTGGTCCAGGGCCAGATGCAGTTCCATGGCGGATGGCGTCGATCTCGATTGGTCTACTGATTCTGCCGGAAATTGGCAGTGTACGGAGCCAATGCGGGTGTCTATCTTTCATCCCGTCGGGTGCGGCACCGCGCCCGCTCCATCCAGCTGAAACCAAACTGTCTACGGAGATCGATCATGGAAGAACGGATGAACTGGCAAGACGTGGCCCCCGACGCCTACAAGGCAATGGTCGGCGTCGAGGTCTACCTGGCGCGCTGCTCGCTCGAGACCACGCTGAAGGAACTGGTCAAGATCCGCGCCTCACAGATCAACGGCTGCGCCTTTTGCCTGGACATGCACATCACCGATGCGCGCAAGCACGGCGAAAGCGAGCGCCGCCTGAGCCTGCTGCCGGCCTGGCGCGAAGTGAGCTGGTTCACCCCGCGCGAGCGCGCCGCGCTGGCGTGGACCGAGGCGCTCACGCTGCTGCCGCAGAGCCAGGCGCCGGATGCGGACTACCAGGCCCTGCGCGAGCAGTTCTCGGAAAAGGAAATGGCCGACCTGACGCTGCTGATCTCGGCCATCAATGCGTGGAACCGCTTTGGCGTCGGCTTCCGCCGCCAGCCGCCGGCGCTCTGAGACATCCGGGAACGTCCGCCTGCCGCGCCGCGGCTTGTCGATTGACAAGCCGCGGCGCGCTGCATTAGCTTTGGTTGCAGCGACTGCGTGCCGTATGGTGCGCCGCGAGGCGCACCTCGATGTCGTCATGGCCGCGGATTGCCGCGTGTCGTTTGCCGTGCCCTGCCAGGAGTCTGCCCATGACCGAAGACACCCTGCTGCAACTGATGACGGAAGTCGAAAAGGAAGACCCGATCGACTACGCCGACCTGCCGTTCGACGACGCCGCGCTGCGCCGGCTGGCGTGCCGCCTGATCGCGGAGCGCTCGAGCGAGCTGGAAGCGTCCGGCCTGCCGGTGGAGGCGCTGCTGGCCACGATGTGGGCCTCGACCGCCAAGCTGGTGCTGGAAAACCTGGTGCTCAACGCGCGCCTGCTGACGCTGCAGGGCCAGCCCGGCGACGCCCGCGCGCTGATCGAGCGCATCGCCCGCCAGTCCCGCGGCGGCGCCTGAGGCGCGGTCCGCCGGGCAATGCCGCCGGGCCTGTCATGTGCCGCAGCGGGCGCAAGCTGCGGTGCCCCCGCCGTTTCGCTAAAATGCGGGTTTTCACCCAGCCGGGCCGCGGCACGCCGTGCGGCGCAGGCGGCTGACCAGGAGGATTTCGGTGATCAAGTGGATAATCGTCGCGGGCTACCTCGGTGCCATCCTGTATGTGCACTTCCGCGGCAAGGTGCGCCTGCGCCTGTGGCGCCAGCTGCTGGACCATTCGGCGCTGGTGGCCCCGATCAACTGCTTCATGTACGCGTTCTCGGGCGTGCCGCGCACCCCGTATATCCCGGTCGACAATTTCCCCGACCTGGAAAAGCTGCGCGCCGCCTGGCCCGAGATCCGCGATGAAGGCCTGGCACTGGCGGCGATGCGCAAGATCAAGGCCGCCGACAAGAACGACGACGCCGGCTTCAATTCCTTCTTCAAGTACGGCTGGAAGCGCTTCTACCTGAAGTGGTACGAGGCCCAGCACCCGTCGGCCGAGCAGCTGTGCCCCAAGACCGTGGCGCTGCTGCGCGAGCTGCCCACGGTCAAGGCGGCGATGTTCGCCGAGCTGCCGCCGGGCGGCAAGCTCAATCCGCACCGCGACCCGTTTGCCGGCTCGCTGCGCTATCACCTGGGCCTGGCCACGCCGAACGACGACCGCTGCTTTATCGAAGTCGACGGCGAGCGCCACAGCTGGCGCGACGGCGAGGGCGTGGTGTTCGACGAAACCTACCTGCACTGGGCCGAGAACCGCAGCGAGGCCAACCGGCTGATCCTGTTCTGCGATATCGAGCGCCCGATGCGCTACGGCTGGGCCGCGAAATTCAACCACTGGATGGGCCGCAAGGTCATGACCGCGGCCAGCTCGCCCAACGACGAGCACGACCAGACCGGCATGATCAACCGCCTGTTCCGCTTTGTCTGGCTGGGCGGCCAGTATCGCCGCCGCTTCAAGGCCTGGAACCGCCAGCTGTACTACGTGACCAAGTTCGGCCTGATCGTGCTGGGCGTGGGCTTGATCGTCTACCTGTAAGCAGCAGCCGATGATTTGCTCCCCTCTCCCGCTTGCGGGAGAGGGTGCACACAATCGGGCCGTTTCTTGTCTCGCGGAGATCCCAATGCACACCCGTATCGCAGTGTTGCTGGCTGTCGCTGGCATGGCCGCTTGCAGCAACACCCCGGCAGAGCGCCCGGCGGGCGGCCAGGCCATCGGCATGGCCAACCCTGCCTCCGTCAACTGCGCGCAGCGCGGCGGCAAGCTGCAGATCGTGACGACGCCGGCGGGCCAGACCGGCATCTGCACCTTCCCGTCCGGCAAGCAGTGCGAAGAGTGGGCACTGATGCGCGGCCAGTGCACGCCGGATTAAGCCGCTAGCCTTCAGTCGCGGCGGCGTTCGTTGGCGAGCGCGGCGTAGTGGTCGCGCTTGGCCTGGTACATGCGGCTGTCGGCCAGCTTGACGATGTCGCCGAGGCGTTCGCCGGCCTGGCAGGTGGCGTGGCCGATGGAGAAGCTCAGCCGCGTGCCCGGGTAGAACTGGTTGTTCAGCTCCACCACCTTGTCGATCTGCTCGACCACGGTGGCGGCGCCGCGCTCGTCGCGGCCCGGCAGCAGCACCATGAACTCGTCGCCGCCGGTGCGCGCCACGCAGGCCTGCTCGCCCACGGCCTTCTTCAGCACTTCGCCGGTGCGGCGCAGCAGGCTGTCGCCGTCGGCGTGGCCGAACTGGTCGTTGACGAGCTTGAGCCCGTTCAGGTCGACCGCCACCACGCTGACCGGCCACGGGCCCTTGCGCCCCAGCCGCGCCAGTTCGTCCTCATAGTAGGCGCGGTTGTAGAGTTTGGTCAGCACGTCATGCTTGCCGAGGAACTCGACATAGGCCTCGGCCTTCTTGCGCGCCGTGATATCGGTCAGCGACACCAGCACCTGGTCCCAGTCAGCCTCCCGCCCGGGAAACACCGACCACTGCATGTACACATCGACGGCGCGGCCGTCGAGCGCGTAGTTGATGACCTCGCGCTGCTGCCACAGCCGCCCGTGCCACAGGTCGATCAGCTGCTCGGCAAAGTGGACGCGCATGTCGTCGCGGAACACATCGCCGAGCCGCGACAGCAGCGCGGCCTTGCTGTCCGCGCCGAACATCAGCAGGGTCTGCTGGTTGACGTCGAGCACGCGGATTTCCTGCATGCAGCGCGAGACGAAGTCGGGATGGACGTTGAGGAAGGTGCGGAAGTCGGTGATGCCGGCGGCGCGGACCTCGTCGATCAGCACCTTGACCGCGCTGAAGTCCTCGACCCACAGCGACACCGGCGAATGCTCGAACAGGCCTAGCGCATACTGCTCGCTGCGGCGCAGCTCGCGCTCGGTGCGCAGGCGCGGGGTGATGTCCTTGATCGACAACAGCACGCGCTCCCAGGTCTGTTCGTGGCCCGGCATCACCGTGGCCTCCAGCTGGATGTCGAGCCGCGCGCCGTCGAGCGCGTAGTTGACGGTCTGGCTGGCAAAGCCATTGGCGCCATCCCACAGCTGGCCGAGCTCTTCGACATGCTGTTCGAACATGTCGTCGCGGAACACGGTGTCGAGGTTGTTCACCAGATCGTCGAGGTCGGCGGCGCGGAACAGCTCAAGCGTGCGCCGGTTCACCGCGATCACGCGGATCAGCGCGGAACACTGCGCCACCCGCCGCGGGTCGGCGCGCAGGTGCGCGCGCAGGTCGGTGATGCCCTGCTGCCGCCATTGCGCGAAGCACTCGCGCACCGCGCTGAAGTCTTCCAGCCACAGCGACACCGGCGCCAGCTGGAACAGGGTCTGGTAATCGTCCGGAAGGTTGCCGGCAGGGTCGCCGATACCCCGGCCGGCGGACGGCGCCACGGATGTACTGGTCAAGGCCATTCTCCTTGTTCTTGTTGTGGAGGTGCGCGGCGGCCGCGGGCAACCGATGCGATCGGGCCGCCGGGGACCAGCCGGACGGGCGCCTGCACACCGCGCACTAGGATAGGCGAGGCGCCCGCAAAAAGGGAGGGTTGTTGCAAATCGGCGCGAGGACCGCGGCGCGAGGACCGGCGCCGAAATCCGCCTCGATCAGCCCGCCAGCCGCTGCACGATCGTGGCGAGCGTGCCGAGCGCGCGCTCGATCTGCGCGGAGCGCGGGGTGCCGCAGTTGATGCGCAGGCAGTGGTCGAAGCGCCCGGCGTTGGAGAACATCACGCCCGGCATCACGCGGATGCCGGCCCGCAGCGCCTGGTCGAACACCGCCTCGGACGAGACCTGCGCGGGCAGCTCGACCCACAGGTGCATGCCGCCGCGCGGCGTGCCCAGCCGCGTGCCGGCGGGAAAGCTGGCGGCGATGGCCTGCGTGAACCATTCGCGCTGCGCGCGCAGCCGCGTGCGCAGCCGGCGCAGGTGGCGGTCATGCGCGCCCGATGCCAGGAAATCGGCGGCGGCCATCTGCGACAGCATCTCGTTCGGCCGCGACAGGCCGAACTTCAGCATCTCGACGCGCGCCTGCCATTTGCCCGCGGCGATCCAGCCCAGCCGCATGCCGGGCGCCAGCACCTTGTGCAGCGACGCGCAGTGGATCACGTTGCCGCTGCCGTCCCAGGCCTTGGCCGCGGCCAGCGGCGCATCGCTGTCGGCGGTGGCCGAGAAGCAGTCGTCCTCGATCAGCGCGATGCCGCGCGCCTCGCACCATTGCACCAGCCGCGCCTTGTGCGCGTCGGGCATGATGCAGCCGAGCGGGTTCTGCAGGTTCGGCACCACCGCGACCGCACGGATATTGTCGTAGTGCTGCGCGGCCAGCTCCAGCGCCTCGAGCGAGATGCCGGTCTGCGGGCTGCACGGGATTTCCAGCGCGCGCATGCCCAGGCTTTCCAGGATCTGCAGCAGGCCGTAGTAGGTGGGGGACTCCACCGCGATCACATCGCCCGGGCCCGCCACCGCGCGCAGCGCCAGGTTCAGCGCCTCGGTGCAGCCGTTGGTGATGACGATCTCTTCCGGGGCCAGCTGCACGCGGTTGCGCAGCGCCTGCCGTGCGATCGCGGCACGCAGCGGCTGGTAGCCATCGGGCTCGACGCCCTCGCCGAACAGTTGCGGATGCCGGCGCAGCGCGCGCGCCGCGGCGCCGCGCAGGGCCTCGGTGGGATACAGCGAGGGCGCGCAGTAGGCGCCGCCCAGGTTGGTGTGCACGGGCTCGTGCTGGGCGCGCGCGAGCAGCCCGGAAATGCGCTGGTGGATGCCGACGTACTGGGCCGGGTCGGGCAGCGCGGCGGTGGGCTCGGACAGCGCGGCCAGCACGGCGCGCCGCGGCGCGGCAACGAAGTAGCCCGAGCGCGGCCGCGCTTCGAGCAGGCCGTCGCTTTCCAGCTGCCGGCAGGCCTGCAGCGCCGTCGACAGGCTCACGTTATGCAGCGCCATCAGCGCGCGCACCGACGGCATGCGGTCGCCGGCGGCGAGCGTGCCGGCGTCGATGGCGCGGCGGTAGTGGCCGGCAAGCTGGCGATAGAGCGGGGTGGTGGTATCCATGGCGGCATCGTGGCGCGCCCGGCCGCATCGGTACAGATACAGAGGCGGGGGCGCTGTATCGTAACAGGCGCGAATCCTCGTTGCTGTTCCGGTCGCGGCGTTGCGGCCGTGTGCCTCCCGCGCGCGGCAGCCGGTCGATAGGCTGGAGTCCTGTGCCTGCTACCGGAGTCCTGCCATGCCAAGCGATCTCGACCACACCCCGACCGTGATGCCGCTAACGAGCGGCCAGGCCCTGCGGCTGCATGTGGCGGCCGGCACCGTGCTGCATGCCGCGGCGGGCGACATGGCGCTGGCCGGGCCGATGCAATGGCTTGCCGGCCACTGCCACGTGCCGCAGCGGCGCCTGCGCGCGGGCGACACCTGGATCGTGCCGGTGCGCGGCTGGGTGACAGTGTCGGCGAGCCGCGACGGGGCGTTATCGGTCACGGTCCCGCCGGGATGGCTGGCGCGCCTGCGGGCGCGGCTGGCATTGCCTTGGCAACGTCCGCGTCCGGCCGGCCAGCCGCTCCCGCTGCGGATTCCCGACCCCGCGCGCCAAAAACGATAAAATTGCGCTCCGGCCGGCCTGGCACATTGGTGTGCCCAACCCCCCGGCCGCAGTTCCCGGGTTCCCCATGCTACGTCTAAGTGAAGTCAAACTCCCGCTCGACCATACCGAAAGCGACCTCGACGCCGCCGTGCGCGCCGGTGCCGCGCAGATCGGCGTCAAGGGAGACGGCCTGATCAGCTATACCGTGTTCCGTCGTGCCCACGATGCGCGCAAGCGCTCGGATATCAAGCTGACCTACATCATCGATATCGAAGTGCGCGACGAGGCCGCGGCGATCCGCCGCATGGCCGGCAAGCCGAACTGGAGCGTGACGCCCGACATGGCGTACCACTTCGTCGCGCGCGCGCCGCAGGGCGGCGCGCATCCGCGCCCGGTGGTGATCGGCATGGGCCCGTGCGGCCTGCTGGCCGGACTGATCCTGGCGCAGTCGGGCTTCCGCCCCATCATCCTGGAGCGCGGCAAGGAAGTGCGCGAGCGCACCAAGGACACCTTCGGCCTGTGGCGCAAGAGCGTGCTCAATCCCGAGTCGAACGTGCAGTTCGGCGAAGGCGGCGCCGGCACCTTCTCGGACGGCAAGCTGTACAGCCAGATCAAGGACCCGAAGCACTATGGCCGCAAGGTGCTCAACGAGTTCGTGCGCGCCGGCGCGCCGGAAGACATCCTGTTCAAGGCGCGCCCGCATATCGGCACCTTCCGGCTGGTGAGCATGGTCGAGAAGATGCGCGCCGAGATCATCGAGCTGGGCGGCGAGATCCGCTTCGAGACCCGCGTCGACGATATCGATATCGACGGCGGCCGGGTGCGCGGCCTGAAGCTGTCGAATGGCGAATACCTGGAAGCCGACCACGTCATCATGGCGGTGGGCCACAGCGCGCGCGACACCTTCCAGATGCTGCACGAGCGCGGCGTATTCATGGAGGCCAAGCCGTTTTCGCTAGGCTTCCGCATCGAGCATCCGCAGGGGCTGATCAACCGCAGCCGCTTCGGCAAGTTCGCCGGCAACAAGCTGCTGGGCGCGGCCGACTACAAGGTGGTGCACCACTGCAGCAACGGCCGTTCGGTGTACAGCTTCTGCATGTGCCCGGGCGGCACCGTGGTGGCCGCGGCATCGGAGCCGGGCCGCGTGGTGACCAATGGCATGAGCCAGTACAAGCGCGCCGAGCGCAACGCCAATGCCGGCATCGTGGTCGGCATCACGCCGGAAGATTACCCGGGCGGCCCGCTGGCCGGCATCGAGTTCCAGCGCAAGTGGGAAGAGCGCGCGTTCGAGCTGGGCGGCGGCAACTACAACGCGCCGGGCCAGCTGGTCGGCGACTTTATCGCCGGCCGCGCGTCCAAGTCGCTGGGCTCGGTCGAGCCGTCCTACAAGCCGGGCGTGACCCCGACGGACCTGAGCACGTCGCTGCCCGACTACGTGATCGAGGCGATCCGCGAAGGCATCCCCGAGATCGACAAGAAGCTGCCGGGCTTCGCGCTGCACGACGCAGTGCTGACCGGAGTGGAGACGCGCACCTCGTCGCCGCTGCGCATCCGCCGCAACCACGACGACTACCAGAGCATCAACGTCAAGGGCCTGTATCCGGCGGGCGAGGGCGCGGGCTATGCCGGCGGCATCTACTCCGCGGCGATCGACGGCATCGAAGTGGCCGAGGCGGTGGCGCTCAGCATCGTCGGCGGCAGCACCGCCTAAGCCCCTTGCTGCAGCCAGGCCGCGGCGCCCAGCGCCGCGGTGCGCCCGCTGGCGAAGCATGCCGTCAGCAGGTAGCCGCCGGTGGGCGCTTCCCAGTCGAGCATCTCGCCCGCGCAGAAGACGCCGGGCAGGGCGCGCAGCATCAAGCGCTCGTCCATCGCCTCGAAACGCACGCCCCCGGCGCTGCTGATGACCTCGTCGATCGGCCGCGGCCGCAGCAGCCGCAGCGGCAGCGCCTTCAGCGCCACGGCCAGCGTGCCGGGGTCCTGCATCGCATCTTTCGTCAGGCATTCGCGCAGCAGGCCGGCCTTGACGCCGGTGATGCCGAGCCGGCTTTGCAGGTGGCTGGATAGCGAACGCGAGCCGCGCGGATGCTCCACCTGCGCGCTGACCTGCTCGGCGCTGTGCGACGGCAGCAGGTCGAGGTGGATGGTGGCCTCGCCATCGGCTTCGAGGCGGTCGCGGATCGGTGCCGACAGCGCGTAGACCAGGCTGCCTTCGATGCCGTCGCGGCTGATCACGAATTCGCCCTGGCGGCAGTGCGCGTGTCCGTCACGGTCATTCAGCGCGATCGCCACCGGCTTGACCGGCGCGCCGGCAAAGCGCGCCGCGAAGGCCTCGCTCCATGCCACGTCGAAACCGCAATTGGCCGGCCGCAGCGGCGCGATCTCGACGCCGCGCCCGGCCAGCCGCGGCACCCATGCGCCATCCGAGCCCAGCCTGGCCCAACTGGCACCGCCCAGCGCCAGCACCACGGCGCGCGCATGCACGACCGCCTCGCCGTGCGGCGTGGCAAAGCGCAGCGCCTGCGGCGCGCCGTCGCCATCGTCCCAGCCCAGCCAGCGATGCCGCATATGGAACTGCACGCCCGACTCGCGCAGCCGGTGCAGCCACGCGCGCAGCATCGGCGCGGCCTTCATGTCGGTAGGAAAGACGCGGCCGGAGCTGCCGACGAAGGTTTCGATGCCCAGACCATGGACCCAGTCGCGCAGTGCCTGCGCGCCAAAATCCGCCAGCATCGGCGCCAGCTGCGCCGTGCGCGCACCGTAGCGGCTCAGGAAGGCCGGCTCCGGCTCGGCATGGGTGAGGTTCATGCCGCCCTTGCCGGCCATCAGGAACTTGCGCCCGACCGACGGCATCGCGTCGTAGACCGCCACGCTGGCGCCCTGTGCCGCCAGCACTTCGGCCGCCATCAGGCCGGCCGGGCCGCCGCCGATGACGGCGACGTCGGCAATGGCAGGGGCAGAGGTGGGTGTGGTGGTAGAGGGCATTGGCGGGGGCTCGGCAGGGCGGGGTGTTTCCGCCGCGGATTATAGAGCCTGCGGCAGCGCTAGAATGATGCTTTGCCTCGCCTTGCCGTCATGTCTTCCGCCACGCACCCCGCCAGCCAGTCCACCGATGCCGCCGCCGACGCCGCCGACGCCGATGCTGCGGTCATCGCCGCCACCCGCCATTGGCTCGAACGCGCGGTGATCGGGCTCAACCTGTGTCCGTTCGCCAAGAGCGTGTACGTGAAGGAGCAGGTGCGCTACGTCGTCAGCCCCGTCACCGCGGCGCCCGACGTGATGGATGAGCTGGAGCGCGAGCTGCGCCTGCTGGCCGATGCCGACCCGGCGCGGATTGACACCACCCTGCTGATCCTGCCGCACGCGGTGGCCGATTTCCTCGACTTCAACGACCTGCTGTACTTTGCCGAGCGCCTGCTCGCCAGCCTGGGGCTGGAAGGCACGCTGCAGATCGCCAGCTTCCATCCGCAGTACCAGTTTGCCGGGACCGAGCCGGACGATATCGAGAACTACACCAACCGCGCGCCGTACCCCATCCTGCACCTGCTGCGCGAGGACTCGATCGCGCGCGCGGCGGCGGCCTTCCCCGATGCGGCGGACATCTACGAGCGCAACCAGGCGGTCATGCGCCGCCTCGGCCACGAGGGCTGGCAACGCTGGATGGCGGGCGAGGACGAGCCCGACAAGGCGTAGTCAGGCCGCCGCGACCGGCGCGGTGAAGAAGCGCTCGCGCAGCTCTTCCAGTCCCAGCCGGTCCAGCACCTCTTCCAGCCGCTCGGCCGGGCGGCGGCGCGGCAGGTCCTTGTACTGCGCGATGATCAGTTCGTTCTTCATCGAGTGTTCCCAGCCCACCAGCTCGGTCACGCTGACCTGGTAGCCATGCGCCTCCAGCTGCAGGCAGCGCAGCACGTTGGTCACCTGGCTGCCGAACTCGCGCGTATGCAGCGGGTGGCGCCAGATCTCGGTCAGCGGATTGCCCGCCAGCAGCTTGCCCTTGTGCTTGCGCAGCACGCTGGCCACCTCGGCCTGGCAGCACGGCACCAGCACGATGTGCTGCGCGCGCTTGGCCAGCGCGAAGCGGATGGCGTCGTCGGTGGCGGTATTGCACGCATGCAGCGCGGTGACCACGTCGACGGTGGGCGGCAGCTGCGGCGAGGTGATCGAGTCCGCCACCGACAGGTTCAGGAACGACATCCCCGCAAAGCCCAGCCGCGTGGCCAGCGCCTGCGAGGTCTTCACCAACTCTTCACGGGTCTCGATGCCGTAGATGTGCGAGTCGTCCTGCAGCGCCTTGAAGAACAGGTCGTACAGGATGAAACCGAGATACGACTTGCCGGCGCCGTGGTCCACCAGCGTGACGCGGCCGCGCGCGGCCTTGACCTCCTGCAGCAGCGGTTCGATGAACTGGAACAGGTGGTAGACCTGCTTGAGCTTGCGCCGGCTGTCCTGGTTCATCTTGCCGTCGCGCGTCAGGATGTGGAGTTCCTTGAGCAGCTCGATGGACTGGCCGGGGCGGATTTCGTGGGTATTTGACATTGGGGACTGCACAGGCGGCGGAGCGCGGCGCGCCCCGGAATGGCGACAGTTTACCGAAAAGCCGGCCGGCACCCGCCGGCGGCGGCGCCGTTGCGCGCTAAAGTTCCCGGCGCGCCTGCCGTTGGTGATGCATCGATAACAAGCAGAGCGCCGGCTGCCGCCGTCGCCGCCAGACGATTCAGGGGACGCATGACGCATGAATCGGGACTGCGCCTGGAGTTGGCCGAGCCGGGTGAGCAGGTGCATGCACGCTACACGCCACAGCCGGGCCGGCTGCCGCCGGATCTGTCCTGCCTGCAGCAATGCCTGGCCGACCTGGGCTGGTCCGGTGCGCGGCTGGATGCGCCCGCGGTGGCGCAATTCCTCGCGCAATGCCAGCGCGCCGAGCATGAGATCGATGCCACCATCGGCGCGCTGGTCGACGGCGCGTTCGAGCTCGACATCACCGGCGACGGCCTGGCCGTGCGGCTGACGCTGATGCCGCCGGAAGGCGGCCGGCCGGTCAGTGCGGACGAGATCCGCCGCGCCGTGGCGGAGCGCGGCGTGGTGGCGCCGATCCAATCGCTCGCGCTGGACGCCGCGCTGGCCGAAGGCGGCTGCGAACTGCGCACCATCGCCGCGGGCATTGCGCCGCGGCAGGGCGAGCCGGCGCGCTTCATCAACCTGCTCGAGCCGCGCAAGCCGGCGCACAGCGACGACGATGCCGGCAAGGTCGACCTGCGCGAGCTGGGCAACCTGCTGCTGGTCAGTCCCGGCACGCCGCTGATGCGGCGCATCGCGGCGGTACCGGGCCATGCCGGGGTCGACGTGTTCGGCCAGCCGATTGCCGCCGATGCGGTCGACGACCCGCCGTTTGCCGAGGGCCTGACCGGCGCGGCGGCGGATGCGGACGACCCCGGACTGCTGCGCGCGGTGATTGCCGGCGCGCCGGTGGTCGGTGTCTACGGCATCTCCGTCAGCCCCGTGGTGCAGGTGGAATCGGTGGACCTGCACTCCGGCAATGTCGCGTTCGACGGCACGCTGCGCGTGTCGGGCGACATCCGCACCGGCATGTCGGTCAATGTCAGCGGCGACGTGGTGGTCGAAGGCACCATCGAAGCCGCCAGCGTCGAGGCCGGTGGCAACGTCATCGTCAAGGGCGGCATTATCGGCAAGTCGGAGAGCGCTCATGCCGAAGGCGGCATCAGCCGCGCCAGCGTGCGCTGCAAGGGCGCGGTGAAGGCGCGCTTTATCGAGAATGCGGTGGTCGAGGCCGGCACCGAAGTCACCGTCGACAGCGGCATCCGCCAGAGCGATGTCGCCGCGGGCCAGCGCATCGTGGTCGGCGGCAACGGCACCCAGGGCAGCATCAGCGGCGGCCGCAGCCGCGCCTTGCTGGTGGTGCGCGCCGCGGTGCTGGGCGCGCCGGCCGGCACCGCCACCAGTATCCAGGTCGGCCTCAATCCCTATGCCGACGCGCAGCGCGCCGCGCTCGAGGCCGAGCGCCGGCGCATGCTGGAGGAGCAGAACAAGGTCAAACAGCTGGTGGACTTTTTTGCCAGGCATCCGGAGCGCGCCGTCGGCGACCTGCGCGAGAAGGCGCGCGCGACGCTGTTCAAGCTGTCGCGCGACCTGTTCGAGCTGGAAGCGCGCCTGACCGAACTGGGGCAGCAGATGCAGCCCGCTGCCGATGCCGTGATCGAGGCCGCGCGGCGCATCCATGGCGGGGTCACGCTGCAGGTGGGCAGCCGCGTGCTCAAAGTGATGGAAGACAAGCCCGGCGGCCAGATCCGCCTGCTCGACGACCGCATCACGGTCAGCTGAAACGCGCTTCTTTGATCCGCGGGGATTTGTACTATCCTGCAGGTATGTCCTGGGGTGCCGCAGGATGGGCGACCGAGCTAGCGTTGGGCAATGAATGCAGAAGCGGATCAGCACTCTGTGGAAG
Organism: Cupriavidus sp. MP-37; assembly: GCF_020618415.1. Taxonomy (NCBI): domain Bacteria; kingdom Pseudomonadati; phylum Pseudomonadota; class Betaproteobacteria; order Burkholderiales; family Burkholderiaceae; genus Cupriavidus; species Cupriavidus sp. MP-37. Next base: position 2,882,226 of record NZ_CP085344.1, on the reverse strand, counting down.
CGTTACACCGAACCGACACACGTGGCACTTGAATGAACGGGAAGGCCAGCCATCGCGCTGGCCTTTCTGTTTTCCTGCAGGCCGCTTTGGCAAGTATCGGGGCCTTCGCATGGAAGGGGCTATGCCGCCCACAGCCGCAGCTCGTGCAGGCCGCTGCGTGCCACGCGGGTGCCGAGCGCGCGTCCTTGTGCTTCGAACATGGCTTGTAGCCATGCCATGTCGACTTCGCGCGCATAGGCAAGCCGGAAGTGGCTGCGCCGCAAGGGCACCAGCCGCAGGTCAGCGCTGCCACCACCGTCGAAGCTGACGAAGGCCATCAGTGCCAGGTCAGGGCGGTAGCTGTCGTAGCCGCCGATGCCCTCGTAATCGTTGATGAAGTCGCCGCAGCCGTACAGGATCGGCTTGCCGGCATGCAGCTCGATGCCGAGCGGATGATGCGAGGAATGCCCGTGCACGATGTCGATGCCGTCGTGCTCCACCAGCGCGCGGGCGAAGGCGCGTTGCGCGGGATCGACGTGGTAGCCCCAGTTCGGGCCCCAGTGGATCGACAGCACCATCACATCGCCGGGACGCCGCAACTGGCGAGCCTGAGCGGCAATGCGTGCCTGCGATGCCGCGGACCAGTCGTCCAGCAGGTTCACGCCCGAGTGCCCCGCGCTGGCGCGCCACGCCGCCGGTGTGCCGGCGTTCGGCATGGCGCAGGCAAGAACCACCACGCGCCCGCCGCCAGGCCGCGCCAGCACCGCGGCGCTCGCGGCGCTGGCCTCATCAGGACCGGCGCCGGCGTGCGCGATCTGCGCGCCGTCGAGCGCGTCCAGCGTATCGGCCAGGCCCGCGCGGCCCCAGTCCAGCACATGGTTGTTGGCGAGCACCGCGCAGTCGATGCCGGCGGCCTGCAGGCAATCGACATTGCGCGGATGCATGCGGTAGTGCACGGCCTTGCCGGGCCAGGCATCGTCGCTGGCGGTGATGGCGGTTTCCAGGTTGACGATGCGCGGCCGCGCGGCGCGGCTTTCCATTTCCGCCAGTGCATCGCCCCACGGATATCCGGGCGCCACGGGGCGCGCGATCGGGCCGGCCCTGCGTTCCGCCAGGCGCACGTAGTCGAGCGCGGAATGCACGTACGACTCATGCAGCAGCGGCTGGCTGGGATGCCCCAGGATCTGGTCGATGCCGCGACCGGTCATCACATCGCCGCACAGGAACAGGGGAGGTTGGCTGGCTGGATCCATGGCGCAGGCGGGACGGCGCGCGGGCACCGTGCCGGCCGTGCCTTCATGATAGGGCGCATGGCGCGGCCCACGACCGGCTTGCGCCATGGACATGCGGTATGCGCCGGGCCCAGCGCCCCATTTACATTCCCGCGGTGCCTGCCTTAAATGATGAAGTCATCGGTCCTCGTGGCCATTTTTTTGATCCTGACGCCGCGTGCCGTCCGATGTTTCCAACCAGCATCGGGAGGCAGATCATGGCCCAGCCATCGCAGGAACATATTGAGGCACTCAAGGCGCAACTGCGCGGACGCTTGCTGCAACCGGGCGACGGCGGCTACGACGACGCACGGCGGATCTGGAACGCGATGATCGATCGCCACCCGCAATGGATCGTGCAGGCGGCGGGCGCTGCCGATGTCGCGGCGGCAGTGCACTTCGCGCGCGAGCACGGCGTGCTGCTGTCGATACGCGGTGGCGGCCACAACATCGGCGGACTGGCGATCTGCGAGGGCGGCATGGTGCTCGACCTGTCGCTGATGCGCTCGGTGCGGGTCGATCCGCACGCGCAGCGAGCCTGGGTCGAACCCGGGGCGACGCTGCGCGACTTCGACCATGAAGCGCAGGCGCAAGGCCTGGCCACGCCGCTCGGCATCAACTCCACCACCGGCGTCGCCGGGCTGACGCTGGGCGGCGGTTTCGGCTGGCTCAGCCGCAAGTTCGGCACCACCGTCGACAATCTGGTGTCGGCGCAGGTGGTTACCGCCGACGGCAAGCTGGTGCGCGCCAGCAGCGACGAGAACGCCGACCTGTTCTGGGCGCTGCGCGGCGGCGGCGGCAACTTCGGCGTGGTGACGATGTTCGAGTTCCGGCTGCATCCGGTCGGCCCGCAGGTCTACGGCGGGCTGATCGTCTATCCGCTGGAACAGGCCGCCAGCGTGCTGCCGGCCTATCGCGAGCTGTATGAATCGATGCCCGACGAGCTGACCGTGTGGGTGGTGCTGCGCCAGGCGCCGCCGCTGCCGTTCCTGCCGCCCGAGGCGCACGGCAAGCCGGTAGCGGCGCTGGCGATCTGCTATATCGGCCCGCCGGAAAAAGGGCCGGAACTGGTCGAGCCCTTGCGCAGGCTTGGCACGCCCTATGGCGAGCACATCGGCCCGATGCCGCTGGCCGCGTGGCAGCAGGCCTTCGATCCGCTGCTGACGCCAGGCGCGCGCAATTACTGGAAGTCGCACAACTTCGCGGGCCTGGACGACGGGCTGATCGCGATGCTGATCGAGCAGATCGGCAAGCTGCCGTCGCCGCAATGCGAAGTCTTTATCGGCGCCATGGGCGGGCAGACCAACCGCGTCGCGCCCGACGCCACCGCCTACGCCAATCGCGACGCCAAGTTCATCATGAACCTGCATGGACGCTGGGACAGCCCCGCCGACGACGACCGGTGCATCGGCTGGGCGCGCGAGGTGTTCCGCGCCGCAGCGCCCTACGCGCTGGGCAGCGTCTACGTCAACTTCCTGACGCAGGAGGAGACCGACCGCGTCGGCGCGGCCTATGGGCCGAACTACGAGCGGCTGGTGGCAGTGAAGCGGCGCTACGATCCGGACAACCTGTTCCGCCATAACCACAACATCAACCCCGCGGCGTAACCCGCGCAAGCGGCGTATTCTGGATCCACACGCCACCAGCGGGGCCGGCACGCAGCCGGCCCCGCCTTCACGCGGCTGCAATACAGGCATGCCAGCATCGCCGCGACCGCGTTGTATCCACAGGGAGAGCAGATCAGATGAGACCGGGCGAAGCAGAGCTGGTGCGGCGCATCCACAACGAGGTGGCCGACTACTACGACGAAGAGATCGAACTGGAACTGGACGACCGCGAGGCCAGCGAAGCCTTCGGCGATCCTGTGCAGCTCGACGACCAGGCCGAGCAGGATAGCCGCCGGCGCTATTTCCGCGAGCTGTTCCGGCTGCAGGGCGAACTGGTGCGGCTGCAGAGCTGGGTCGCCGCCACCGGGCACAAGGTCGTGATCCTGTTCGAGGGACGCGACGCCGCTGGCAAGGGCGGCGTGATCAAGCGCATCACCCAGCGGCTGAACCCGCGCGTCTGCCGCGTCGCCGCGCTGCCCGCGCCCAACGACCGCGAACGCACCCAGTGGTATTTCCAGCGCTACGTTGCGCACCTGCCCGCCGCCGGCGAGATCGTGCTGTTCGACCGCAGCTGGTACAACCGCGCCGGCGTCGAGCGCGTGATGGGCTTCTGTACCGACGACCAGTACGAGGAGTTCTTCCGCTCCGTGCCCGAGTTCGAAAAAATGCTGGTGCGCTCCGGCATCCAGGTAATCAAGTACTGGTTCTCGATCACGCACGACGAGCAGCGCCTGCGCTTCCTCAGCCGCATCCATGATCCGCTCAAGCAATGGAAGCTCAGCCCGATGGACCTGGAATCGCAGCGCCGCTGGGAGGACTACACCCGCGCCAAGGAAATCATGCTCGAGCGCACCCACATCGCCGAGGCGCCGTGGTGGGTAGTGCAGGCCGACGACAAGAAGCGCGCGCGCCTGAACTGCATCCATCACTTGCTGAGCCTGGTGCCGTATGCCGAAGTGGAGACCCCCACGGTGGTGCTGCCCGGGCGCGAGCGCCATGAGGACTATGTGCGCCAGCCGGTGCCGAAGGAAATGATCGTGCCGGAGGTGTACTGAGCGGTGCCGGGTGCCTAGGGTATCCACGGGGTGCGTCATCGACCCCATGCCGGAGCGGCTACCTATAATGAAAACGGCCACCCCGACATCCGCGGCGGCCGTGATCGTGGAACTGCTAGCTTTCTGGGCGGCCATGCTTGCCGCCTATCTCCTGATGAAGCGTGCCGGCTGCTTCAGCCAGCCGGTGCTCTATCCCGATCTGGATCACCCCTTCCGCTACTGGTGGGCGCAACGGCTGGGGCGCCAGCCGGTGCCGTTGCCGCTGCCCCCCTGTACACCGCCGTCATCGCAAGACCGCAGGCAACAAAAAACCCGGAGAGCGTGACGCTTTCCGGGTTTGCGCGGGCTGGGCCCTGAATTCTGCTGCCAAATTCTGGTGGAAGAGAGGAATCGAAAAATCCGTCTAAGCCCGCTTGCTGCAATGGATGTCGGCGCTTATTGCGCACTTCTTACCCTGTTGCATACCCCAAAAAGCTGAGTGTATTCCAAAGGCGCAAGCACGTTGCCGCATGTTACCGCCTTAGTTCCCGGCGACGCAGGTCGGCTAGTCGTGGGTCATCGCGAACCGCTGCGTGCTCGCCCAATAGCTTCAAGACATTCCCGGCCTTGTATGGCCAAGAGGCAGCGTCCGCGCTCAGGATGGCACAAAGCAAATCCAATAGCGCGTCGGGATGCTCCGCCACTATGCATGGGTCCAAGTCGGCATAGGAAATGCGAAGTGACTCTCCGTTCACTGGGACGAGCCTTGGTAATATCACTTTCACGATGTCCGAAAAGAGCTGAGGAACCTCGAACGCTAGGTCCGCAAGCCGCGCGGACATTTCGGGATTGCGTAGTGATCGTTGACGCGGCCAGACCTCAGTGAGGAATGAGATCAGGCGTTCCCTGAGATGAGATTCAGCCGGGCTAACCCAGCGTCGGAGTTGTTGTAGGACTGAAGCGCAGAAGTCATTCCCAGCATGGATGAGAAGTTCGCGAAGCTCGACGTCTGGCAAGAACGGTCCTAACTCAGAGGCGTATAGATCGTTTGCCCAAACGATGAGGTGCATACCTCCGAGGACGCGCGCGTGCTCACGCCGCAACGTGTCCCGGCAACAAAGATCGATGAGCATAGGCTTGAGGAGAGGATATAGCGCCGGCTGGGGCGTCTGGGCCGCCCATAAATAGCCAGCCCAGAATGCGCTTGTGTCATCGACTGCGCTCTTCGCCATCGGTAGCAGTGTCTCGGCCGTCCAGGTCGCATCAATGCGGAAAAGCCAATTGAAATTTGATGCGATTATCACGAGGGCGTGCTGCTTCGGATCATCGGCTAATCCGATCAGTTGGGTAAGACGGCATTTGAAAGACTCAGGCAAGCCAGTGTCGGGCGTAAGCTCACTGACATGAGGGCTTCTAAACAATGCGTCGGCCATATACCCGCCCGGGCGGTTCAAGCTCTCATCGACCCATCTGCGGGTTCCGGCTGCGGTCCCTTTTTTTGTACCATCGCCTTCTCTTAGTGCTTCAATTATTGCGCTCCAAACTACCTCGAAAATTTGTGGCCGTTCGGAAAGAAGTCGCTCGCTATAGGTGCGGAGCCAGTTCGACGCAGGATAGATGATCTCCCTCATTTGGATGGGCGAAAGGCGCGCTAGACGCCCTCCAATAACACAAAGCATGCGTGGTGACGTTGCCGCCCCGCCTTCGGAAGAGAGTAGCGCCCTCCATGCCCACGGAAAAAACTTCCCCCTGCGCCCTGAGGCGGTCAGCGCGCTAAGCGCTCGCGTAGGCCTCTTCTTAACGAGACCACGGAATGGCTGTCTTAAGACTCGCGAATCGTATTGGCTCTCGCCAATGGCCTCCGCGCTCTCAAGGATTTCGCCAAGCGGCAGATGCTCCAGGCTGCTAGCGTTAGTGTCAGTCTGAATAGAGGACACTTTAGGAACGTTAGGCTGTGCGGTGTGGTCGCTTGCTTCCTCTGTCCAATCCGGCGCTTGAGCACGTAGCGAAGCAAATACTGAGTCATAGTTGAATGTGAATTTGATCCCTTGCTTCCAGAACCAATGTAGGCGGCAGAGGCGGCAGTACGCAATCAGTGCTTCCCGATCTTCCCGCTGCTCACCCCATGGGAAGCGTGCCTCCAGCAGGCGCTTCTCCACTTCGGCGACACAGTGGGGTGGCAGCTCGGCCCAGCGGTCACGCAATGCAAAGAGCAGGTCTCGCTCTTGCCGATCACTCCAGAACGTCTCGCCGTCAAGCGCTTGAAAAATCTGACATGCTTCTTCTGCCGTCGACATATCGATTCGTCCCGCGGCCCATATGCGCATGCGGATGGAAACCGAATCGCTTCGGGGCCATTGAGCAATTTCAATACGGGCGGCTTGCCTGTCTACAACTGCAAGCCGAGTCACCATATTTGTATATATGACCAGATGGCCGGTCAAACCATAGCTGTCCTCATCCGGAGGCTCTCCATCCTCGCCTTGGAGTGTGTCAAAGTAAATGTCATCACTCCCAACGATCTCCTGTTCCAGTTCAATGGCGTGCTCTATCTGTTGCCGAAGCAGGGCCGCCGCCTGTGCGAGCATGTCGGGCGGAATCTCTATTGCCTCATGTGGTCGCGGATATTCGACATGGGCATAAAGGATGTCTTTTACCGCTAGATGGGGACTAGCCAGTGGCGCCTTTGCTCCGAAGGCCCGCCTCACTTCCAAGATGGGCCGATAGAGGGCTATTGCCTCGCGCACCAGAGCAGGTGTCCAACCATAGAGGCGCCCTTTTTCCTCAATCAGGTACTTCTCATGGCTCGGCTTAGCGGGCTCCTGCTGCCAGGCTTGCAGCAGAACCCGCCAGCCATCACGTACGGCTGGCGGAAATCGTTCCTTCTCTCGGCGTAGGGAACTTTCGATGAGTTGTTGCACGTCGCGGTGCAGGGGGGCTTGGTCGGCGGCCCACCATAGCGCGGCAGGTTGATGCACAATTCTTGCTAGCCAACATCCAAGGTTCCAAATGCGGGGCGGTAATGCCGGAATTCCCGCACCGCTTCGGAATTGAGCGGTGGCCTGAACTGGGAGCCGTTCACGATCCGTGGCTGTTGCTACCAGGGCATCCCATGCATCCGCTGGCACTTGTCGCTTTTCGAAGGTGTTTTCGGGATTGACGGGGAGAGTATCGCTGTCCAGGCCAAACGCATCGAACGGATCAAAGCGAACGCTCATTTCGTCGTAGGGGTCGGCTTTTTCTGGACGCCCGTACCTCGCTTGCCGATCGAGGACAAACAACCACTCCGCAGGTAGCAAGGTAGCGGATGTGGCTAGGAGCTTTGTACCTTCGTGTGTCGAAGCGAGATGCTTGATCATTCCGCGTTGATGCGGCGCCAGCATCGCTGGTCCAACTACGGCTTTTTCAAGTAGCCGATCATGCCAACCGTCCACATCGCGCGCTCGCTCCGCCCACGCTGCCAATGTTTCCCAGAGTGTGGAGTGCCGTCGATCGGCATTGTTGTAAGAAATGGGCTCTACACCCTTATGCGCCCATTGTGCTGCCGCCTCCCTAATGTCTCCAGATTGGAATGCATACAAGGCGTGCGCTGGCGGCGCGAAGCGGTTTAATGCTTCAAGGAGATACCTGACCGGTGGGTCGTCAGCGGAATAGCCGACGAACACAATTCGGAATCGTTGTAACAGGGCTTGGATATAGCGTGTGGCCCAGCCATCCGAAAGATAGGCATGGCCGAAGTCGGCGCTCGAAAGGACAAATTCATCATCACAAGCTCTGTGATATTTTTCGTCAACACGCCCATGCAAATGAATGATGCCCCGGAAGTCATTGTCTCTGTTAGGGTCCGGTAAATGAGGCGGATTGAAGGAACTCAATCCCGGCTCGCATTCCTCGAAGAGTCGGTCGAAATTGGTTGTGACAAGCCGGTGTGCACCTCCACGGGATCTGGAGAGATCGAGCAGGATCCTATGCGCACCAAGGCCATAACCCGGCTTGGGCTGTATAGCCGTTGCAACAGCCTCCCGAACCTCAGTTGCCTCAAACTCGCGCTCGAGCAAGCCGAAGATTCGGTCTGTCGCAACCATCCCGGTAAGACCGCTTTCCTTCTCAAACCGGCGTGTGTCATTGAATAGCCGACGTGCTGGACTATCCATTGATGAGCCTAGTAGTGCTAGCACTCGTTCCGCTAGCGTGGTGAAGTCGGGCAATCGTGCTTCCCCCATCGACACACCCGCACCGCAAAAGAACAGTACCTGACCAGCGTCGCGCGCGGTGAGGAGATCGTCAGGTATAGCTGGGCCATCCGAGATGAAGCGCATATGCGTCTTTTCCAATTAGTCAAAGCTCGGCTCTACTAGAGACCTATGGCGGGGCTATTGCCCCCTGGGCAATAGCGACAAATCTGAATCTTACTATCCGCGACGACTAGGCCGACCGGCGATCAAAGAGCCAGCGGGTCACCGACAAATAAGAGCCCAGGGCTGGGGAGTTCGGCACTTGAGTTGGTGCGGATGCCCTCCGATGCCATCTAGGAGGGACACGGGCAAAAATTGCCCTGGCACCGTGGCAAGGCCTCACCAATCGCCCGCGGGCCCTGATAAATCAACGGATCGCTTGCCATCGGAATACCACGAAATTACGCGTGGCGGCCTTCCAATTCCGTGGCTCAAAAAATAGGCAGCGCCCTGAAGCCGTGGCAGCTTGCCGTTTGCTATTTTCTCCGTCTTCTTTCTCTTTCTCTTTGATTTTAAAAGGAAAAAAGGAAAAGAAAGGGGCGGGTCGCCAAAATGGCGGTGTGGCAAAAGAAAAGCAAATCGTGGCAAAAACGACCGAAACTGTGGTGTCAATTTCCTTATAAATCATAGGGTTAGCGAACAAACTACACTGACCCACAAGTTTTTTCGGATTCCGCACCACCCGATGGCACTGGTAAAGTTGCTTGATCCGCCGCCCTGGCGGTGGGGAAGATTCCGACGAGTGACTGGCAACTAGAACAGCGAAACGCTGGATTCCAATGAGCGAAGAAGCCGCAACCGACAAGCCACAAGGGGACTGTGTCCTGCCACCTGACCATCCGCTGCCTGCGGATCAACTGGGACGGTACAGCCCTGAACGCGACTACTACGCAGAAAAGGACATTGCCGACTATGTAGAGAGCCAAGCGCGCGAAGAGGCAGTACAGAATGTAGAGCGCGTGAAGACCGAGTACGTCATGGGCCAGCCTTACGAGATCTGGGATGTGTCGACGGACAAAGACCGTTGGTGGGTAATCACTAACCCGACAAATCTATATTCGCAACGCCACTTCCCGAGCTTGGACTACACGCTGTCGTTTCACGTTGGCCTCATGATGCGCGTAGCAAGTCATTCGGAACGCGCTGGGGAGCCGGAGCCTACCCCCTTCGATGAAGTGTTTCGGCGTCAGAATCAAGCCACAGATTTGTTGGAACGGGCGGTGGAAGCGGTTGACCTACAGGCGGTCGGCATGCAGCTACGTGAATGCCTCATTTCGCTTGTTGCCGCCGTTCGGCGCCGTGTCGATGTGCCTGTGGATGGGGATAGGCCCAAAGACGCCGACGTCGTGGCATGGAATAGGTTACTGACTGGACACCTATGCCCAGGCGAAAGAAACGATGAACTGCGCAACTATTTGAGGGCGGCAACCGATAAGGCATGGCCACTCGTGAACTGGCTGACGCATCATCGCAACGCGAGCAAGACTGCGGCGCTGATCGCCGTTGATGCTGTTGACGCCATCGTGAAGCATTACGCCCGTTTGCTAAGTCGGGAACGCACGGATCGTGTCGAGCAGTGCCCACGTTGCAAGTCACGCAACGTGCGTACCTTTTTTGATATCGAGATTCAGCCTGATGGGGCCTACTTCGAGGCTTGCCGCGAATGTGGGTGGGACAGTCATCCGGGATACCAGGACGATGGTGAACAACCTTTGGACGGTATGGCTGAAAAGGATAGGCCCGCGCAGAGCGGGCCTAGCAGTTAAGGCAGAAGGCACCACTATGGCGGCATTCGGCCATCTTCGAGCTCAGGTATGGCCTGGAGGCCAAGCCGCTCCAGGCGCGGCACGGTCTCGATCGGAGGCGCCGATTGCGCAGGCGTGCCGGCATATGCCGCCACAAGCCTCCAGAGCCTTCATGGCAATCTGATGGGCTCCGCGTTGTTCGATCCGTCTCAGCACCGCGAGGACCGTGGGGCCGTTCAGGCTGCCAATGGGGCGCTTGCCAATCTGCGGAAAGATGTCGTTGTTGAGGATTGCCGTGACGCGCTTGTCATGGCTGGAGCTCCATCCCTTGCGTTTGATGGCAAGCCATTCGTTTGCGATGGCCTCGAAGGTATTTGCAGCTGCGGCAGCGGCGGTTTGCCGGTCTATGTCGCGCTGAAGGGCGGGATCGATGTTGTCGGCCAGCAGTCGCTTTGCTTCGGCACGTCGGTCCCTGGCCGCGGCCAAGCTGATCTGCGGATAGTCGCCAAACGTGAGCAGGTTCTCCGACTTCGTGCCCGGCCGCTGATACTTCATCCGCCATTTCCTGGCGCCACTGGGTAGCACCTCCAGATAGAGGCCTCCGCCATCGCGGAGCCGGTTGCCGCCGTCGGCGCTGTACTTGGCCTGGCGGCATTGGGCATCAGTCAGGGGAAGGATTCGTTTGGGCATCTGATACCCCGAAAAGTCCATACCCCCAAAAATATACCTCATACCCCGAAGGCTACCCCGAAAAAGTGCTGTAGTAGTTGGGCAACCTTGGGCAACGTTGGGCAACAAAAAACCCGCAGAGCGTTACGCTGTGCGGGTTTCTGGGCAATGCTGGTCAAACTTTGGAATTCTTGTGGTGCCGAAGAGAGGAATCGAACCCCCGACCTTCTCATTACGAATGAGCTGCTCTACCGACTGAGCTACTTCGGCAACATGTTCCGGCGATCTGGAACAGCCCGCAATAGTAGCAGCGTTTTCCGGCCTTGTGAAGCCCTTTTGTGTCGCCGACCCCATCCGGCGCCGGCATGGAAAACGGGGCGCGGCGCGCCCCGTGTCTCGCCGGCGGGGCCTGAAATCAGGCCTTGGCTTGCGCTTCCTGGTGGTAGCGCGTGACGCGCTCCACCTCGTTCTTCGAGCCCAGGATCACCGAGACGCGCTGGTGCAGCTTGGTGGGCTGCACGTCGAGGATGCGCTGCTCGCCGTTGGTGGCGGCGCCGCCGGCCTGCTCGACCAGCATCGCCATCGGGTTCGCTTCGTACATCAGGCGCAGCTTGCCGGGCTTTTCCGGCTCGCGCTTGTCCCACGGGTACATGAAGATGCCGCCGCGGGTCAGGATGCGGTGCACGTCGGCGACCATCGAGGCGACCCAGCGCATGTTGAAGTTCTTGCCGCGCGGGCCTTCGTCGCCGGCCAGGCACTCGTCGATGTACTTGCGCACCGGTGGGGCCCAGTGGCGCATGTTCGACATGTTGATGGCGAATTCCTTGGTGTCTTCCGGAATCGTGACGTTGGACTGGGTCAGCACGAAGCTGCCCGCTTCGCGGTCGAGCGTGAACATGTGCACACCGTTGCCGACCGTCAGCACCAGCGTGGTCTGCGGGCCGTACACGGCGTAGCCGGCGGCGACCTGGTGCGTGCCGGGCTGCAGGAAGTCGGCCTCGGTCACGGTCTGGCCGGGCTTGGGCATGTGCAGCACCGAGAAGATGGTGCCGATCGAGACGTTGACGTCAATGTTCGACGAGCCGTCGAGCGGGTCGAACATCAGCAGGTATTCGCCCTTCGGGTAGCGGTTGGGAATCTCGTAGAACGATTCCATTTCTTCCGACGCCATCGCGGCCAGGTGGCCGCCCCATTCGTTGGCGTCGAGCAGCACTTCGTTGGCGATCACGTCCAGCTTCTGCTGGGTTTCGCCCTGGACGTTGCCGGTGCCGGCCGAGCCCAGCACGCCGGCGAGGGCGCCCTTGCTGACGGCGTTGGAAATGGCCTTGCAGGCACGCGCGACCACTTCGATCAGCAGCCGGAGTTCGGGCTGGATGGTGTTGTGCTTGCGCTGCTCCTCGACCAGGTAGCGGGTCAGGCTGATGCGAGTCATGGTTGGTTCTCCTTGGATGGCCGCAATTCTACATGCCCGGCCATGCCGGGGCCGGGCATCGGGGGCGTCGGCCGGTCGCGCTCAGCCGGCCAGCGCCTTGCCGACGATCTCGCGCACGTCGCGCGACAGCGTGCTGCAGGCGGCGACGCGTTCCAGCTCGGCGCGCATGCGGTCGCGCAACGCCAGTTCGTACTTTTGCCAGCGGTCCATCACCCGCGCCAGGCGCGCCGCCACCTGCGGGTTGATGGCGTCCAGCGCCAGCACCTGGTCGGCCCAGAAGCGGTAGCCCGAGCCGTCCTCGGCGTGGAACTGCGCCGGGTTGCCGGAGCAGAAGCTGAAGATCAGCGAGCGCGCGCGGTTGGGGTTGCGCAGGTTGAAGGCGGGATGCTCCATCAGCGCGCGCACGGTATCGATGGTGCGCTTGCCGGCGTGCGGGCCGCCCGGCTGCGGGCCGACGCTGCCGCGCTGCATGCCTTGCAGCGAGAACCACTTGTCGATCACCAGCGCGTCGTCTTCGAAGCGTTGGTAGAAGTCCGCCAGCGCGTGCTCGCGGCCGGGGGCGAAGCTGTTGACCAGTGCCGACAGCGCGGCGAAGCGGTCGGTCATGTTGTCGGCGTCCTGGTATTGCTGGTCGGCCAGCGCCTGCATCGCGGCGTCGCCGCTGTCGGCCAGGTAGCCGAGCGCGAGGTTGCGCAGCGCGCGCTTCGCCGCCGAGGCGGCATCGGGCGAATACGGGCCCGGCGTGGCATTGGTTTCATAGGCGGCGAGCCAGTCGGCCTGCAGCGCGCGCGCCAGGCCTTCGCGCATGAACTGGCGGGCGCGGTGGATGGCGGCGGGATCGGCCACGCCCATGCGCTCGGCCAGGTAGGCCTCTGCGGGCAGCACCAGCGCCTGCTCGCGGAAGGCGGGGTTGAGCGTGTCGTCGGTCAGCACCGCGCGCATGGCGCGCACCAGCGCGGCATCGAGCTTGAGCTCGCGCCCGGCCTGCACGTCGGCCACCAGCTGCAGCAGCGCGCGCGTGGCCAGGCGCTGGCCGGCTTCCCAGCGGTTGAAGGCGTCGCTGTCGTGCGACAGCTGGAAGGTCAGCTGCGCGTCGGTGTACTCGGCATCGACGATCACCGGCGCGGAGAAGTTGCGCAGCAGCGAGGGCAACGGCGCCTCGGTGCCGCGCGGCAAATTGATGAAGCGGAAGCTCTGCTCGGCCTGCGTGAAGTCGAGCACGCGCGTGGTGCCGGCGGGCGCGCTTTCGCCCTCGAGCTGCAGCGGCAGGTCGTTGCCGTCGGCGCCCAGCAGGCCGAGCGCGAACGGGATATGGAAGGGCTGCTTGTCGGGCGTGCCGGCGCGGGTTTCGATGCCGACCTTGGGGCAGCGCTGCGACAGCGTCAGCGTCAGGCTGCCATCGTCGCCGTTCCACGCGGTGCGCGCGGTCACTACCGGCGTGCCGGCCTGGCTGTACCACAGGCCGAACTGGGTCAGGTCGCGGCCGTTGGCATCGGCCATGGCGGCGCGGAAGTCGTCGCAGGTCACGGCCTGGCCGTCATGGCGCTGGAAGTACAGGTCCATGCCCTTGCGGAAGCCTTCGCGGCCGAGCAGGGTCTGGTACATGCGCACGACCTCGGCGCCTTTCTCGTAGACGGTGACGGTGTAGAAGTTGTTGATCTCTTCATAGCTGTCGGGCCGCACCGGATGCGCCATCGGGCCGGCGTCCTCGGGGAACTGCACCTGGCGCAGCACGCGCACGTCTTCGATGCGCTTGACCGCGCGGCCCGATTCCGAGCCCATCATGTCGGCCGAGAACTCCTGGTCGCGGAATACCGTCAGGCCTTCCTTCAGCGACAGCTGGAACCAGTCGCGGCAGGTCACGCGGTTGCCGGTCCAGTTGTGGAAGTACTCGTGGCCGACCACCGCCTCGATATTGGCGAAGTCGGTATCGGTCGCGGTCTGCGCGTTGGCCAGCACATACTTGGTGTTGAAGATGTTCAGGCCCTTGTTTTCCATCGCGCCCATGTTGAAGTCGCCCACGGCGACGATCATGAAGCGCTCGAGGTCCAGCTCCAGCCCGAAGCGGCGCTCGTCCCAGCGGATCGAATGGATCAGCGAATCCATTGCGTGGCGGGTCTTGTCGAGGTCGCGCGGCTCGACCCACACCTGCAGCAGCTTTTCCTTGCCGGAGGCCGACCGGATCCGTTCCTCGATGCATTCCAGCTTGCCCGCGACCAGCGCGAACAGGTAGGACGGCTTGGGGAACGGGTCTTCCCACACGGCTTCGTGGCGGCCGTCGGGCAGTTCGCGCTGGCTCACCAGGTTGCCGTTGGACAGCAGCACCGGATAGGCGGCGCGGTCGGCGCGCAGCGTGACGCGGTAGGTCGCCATCACGTCGGGGCGGTCGAGGAAATAGGTGATGCGGCGGAAGCCCTCGGCCTCGCACTGGGTGAAGAAATTGCCGTTGGACACATAAAGGCCCGACAGCGAGGTGTTGGCCGCCGGCTGGCACGCGGTGGTGATTTCGAGCGTGCCCTGCGCCGGCAGGCCCGGCAGCGTCAGCGTGCCGCCGTCCTGGGTGGCGTTGGCCACGGGCTTGCCGTCCAGGCTGACGCCGATCAGTTCGAGTTCTTCGCCGGCCAGCACCAGCGGCGCGTCGGGGGCGCCGGCCGTGCGCGCGAAGCGCAGCGTGCTGGTGACCACGGTGCGCCGGGGATCGAGTTCCAGCACCAGCGCGGCATGGTCGATGGCGAACGGGGGCGGGGTATAGTCCTTGCGATAGACGGTAACGGGCGTGTCGGTGCGCAGCATGGAGGGATCCTGTCTTCGGAAGACCGTTGGCAAAAGGGGCGGCCAGCTGCTTGCAAGCAAGGCATGGCGCTGAAGTCCTCATTGTAGCCAAGGGGTCGGGGCGCGGTCTGGCGGGCGCCGCACCAAGCCGCCGCGGGGAATTCCGCGCCCTCGGCGTGGTCTCAGAGACACGCAGGGTTTCAGTAGACAGAAGAGCGAGGTAGCACTATGTGGCAGCGCGCAGGCGGTGTCGGCAATGACGGGGCAGCGGGCCGGTGGCCGGGGCTGCGCAGGATATGGGGCGCGCTGGCGCTGCTGGCGGGACTGCTGCTGACGGGGTGCGCCAGCACCGTGACCACCGATGTCACGGCGTTCCGCCAGCCCGGCTGGCAAAACGACGCGCCGCGCACCTACAGCTTCGAGCGCAGCGCCGAGCAGGCGGCCCAGCTCGACCGGCAGACCTATGAACAGTGGCTGGCGGCGGCGCTGGCGGGCGTCGGCTTCGAGCAGGTGCCGGCGCGGCAGGCACGCTATCTCGTCAGCATGGACTATGACTCCGCGCCGGGGCTGGTGCGCGTGGCCGAGACGGTCTACCCGGACCCGTGGTACGGCCCCTGGGGACCTTACTGGGGGCCTGGCTACTACCGGCCGTGGGGCCCCTGGGGGCCATGGGGCCCGTGGGGCCCGGGCTACTGGCCGCCGCAGACGGTGGTGCGCGACGTGCCGGTGACGTTCTCGAGCCTGCGGGTGTATTTCAAGGACGCGGCCAGCGGCAAGCGGGTCTGGCAGGTCACCGCGCAGAACCAGACCGAGAACGGCAGCCTGCCGGCGATGATGCCGTACCTGATCCGCAGCGCCTTCACTGACTTCCCGTCCGACAGCGGCCGTCCGCGCCGGGTGACGCTGGAGGTGGAAAAGCAAGCCAAGTAGGCGGCCCGCAACCCCGCCGCGCTGGCCGGTCGACGCAATGCGTGCGGATGCATGCAGGAGCATGCTTCTGCACCAGCATTGCATACCCAATGGTAAAAGCTGTTTAACGGGAAGATTCCGCCCAAATGCGGCCTGCAGCGGCGCCGCGGTGGTACTTTGCGCGGGCGCGTGGGCTAGAATACCTGCTCGATTTTTCCGGCCTGGCTGCCGGAGTCGTCAGTTTCGCTGCCAGAGCTTGTCCTTCGCTGCCGGCTTGTCGCTTGAGCCGGGTCGAACCATGGCGGGAGAGGGGCGCTTCCGGTCCGGGCCATTTTCCGGACGAGCCAATGAGCAGCAAGAACGGCGGTGATGCACCGCAACATGCCCCGAACAGTCCTGAAGCGCAGCTGCGCCTCGCCGCGCTGGAATACCACCGCAGCCCGACCAAGGGCAAGATCCAGGTCACCGCGACCAAGGCGCTGTCCAACCAGCGCGACCTGTCGCTGGCCTATTCGCCCGGCGTAGCGTACGCCTGCGAGGAGATCGCCAAGGATCCCGCCACCGCCGCCGAGTACACCTCGCGCGCCAACCTGGTGGCCGTGGTCACCAACGGCACCGCCGTGCTGGGCCTGGGCGACATCGGCCCGCTGGCCGGCAAGCCGGTGATGGAGGGCAAGGGCTGCCTGTTCAAGAAGTTCGCCGGCATCGACGTGTTCGACATCGAGCTCGACGCGCGCGACCCCGACCAGATCGTCGAGATCGTCGCCGCGCTGGAACCCACGCTCGGCGGCGTCAATCTTGAAGACATCAAGGCGCCGGAATGCTTCTACATCGAGCAGAAGCTGCGCGAGCGCATGAACATTCCCGTGTTCCATGACGACCAGCATGGCACTGCGATCATCTCGGCGGCGGCGCTGCTGAACGGCCTGAAGGTGGTCGGCAAGGACATCGCCAAGGTGAAGATGGCCGTGTCGGGGGCCGGCGCTGCCGCGATCGCCTGCCTCGACACCATGGTCAGCCTGGGCGTGAAGCGCGAGAACATCTCGGTGGTCGATTCCAAGGGCGTGATCTATGTCGGCCGCGACGCCAACATGGAAGCCAACAAGGCCCGCTACGCGCAGGACACCTCGGCGCGCACGCTGGCCGACATCGTCAACGGCGCCGACGTCTTCCTGGGTTGCTCGACCGCCGGCGTGCTGACCGGCGAGATGGTCAAGACCATGGCCGACAAGCCCATCATCCTGGCGCTGGCCAACCCCGAGCCCGAGATCCGCCCGGAAGTGGCCAAGGCCGCGCGTCCGGACTGCATCATCGCCACCGGCCGTTCGGACTACCCGAACCAGGTCAACAACGTGCTGTGCTTCCCGTACATCTTCCGCGGCGCGCTCGATTGCGGCGCCACCAAGATCACGGAAGCGATGAAGCTGGCCTGCGTCAAGGCCATCGCCGAGCTGGCCGAGGCCGAGCTGAACGATGCCGTGGCCGCCGCCTACGGTGGCCGCGAGCTGAAGTTCGGCCCCGACTACATCATCCCGACGCCGTTCGACCAGCGCCTGATCGAGAAGATCGCCCCTGCGGTGGCCAAGGCGGCCGAAGAGTCCGGCGTGGCCACGCGCCCGATCAAGGACCTGGAGGCGTATCGCCAGCAGCTTTCCACCTACGTCTACCACACCGGCCTGATCATGAAGCCGGTGTTCTCGGCCGCCAAGGCCGCGCCCAAGCGCGTGGCCTATGCCGAGGGCGAGGAAGAGCGCGTGCTGCGCGCGGTGCAGTCGGTGGTCGACGAAGGCCTGGCCCGTCCGATCCTGATCGGCCGTCCGCACGTGATCCAGATGCGCATCGACAAGGCCGGCCTGCGCCTGAAGCCGGGCGTCGACTTCGAGCTGATCAACCCCGAGGACGATCCGCGCTACCGCGCCTACCACGAGGCCTACCACGCGCTGCGCGGCCGCGACGGCGTGACCCCGGACATGGCCAAGGTGGCGCTGCGCCGCTCCAACACGCTGATCGGCACCATGCTGATGCATATGGGCGACGCCGACGCGCTGCTGTGCGGCACGGTGGGCCGCTTCGAGGCCCACCTCGAGCATGTGCGCGACGTGATCGGCCTGGCGCCGGGCGCGCATGTGTTCGCGGCGATGAACGCGCTGATGCTGGAGAAGTACACGCTGTTCATCACCGACACCTTCGTCAACGACGACCCCAGCGCCGAACAGCTGGCGGCCATCACCCAGCTGGCCGCGGAAGAGATCGCGCGCTTCGGCCTGCAGCCGAAGGTGGCGCTGATGTCGCACTCGATGTTCGGCTCGTCGACGCGCCCGTCGGCGCGCAAGATGCGCGAGGCCGCGCAGATCCTCGCGCGCGAGGCGCCGCACCTGGAGGTCGAAGGCGAGATGCAGGGCGATGCCGCGCTGGTCGAGGACGTGCGCCGCCACTTCCTGCCGTCGACCAAGCTGGCCGGCAGCGCCAACCTGCTGGTGATGCCGACGCTCGACGCCGCCAACATTGCCTTCAACCTGCTCAAGATCACGGGCGGGCAGGGCGTGACCGTGGGCCCGATCCTGCTGGGCGCGGCCAAGCCGGTGCATATCCTGAACCCGCAGGCCACCACGCGCCGGATCGTCAACATGACGGCGGTCGCCGTGGCCGAGTGCAACGCGGTGCGCTGATTCGCCGCCGCCTGGCTTCTGCCATGCAAAAGGCCGGGTCGATGACCCGGCCTTTTGTTTGTTGCCCCGCCGCATTCGCGCGGCCAGGGGCGGTGGGCATGGTGCTTATTGCAGCACGTTGTACTGCTCGCGCATGACTACGATGATCGATTTTGCCGCTGCGAGCTGGTGGCCCAGGTTGTCGACGGACTCCTGCGGGAAATCGACCTCGGCGCTCCAGTTGCAACCGGTATGGTCAGGCTGGTGCATTCGCACCGCGTGCAGCTCGCACTCGCCGCACTCGGGGTTGTTGTCGAGGCACTGGTTCAGGATGGCCATCAGTTCAGACCGGGTCTTCGCGTATCGCCGCATGTGTCACCTCGCTGTCATTGGTTTTTGAGGCCTGGAACACCAATCTAGGAAGCGCGCCGGGGCCAATCCAATTGAATCCGCCTATGGAGCGCCAGTTTCTCATCCGCCGCTGGCGTGGCGCAGCGCAGCATGCCGACGGTGCGCCGGTGGCGCGCGATGCGCTTGGCGGGCCATGAAAAAAGCCCGCCGAAAGGCGGGCTCCAGTGCTGCCGGTGACGCGCTCGCTCAGTGCATCAGAACTTGTGGCGCACGCCGACGCCGAAGGTGTCGCCGTGCTCGATGCCGGTGATCTTGTCGTAGTAGTAGGCGGCGTACACGTCGGTGCGCTTGGACAGGTTGTAGTCGTAGGCGACGGCAAAGGTATTGCGCTTGAAGTCGCCCAGCGAGTTGTCGACCTTGCCGTAGGCGTACGAAGCCAGCAGGTTGCCGGCGCCGATCGGCACCGAAGCGCCGAACTGGCCGTCGATGTGCTTGATGTCGCCCGACGGCGCGGTGGTGGCGCGGGTCTTGATGTACTGGCCCTGCGCGAACAGCTTGACCACCTTGAAGTCATAGGACAGGCCGATCTGCGCGGCGTCCTGGCGCGACAGGCCGATGTCGGACAAGTCGGTCGGCACGTTGTTGAAGCGCACCTGCTGGTAGGCCACGGTCGCGGCGAACGGGCCGTTGAAGTACAGCACGTTGCCGCCGAACTTCTGCTTGCCCGCGGCACCCGGCTGCTCGCCGAAGCCGTAGATGAAGTTGGCGGTCAGGCCGCCGAAGTTCGGCGTGCTGTACACCACGGAGTTGTTCCAGCCCGAATCGCCGATGATGCCCGGATCGACGACGGCACCGCTGCTTGCGCCGAAATAGGTGTGGAAGATGGTCGGCGAGAACACGTACGAGTCGACCAGCGGGTTGAACAGGATGGTCGAGATGAAGTACGGGGTGGTGTTGCGGCCCAGCTTGATGGTGCCGGCCTTGTCGTTCTGCAGGCCGACATAGGCGTTGCGGCTGAACATCGAATCGCCTTCGAAGCGGCCGCTGCGGCCGGCGTCGGTGCGGAAGAAGCCGTTCAGGTCGAAGATGGCCTTGGTGCCGCCGCCGAGGTCTTCGGTGCCCTTGATGCCCCAGTAAGACGTCTGCATGCCGCCCGAATTGGCCACCCAGGCGCGCTCGCCCGAGCCCGGGCTCTTCACGCCGCCGACGAACATGTCAGCCTGGCCGTACAGCGTGACGCTGGACTGGGCCATGGCCGCGCCGGAAAAAAGGGTAGCCGCTACCGCCGCCAGCTTGAGCGCCGGCTTGTACTGCTTCTGCATTGTTAGACCTCCGTGGTTTTGATCCTGCTTGGAACGTTGTGTACTGGGTCCCTGACGGGTTCTTGTCATGTCTTTGCGCTTTTATTCGTGCCGCCTGGCCGAGGCTCGGTGTGGTGTTGCATGGGAGGCCGGCGGCATCGGGGTACAGCGTTTTTTTGTTATACAGGTGACGCTTTTTTGCTCAGGCGGATACTAAGTCGTCGAGACGGAACTGTGCAATGCGATGGATCTGGTTGATGCAAGTTTGCAACTCTTGCTGCGGCGTGTTTTCAATGCGGCGCGCGAACTCGGCGATGATGCCGTGGCGGTCGTAGCCGCGCACCGCCAGGATGAACGGAAAGCCGAACTTCTGGTTGTACGCCGCGTTGAGCGACTGCAGGCGATCGAATTCCTCAGGCGTGCACTGGTTCAGGCCGGCGCCGCTCTGTTCGCGCGTGGATTCGGCAGTCAGCTCGCCGCGCACCGCGGCCTTGCCGGCCAGCTCCGGGTGGGCACGCACCAGCTTGAGCTGGGCCGCTTCGCCGGCTTCATCGACCGCCTGGCGCAGCGCCTGCGCCAGCGCGGCGCCGTCGGCGAAGGGCCGTTGCGCGGCGGCGGTCTCGGCAAACCAGGGCGAGTGTTCGTAGATGCCGCCCAGCACCTGCACGAATTCCGCGACCGGCATGGTGTTGAGTTGGGCGATGGTGTAGGTCTGGCTCATGCTTGGTTCCGGGGAGTGTAGGGGTGGGTTGCGGCCCAGTGCCGGGCGATATCGACACGGCGGCAGATCCACACCTTGTCGTGCCCCTGCACGTAGTCGAGGAAACGCTGCAGCGCGCGGAAGCGGCCGGGGCGGCCGAGCAGGCGGCAGTGCATGCCGACCGACAGCATCTTGGGGCTGTCCTGGCCGCCGGGGTCGCCTTCCGCGTACAGCACGTCGAACGCATCCTTCAGGTACTGGAAGAACTGTTCGCCGGTATTGAAGCCCTGCGGCGTGGCGAAGCGCATGTCGTTCGAGTCCAGCGTGTACGGCACCACCAGGTGCGGCTTCTTCTCGCCGCCGGTGACTTCGACCTCGGTCCAGAACGGCAGGTCGTCGCCGTAATAGTCCGAGTCATAGAGGAAGCCGCCGTGCTCGACCACCAGCCGGCGCGTGTTGGGGCTGTCGCGGCCGGTGTACCAGCCCAGCGGCAGCTCGCCGGTCAGCTCCTTGATGATCTGCATGCCGATGCGCATGTGCTCGCGCTCGGTGGCTTCGTCGATGTTCTGGTAGTGGATCCAGCGCCAGCCGTGGCAGGCGATCTCGTGGCCGAGTTCGACGAAGGCGCGCGTCAGTTCCGGATGGCGCTGCAGCGCCATCGACACGCCGAAGATGGTCAGCGGCAGGCCGCGCTGTTCGAACTCGCGCAGGATGCGCCAGACGCCGGCGCGCGAGCCGTATTCGTAGATGCCCTCCATGCTCATGTGGCGGTCGGGGTAGGCCGCGGCGCCGACGATCTCGGAGAGGAACTGCTCGGACGCGGCGTCGCCGTGCAGCACGCAGTTTTCGCCGCCTTCTTCATAGTTGAGGACGAACTGCAGCGCCACGCGCGCGCCGCCCGGCCAGCGGGCGTGCGGCGGGCGGGCGCCATAACCGATGAGATCGCGTGGATAGTTATCGTTGGTCATGTGTCGTTGCTTGCTTCAGGAAAACCACCCGGCACCGCCGTCCCGCCGCAGGCGCCGACCGTCATGCAATCAACATGCCAGTCGTGCCCGGCGGCGGCGCCGGTCTGCTTCAGGGCCGGATGCTTGCGGACCGGCCCCGCGTTGCCGGTACTTCGATTACTCGGTGCCGTGCGAGTTGGCCGCGGCGTTGCGCATGGCCTCTTCGCGCGACTGGATGCCGTTGTAGAACAGGTTCAGCGTCACGGCGACGATCGTGCCGAGCACGATGCCGCTGTGGGTGAACGGGCTGGTCCACTTGGGCAGGTACTGGAAGAACGTCGGCGCCAGCGTCGGGATCATGCCGAAGCCGATCGAGATGGCGACGATAAACAGGTTGTGGCGGTTGCGGTTGAAATCGCACGAGCCCAGGATGCGGATGCCGGTGGCAGCGACCATGCCGAACATCACGATGCCGGCGCCGCCCAGCACGAACTGCGGCACCGAGGCGACCACGTGCGCCATCTTGGGGAACAGGCCGAAGGCGATCAGGATGATGCCGCCGGCCGCGGCGACGTAGCGCGAGCGCACGCCGGTCACCGTCACCAGGCCCACGTTCTGCGAGAACGAGGTGTAGGGGAAGGTGTTGAAGATGCCGCCGATCACCGTGCCCAGGCCATCTGCGCGCAGGCCGCGGGTCAGGTCTTCGTTGCTCAGCTTCTTGCCGGTGATGTCCGACAGCGCCAGGAACATGCCGGTCGACTCCACCAGCGTGATCAGCATGACGATGCACATCGACAGGATCGCGGTCACTTCGAAGGTCGGCATGCCGAAGTGCAGCGGCGTGATGACGGCGACGAAGCTGGCTTCATCGAGGCCTTCGAACGACACCTTGCCCAGCGCCATCGCCACCAGCGTGCCGGCGATAATGCCCAGCAGCACCGCGCAGTTGGCCACCAGGCCGCGGCCGTACTTGGTCAGCAGCAGGATGATGACCAGCGTCAGGCCCGCGATGCCGAGGTTGGCCAGGTCGCCATAGGCGAGGTTGGGCACTTCCTTGGCGACGCCGTCGATGACCGCGCGCGTAGTGGGCTGGCCGCCGGCCGACCAGTTGATGGCGACGCGCATCAGCGACACGCCGATCAGCGTGATCACCGTGCCGGTCACCACCGGCGGAAACAGGCCGAGCATGCGTCCCATCATCGGCGAGATCAGGATGCCGAAGATCCCTGACGCAATCACCGCGCCGTAGATGCCGAGCAGGCCGACGTTGGGATCGGTGCCGATGGCGATCATCGGCGCCACCGAGGCGAAGGTCACGCCCATCATCACCGGCAGGCGGATGCCGAATTTCCAGAAGCCGATGGCCTGGATCAGCGTGGCCAGGCCGGCGGCGAACAGGTCGGCGTTGATCAGGAACGCCAGCTGGTCCTTGGGCAGCTTGAGCGCGCCACCGACGATCAGTGGCACGGCAACCGTGCCGGCGTACATCACCAGAACGTGCTGCAACCCGAGCGCGAGCAGGCGCCCGGAAGGCAAACGCTCGTTGGTGAGGTCCGTCGGGACCGTGGTGCTTGCGGAATTCATTGGTGCGTCTCCTCTCCTTTGGTTTGATGGGAACGCCACGTCCGTGCCGGCAGTTTGGATAGATTGTTATGGGCCCGCCGTCGCCGCGCTCTCGTTTGCACTGCCTGGGCGCGGTACTGGCGACGGGCCTGCTGCCTTCTTCTTGCGGGGGCGTGACGGGAACACCGTGCTAGGTGGAGCGGCCTAGTACGCTGCGAAGATCGAAGCTGCCCGGTTCGTCCGGCTGCACGCGGTCGGCGCAGGCGCCGAGGTGGTGCGCCATGCGCGACTGGGCCAGTGCGGCATTGCCCTGTTCCAGGGCGTCGAGGATCTCTTCGTGCTCGTCGAACGAGCAGGCGTTGTTGCCCGGCGCTTCCACGCTGGCGATCATCAGCGTGGTGCGCGACACCAGGCGGCGCATCATGTTGACCAGCAGCGCATTGCCCGACAGTTCGGCCAGCGCGGTGTGGAATTCGGCGGACAGGCGGATCCACTTCGGGCGGTCGTGCGTCAGGAAGGCCTGGCGCTCATTGGCCACCATCTGGCGCAGCGGCGCGATCACGGCCTTGACGTCGGGCATGCCGGCCAGCTTTTCCAGCACCGCGCGCTCCAGCATCTGGCGCAGCTCGAACATGTCGTGCGCTTCGTCGGTGGACGGGCTGGCGATAAAGGCGCCGCGGTTGGGCTCGAGGTCGACCATGCCGTCCGCGGCCAGGTGCGACAGCACCTTGCGCACGGTGTGGCGCGCGGTGGCATAGATCTCGCAAAGCGAATGCTCGGTGAGCTTGGTGCGCGGCGGCAGCCGGTGCTCCATGATCGCGTCGTAGATCTCGTGGTACATGCGCTCTTCGACCGAGCCCTTGCGCGCGGGCTTGGCGGGCTTGCCCGGGATCTCGGTCGGCTCGCCGGCTTCGGCGTGGGCCTTGGATTCGGCGTTGGCGGCAATCAGCTTCAGGCTCTTGGACATCGTGGCACCAGCAGGTCGGGCAGGGCACCGTGAATCCTGGACATCAGGCTACGGTGATCCAAAAATTGTTGACAATTATTTGGTTGCGGCCCCAATATTGTCAACAAAACCAACTCAGGTTTTCGACAACTCAGGGTAATCCCTGAATTGCCAACGGGGAAGTGCAGGCGCATTGTCGCCACGCACCAACCCAGCGCCGGGATGCGTTACCAGACGTACCGAGCGGGCACCATTCCCACACATGGTGCTAGTGAAGGCAGCGGCGCCCCTCACAACCCAATCGCAAAAGGACAAATACGATGGGACGCTTGACCACCCATGTTCTCGACACTGCTGCGGGCACGCCCGGGCAGGGCATGTCGATTACTCTCCATAAAATTGTCGACAATCGTCGCGAAACCCTCAAGACCGTGGTCACCAACCACGACGGCCGCTGCGACCAGCCGCTGCTGGAGGGCGCCGACCTTGCCGCGGGCGTGTACGAACTGGAATTCGCCGCCGGCGACTATTTCCGCGCCCAGGGCGTGAAGCTGCCCGAACCGGCCTTCCTGGACGTGGTGCCGCTGCGCTTCGGCATTGCCGACGTCAACGCGCACTACCACGTGCCCCTCCTGGTTTCGCCCTGGTCGTACTCGACCTACCGCGGCAGCTGAAGCGGTGGCATAGGGAAAACAGGAGACAAGACATGGAAGGCTATATCCTCGACTGGGCCAATATGCTGCTGCGGTGGGTGCACGTCATCACCGCCATCGCATGGATCGGCTCTTCGTTCTATTTCGTGTGGCTGGACAACAGCCTGACCAAGCCCACCGCGCCGGACCTGAAGGAAAAGGGTGTCGACGGCGAGCTGTGGGCCGTGCACGGCGGCGGCTTCTACAACCCGCAGAAGTACCTGACCGCGCCCAAGTCGCTGCCGGAGAACCTGCACTGGTTCTACTGGGAGTCGTATTCGACCTGGATGAGCGGCTTTGCGCTGCTGGTGGTGCTGTACCTGTTCAACGCCAGCACGTTCCTGATCGACAAGAACGTGTTCGACATGTCGCCCGGCGCGGCGGTCGGCTTCGCGGTGTCGTACCTGCTGATCGGCTGGATCGTTTATGACAGCATCTGCCGCCTGTTCAACAAGAACGACCGCCTGGTCGGCATCCTGGTCGCGATCTACATCGCGGCGGCGGCCTACGTTGCGTGCCATATCTTCTCGGGCCGCGCGGCGTTTCTGCTGACCGGCGCGATGATCGCGACGATCATGAGCGCCAACGTGCTGGCGTGGATCATCCCGGGCCAGCGCAAGGTGGTCGCGGCGCTGAAGGCCGGCCAGCCGGTCGACCCGATCCACGGCAAGCGCGGCAAGCAGCGCAGCGTGCACAACACCTACTTCACGCTGCCGGTGCTGTTCGCGATGCTGTCGAACCACTACAGCATGACCTACGCCCACAAGTACAACTGGGTGGTGCTGATCCTGATCATGCTGTCGGGCGTGCTGATCCGCCAGTTCTTCATCCTGAAGCACAAGGGCAAGATCAACGTGCTGTGGCCCGCCGCCGGCGTTGCCGCGCTGGGCGTGGTGGCGGTGATGATCGCGCCGCAACCGCGTCCGGCCGTGGCCAAGGCCGAAGGCGAGGCCGCTGCGGCCGTCAGCTTTGCCAAGGTGCAGGAAGTGATGAACGCGCGCTGCGTGCAGTGCCACGCCGAGCAGCCGAAGATGATGCCGACCGCGGCCAAGGGCATCAAGCTCGAGACGCCCGAGGACATCAAGGCGCATGCCCAGCTGATCTACCAGCAGGCGGTGCAGCAGAAGGCGATGCCGCTGGGCAACGTGACGCAGATCACCGACGACGAACGGGCCCTGCTGGGGCAGTGGTTTGAAGGCGGTGCCAAGACGACGAATTGATCGTGGCTTGAGTTGAAAAGCATTGGGGCCGGCGCTTGCTCTTGCAGGGTCGGCCCGCGAAATCCGAGCATCGGTGATCGACGGTCCGGAGGGTTGAGTAGTTGGCAACCGTTTTTACCGGACCGGCGAGGGTTTGGACGGGGCCTATGTGTCCCGTTTTTTTTATTGGTGTTTTTTGTTTGGCTGGTCGCTATTGGTGACATGCTGTCGGCTGTTGAACCGCTTGGTTCCGCCCTCCTGGGCGGGTCACTTTTTGGCCGAGCGCCAAAAAGTAACCAAAAAGCGCGTTTTCTGCCCTGCGGGCGGCATGTCTTATCGTAGTGTGCCTGGGCGTTTTCGTACGGGGCTTTGCTTCCTCACATAGCTAGACTGCCTGCCGCAGGGGTGCACTACGGTGGCAGGGGCGTTGGAGTGGTGTTTGAACGAGCCCAGAGCGGACAGTGGCAGCCTGCTGCGGGCCTTATCGTAGGAACGCCTTCGGCTGCGCTGCGCGCCGGCAGTATCGTAGGTCAGGGGCTCTGGCTCGGACCGCCTCGCTGCGCTCGCTTGGCGCTGCAGGTCGGTGACCCGGCTCGGCAATCTGCGGGCGGCGGTATCGCGGGGACGCCTGCGGCCTGCGCAGGCTGTTGCCGACGGGCTTTCAGCGTGTGCACGCAGCGCAGCCAAATGGTTGTGCGATTTCGCTCGCCAGCCAAGCCCATCGCCCGTCAGCGCCAAGCGAGCGTAGCGACGTCGGGGCGTGCATGGGTTCGGACGCTGGACTTCGTCGATGCGCCGGCCCTCTCCCCCGCCCCTCTCCCGCAAGCGGGAGAGGGGAGAAAACCAGTGGCAATGGGCACGTTCGGTAGTCAAGCGAGTGCAGCGATGCGTTCCGTGCCAGTGCCCTTGGCCTGCGATGCTGCCGGCGCGCGGCGCAGCCGTAGGCGTTCCTACGACAGGGCCGGCAGCAGGGGCCACTCCGCGCTCTGGGCTCGTTCAACCAACACTTCAACGCCCCTGCCACCGTGGTGCACCCCTGCGGCAGGCAGTCCAGCTTTGTGAGGAAGCGTAGCCCCGTACGAGAACCCAGCGCACACTACGATAAGACATGCCGCCCGCAGGGCAGTAAACGCGCTTTTTGGTTACTTTTTGTCGCTCGGACAAAAAGTGACCCGCCCAGCAGGGCGGAACCAAGCGGTTCAACAGCCGACAGCATGTCACCAAAAGCGACCACCAACCAAATCACCCCCCAACCTTCACCAACACCAACCCCCCCAACACCAGAAAAATCCCCGCCGCAATCTTGTGCACCAGCCCGATCGGCATCTTGTTGGCAAACCTGTCGCCCAGCAAGACAGCCGGCGCATTGGCGATCATCATGCCGAAGGTCGTGCCCATGACCACCGCCAGCACGGCATCACTGAAGCGCGCCGCCAGCGCCACCGTGGCAATCTGGGTCTTGTCCCCCATCTCGGCAAAGAAGAAGGCGACCAGCGTGGTGCCGAGGATGCCGATAAAGCCCTTGACGGGCCGCGCCTGCTCGGCGTCGTCGAGCTTGTCGGGGATCAGCATCCATGCGGCCATCGCGATAAAGCCGAGGCCCAGGATCCAGCGCAGCAGGCTCTCGCCGACCACGTGCGTGATCCAGCCGCCGAGCGCGCCGGCAAAGCCGTGGTTGAACAGCGTGGCGATCAGGATGCCGAGGATGATGGGCACCGGCTTGCGGTAGCGCGCGGCCAGTACCAGCGACAGCAATTGCGTCTTGTCGCCCATTTCTGCGAGGGCGACGATGCCTGTGGAGACGAGGAAGGCTTCCATATTGGTCTTGTGGGGTAACCGGGCCGCAATGCATCGCGAGATGCCAATGACGCAACCCTTTCCCGGCCCGGCCAGAAAGGGATGGTCATCGGTCTCGCCAGGCAGGGACGCTGCCTGGGCCAGCAGGCCAGGCGGGTCCGGAGCTGCGCACGCCATAACCGCAAGCGGTCAAGTCTGTTGACGTACGCCCCTGTCCCCCGGAGTCCGCATAGCGCGGCGCGGTGAGAGCAGGGCGGCTACTCCCCAATGGAAGCGGCGATTATAACCGCGGCGGCGGTGGATCGTCCACCACCGCCGCGGTCGGCACCGCGATCAGGCCGGTACCGGCGCGTTGTCGCTGGTCTGGCGGCCGCGGAAATCGGTCCAGCACAGCGCCTTGAAGTCGTAGAGCTTGCAGCGGCGCGCGGTGTCGAAATACCAGCGCCACGAGAAGTTCTCGATGATGATGCGGCCCGGCAGCGCGTGTTCCAGCAGTGCCTGCGCGCGCTTGAGGCGATACAGCGGCACGCTCATGTCGACGTGGTGCGCGGTGTGTTCCATGATGTGGTGCAGCGCCGCGCCGATGCCGTGGCGGAAGCGCAGGTGCACGGTGGTCGAGACGAACGGCTGGGCCCGGGCCCACATCGTCTTGGTGTCGTACCAGGCGACACTGGTGTGGGTGTGGTGCACGTACAGCACGAAGCCGACGGTGACGTTCCACACCAGGAAGGGCAGCACGAAGCCGGCGCCGATCAGCATCCACACGGACTGCTGCGTGGCCAGCGCCAGCGCCGCCAGCGCGCCGATCCATGCCAGCCCGAACGCGGCCACCAGCACGCAGTCGCCGGTAAAGATCGGACGGCGCGTGGCCATCTGGCGCTTGTTGGGGAAGAACAGCTTGCACCACCAGATCTCGACCAGGTAATACAGCCCCGGCCCGAAGCCGGTGCGGTAGATGCGCTCCATCACGCGGCGCCAGCGCGGCAACGCGTTGAATTCTTCGAGCGAATAGGGCGCCCAGACGAAGTCGAAGCCCTTCAGGTTGGTGTAGCCATGGTGGACCACGTTGTGGCCGACTTCCCACAGGCTGTACGGCGTCAGCGACGGCAGGAAGGTCAGCCGGCCCAGCCACTTGTTCAGGCCGCGGCGCGGGGTCAGGCTCTGGTGGCAGGCGTCGTGGCCGATGATAAACAGGCGTGCGATCACCAGCCCCGCCAGCACGCCCAGCGCCAGCTTGGCGGCCCAGTGCGGCGCCAGCACCACGCCGGCCAGCACGGCGCCGAACAGCAGGTAATCGAAGGCGAACAGCATCAGCGCGCGCGGCGTGCTGCGCTGGCCGAGCGGGATCAGCCAGCCGCGGATGATCTTGCGCGAGGGCAGCGGCGCATCCGCTGCGATCGGTTCAGGCAGGGGCGCGTCATGCGGGGCCTGGGGGCGCGCGCGGGCCGGCGGGGCGGCATGCGCGGCGGGGGAATCTGCGGTGTGAGAGGCGGTCATGCAGAACCTTCTGATTGCGGTCGATGGGTATGGGTGCGCGGCAAGACAGACGGGCCGCGGCGGAACCGCAAGGTTAGAAGGCTTTGTCGAGGGCAGTCTTGACGGTCGTCAAGCCGGTGGGATGGCGGAAGCGGTAAGGGAAGTGCCCGCCGCAGCGCGGCGGGCAACGGGGTGAAGGCGTGTGGCGGATCAGACGGCCGGGACGCTTGCCGCCTCGCCCATCACGTAGACGCTGTCGATGACGCGGTCGTCGCCCAGCATGGCAAAGGCGAACAGCTCTTCTTCCAGCGTTTCCGAGCGGTTGCTGCGACGTGCGATCAGCGGCGTGGCCTTCGGATCGAGCACGATGAAGTCGGCCTCGCAGCCTTCGCTGAAGCTGCCGACGCGGCCGGTCCAGCCCAGCGCCTCCGCCGCGGCGCGGGTAGCCAGGTAGAACATGCGCAGCGCGGTCAGGTAGTAGCCGCCCATGCGCGCCACCTTGTGTGCGGCGTTCATGGTGCGCAACATCGAGAACGAGGTGCCGCCGCCCACGTCGGTGGCCAGCGTCACGTTCAGGCGGTTGGCATCGGACTGGTGGAAGTCATAGAAGCCGCTGCCCAGGAACAGGTTGGAAGTCGGGCAGTGCGCCACCGCGGCGCCGCTGTCGGCCAGCCGGCGGCGGTCGTCCTGGTCCAGGTAGATGGCGTGGCCGTACATTGCGCCCGGGCGCAGCAGGCCGTAGCGGTCGTAGACGTCGAGGTAGCTGCGCGCGTCCGGGAACAGCTCGGCCACCCATTTGACCTCGTCGCGGTTCTCCGCCACGTGGGTCTGGATAAAGGCGTCCGGATAGGCGCGCGCCAGCTCGCCGCAGGCGGCCAGCTGCGCCTCGGTCGAGGTCGGGGCGAAGCGCGGCGTGATCGCGTACGACAGGCGTCCCTTGTTATGCCAGCGCGACAGCAGGTCGGCCGAATCCCGGGCGCCGCTTTCGGCGGTGTCGCGCAGGAATTCGGGACAGTTGCGGTCCATCATCACCTTGCCGGTGACCATGCGCAGGTTGCGCGCCTCGCTTTCGGCGAAGAGCGCGTCGGCCGAGGCCTTGTGCACCGTGCTCCAGACCACCGCGCTGGTGGTGCCGTTGCGCAGCAGTTCCTCGGTGAAGAAGCCGGCCACGCCGCGCGCGTAGTCGGGATCGGCGAAGCGGCGCTCTTCGGGGAAGGTGTAGGTGTCGAGCCAGTGCAGCAGGCCCGGCGACGGCGACGCGATCATATCGGTCTGCGGGAAGTGCACGTGGGTGTCGATAAAGCCGGGCACGATCAGCTTGCCGCGGTGGTCGACGACCTCGGCGCCGGCCGGGATGCGCGCCGCCAGCTGCGCGTAGTCGCCGGCGGCGGCGATGCGCCCGTCGGTGACGATCAGCACCCCGTCGTCCCAATACTGATACGCGTCCTCATGGAATTGCGGGTCGCGCAGGAAATGCAGCACGCGGCCGCGAATGGCACGGGTACGGGAGTCAGTGGTGGGGTGGGTCGTCATGGTTTGTCTCTCGTGGCCGGCCCGCGCGGCACCGCGTGGTGCGAGCAGCAGGCCGGGTTATTGGCGTGCGCCGTGCTCAGGCCGCGGGGGCCGTCGCGGGCGGGGACTTGGGCGGGGCGGACCAGAAGTGGTCGACTTCCGCCAGGAACTCGGCCTTCTGCATGGCAGGCAGGAAGGCCGCTTCAAAACTGTTGCGGGCGAGCTTGTGCGCGTCGGCCGCGTCCAGCGGCAGCGCGTCGAAGGTGGCTTCCCAGTTCGCATTCATATAACCGCCGAAGTAGGCCGGGTCGTCCGAATGCAGGGTGATCGCCACGCCCGCATCGAGCATGCGCTTGAGCGGGTGGTCGCGCAGGTCGGGGTAGACCTTGAGCTTGACGTTCGACAGCGGGCACACCGTCAGCGCCACGCGCTCGCGCGCCAGGCGCTCGACCAGCGCGGGATCGTCGATGGCGCGCACGCCGTGGTCGATGCGCTCGGCCTTCAGGAGGTCGAGCGCATCGGTCACATACTGCGCCGGGCCTTCCTCGCCCGCGTGGGCCACCAGGTGCAGGCCGAGCTCGCGCGCCCGGGCGAACACGCGCGCGAATTTCTCGGGCGGGTTGCCTTTTTCCGACGAATCGAGCCCGACGCCGACGAAGCGGTCGCGGTAGGGCAGCGCCGCTTCCAGCGTGGCGAACGCGTCTTCCTCCGACAGATGGCGCAGGAAGCACAGGATCAGGCTGCTCGAGAAGTCGTACTCGGTGCGGGCCTGGGCCAGCGCATCGGCAATGCCGTCGATCACCACGCCGATCGGCACGCCGCGCGCGGTGTGGGTCTGCGGATCGAAGAAGATCTCGGCGTGGCGGACGTTGTCGGCGACGGCGCGCTTGACGTAGTCCATGGTCATGTCGAAGAAATCTTCCTCGGTCAGCAGCACGCTGGCGCCGGCGTAGTAGATGTCCAGGAACGACTGCAGGTCGGTGAAGGCGTAGGCGGCGCGCAGCGCGTCGACGCTGGGGTAGGGCAGCGCCACCTGGTTGCGCTGCGCCAGCCGGAAGATCAGTTCCGGCTCGAGCGTGCCTTCGATATGCACATGCAGTTCGGCCTTGGGGGTGCGGCGGATCTGTTCCGCGAGCGCGGCATCGATGGTCATGGGGGCCTCGTTTCTGGGCTTTTCTGTGCCGGCCGGCAATGCCGGCGGCACGGGTTCAGGGATGCACCGCCTCCGTGCGGCCCGCACGCAGCGCGGCAAGGCGCTGTTCGCGGACCTGGAGCAGCTGGGCGACGATGGCAACCGCAATCATAGCCGGAGCCTTGTCGGTGATCCCGGGAACCCCCATGGGGCATGTCATTTCCGCAAACCGGGCCGGGTCGATGCCGTGCTCGGCCATGCGGTGTTCAAAGCGCGCGCGCTTGGTCTTGGAGCCGATCAGGCCGAAGTAGGCGAAATCGGTGCGCTTGAGGATTTCCTCGCACAGGGTCTGGTCGAGCGCATGGCTGTGCGTCATCACCAGGAAGTAGCTGCCCGCCGGCGCCTGCGCGACCACGGCCTCGGGCGTGTCGCTGGCCTCGGCCTCGACATTGTCGGGCAGGCCGCCGGGGAACAGCGTGTCGCGCTCGTCGACCCAGTGCACGCGGCACGGCAGCGTGGCCAGCACCTTGACCAGCGCATGGCCGACATGGCCGGCGCCGAACAGCACCACATGCATGGTGTCGGGCACCAGCGTGTCGGTCCAGCTGCCGTCGGGCTGCAGGTCCACGCCGGGGAGCACGGCGCGGCTGTCGGCAAACGTGACCGCGCCGTGCGCTGGAACGTGCCGCTGCAGCGAGCAGTGGGCCGCGAACTTCCGCTCCACGGCATCCAGCCACGCCAGGTCGGCTTCGCCAAGCACCTCGAACGCCAGCTGCACCACGCCGCCACAGCACTGTCCCAGCGCCGGACCCAGGGGAATGCGCTCGATCCGGCGTGGCTCGCCGCGCACCAGCATCTCGCGGGCGATATCCATGCCGCGCCACTCCAGGTGACCACCGCCGATGGTGCCGACCAGGTCGTCGGCGCTGACCAGCATGCGGATGCCGGCCTCGCGCGGCGCCGAGCCCTTGACCTCGACGATGGTGACCATCGCCACCGGCACGCCGGCGCGCACCATGCGGGCGGCGTCGGCGAAGCGGAAGGGTTTGAGCGGTGCGTCCTGCATGGTCGGGGCCTCGGGAGATGCGGGGGTTGACTGGTGTTGCTGTGGCGCTAATGGTGGTGCCGGTGGTGGCGCGCACCTGCTTCTGCCACCGGCCCCTCGCCTGTCAACGCAGTCGAGGGGGGAAAGTCCGGGGCGCCCGCAGGCGCGCGCTTCCTTGCCACCGTTCAGGCTGCCTGCGCAGCCCCTTGCGCCGCCGCCGCGCGCACGGCCTCGACGGCGTCGAGGATGGCCTCGCTGGTGGCCGGGGCCTTCAGCGGCGGGTTGATGCGGTAGTCGCCCAGCGCGGCCACGGCGTCGCGGATCGCGAAGAACACCGAGAACGGCAGCAGCAGCGGCGGCTCGCCGACGGCCTTGGAGCGGTGGATGCTGTCCTCGACATTGCGGTTCTGGAACAGGCGCACGTTGAAGGCTTCCGGGCAGTCATTGACCGTCGGGATCTTGTACGTCGACGGCGCGTGCGTCATCAGCTTGCCGTCCTTGTTCCACCACAGTTCTTCAGTGGTCAGCCAGCCCATGCCCTGGATGAATGCGCCTTCGACCTGGCCGATATCGATCGCCGGGTTCAGCGAGCGGCCGGCGTCGTGCAGCGCGTCGGCGCGCAGCAGCTTCCATTCGCCGGTGAGGGTGTCGACCAGCACCTCGGAGCACGCGGCGCCGTAGGCGAAGTAGTAGAACGGGCGGCCCTGCAGCGTCTTCTGGTCCCAGTGCAGCTTGGGCGTGGTGTAGAAGCCGTCGGACCACAGCTGCACGCGCGCCACGTAGGCTTCGCGCGCCAGCTCGCCGAACGACAGGCGCAGTTCGCCGGCGCTGACCAGGTCATCGTTGAAGCGCACTTCCGACGGTTCCACGCCGGCCTTGCGCGCGGCAAACGCGGCCAGGCGCTCGCGGATCTGGCGGGCGGCGTCCTGCGCCGCCTTGCCGTTCAGGTCGGCGCCGGTCGAGGCCGCGGTGGCCGAGGTGTTGGCCACCTTGCTGGTATCGGTCGCGGTCACGCGCACGCGTTCCATGCGGATGCCGAGCTCGTGCGCCACCACCATCGCCACCTTGGTGTTCAGGCCCTGGCCCATTTCGGTGCCGCCATGGTTCACCAGCACCGAGCCGTCGTTGTAGACGTGCACCAGCGCGCCGGCCTGGTTGAAGTGGGCCACGTTGAACGAGATGCCGAACTTCACCGGGGTGATGGCGATGCCCTTCTTCAGCACCGGGCTGGTGGCATTGAACGCGCGCGTGGCCTCGCGGCGGGCGCGGTATTCGCTGCTGGCCACCAGCTCGTCGATCAGCTCGTGGATGACGTTGTCTTCGACGGTCTGGCCGTAGGGGGTGACGTTGTTCTCGCACTTGCCGTAGAAGTTGGCGCGGCGCACGTCGAGCGAATCCTTGCCGACCGTGCGGGCGATGTTGTCGAGGATGTACTCGACCGCGAACGCGCCCTGCGGGCCGCCGAAGCCGCGGAAAGCGGTATTGCTCTGCGTGTTGGTCTTGCCGCAGTAGCCGTCGATCTGCACGTTCGGCAGCCAGTAGGCGTTGTCGAAGTGGCAGATGGCGCGGGTCATCACCGGGCCCGACAGGTCGGCCGAGAAGCCGGCGCGCGACACCATCTGCACCTTCACGCCTTCGATATGGCCTTCGTCGTCATGGCCGACGCTGTAGTCGAACACGAAGTCATGGCGCTTGCCGGTGATCATCATGTCGTCGTCGCGGTCCGGGCGCAGCTTGACCGGGCACATCAGCTTCCACGCCGCCAGCGCGGCGCAGCAGGCAAACAGCGCCGACTGCGATTCCTTGCCGCCGAAGCCGCCGCCCATGCGGCGGCATTCGACCAGCACCTGGTGCGCATGCCAGCCCAGCATGTGCGCGACCGCGTGCTGCATTTCGGTCGGGTGCTGGGTCGAGCACCACACGTGCATGCCGTCATTCTCGCGCGGCGCGGCGTACGAGATCTGGCCTTCGAGGTAGAACTGCTCCTGGCCGCCCAGGTGGATCGTGCCGCTGTCCTGGTGGGTCGCGCCGGCAATGCGCGCGGCGGGCTCGCCGCGCGTCAGGTGCATCGGCGGCAGCACATAGCTGCCGGCCTCGTGCGCGGCCTGCGGCGACAGCACCGGCGGCAGGTCTTCATAGTCGATCACGCCGAGGCGGGCGGCGCGGCGGGCGGCGTCATGCGAGGTCGCCACGACGATAAAGACCGGCTGGCCGACGAACTGCACCACGTCGCGCGCCAGGATCGGGTCGTCATGGATGATCGGGCCGCAGTCATTGGTGCCGGGGATGTCGTCCACCGTCAGCACGTCGACCACCCCCGGCGCGGCGCGTACCTTGTCGAGCGAGATGGAGCGGATGCGCGCGTGCGCGCGGGCGCTCATGCCGAGCGCGGCGTGCAGCGTGCCGGCCAGCTCGGGGATGTCGTCGGTGTAGGTGGCGGTGCCGGCCACGTGCAGGTGGGCGGATTCGTGCGGGCGCGAGATGCCGACCTGCGGAACCTGTTCGGCGGCGGCGTCGAGCAGGAAGGGTTCGGTTTGCTTGTTCATGCCGATTTCGTTCCTTGTTCTCCGGCTCAGGCCGTGGCGGTTGCGTTGATGCCGGCGCCGGGGGCGCGGACATTGACGGCTGCGGCGGGCAGCGCGTCGGCATTGGTTTCCAGCCAGAACCGGTACAGCAGGTTGGCGGCGCCGCGGCTGCGGTACGACGCGGTCGCGCGCATGTCGGTGAGCGGCGTGTAGTCCTGGGCCAGCGCGGCCATGCCGGCGCGCGCGGTGGCTTCGTTCCACGGCTGGCCGGTCAGCGCCGCCTCGGTGGCGGCGGCGCGCTTGGGCGTCGCGGCCATGCCGCCGAAGGCGACGCGGGCCTGCGTGACGATGCCGTCCTGCACGGTGATGCCGAAGGCGGCGCACACCGCGGAAATATCCTCGTCAAAGCGTTTGGACAGCTTGTAGGTGCGGAAGTGCTGCGGGCCGGCCACCGGCACGCGCAGCGCGGCGACGAATTCACCAGGCTGCATCGCCGTCTTCTGGTACGCCAGGTACAGGTCTTCCAGCGGCAGCGTGCGGCGCGTCTCGCCGTGCTGCAGCACCACCTCCGTGCCCAGCGCGATCAGCGCCGGCATCGAATCGCCGATGGGCGAGCCGTTGGCGATATTGCCGCCCAGCGTGCCGGCATTGCGGATCGGCAGCGAGGCAAAGCGCTTCCACAGTTCTTCCAGCTCCGGATGCGCGGCGTTGAGCGCGGCGTAGGCCTTTTCCAGCGTGACCGCGGCGCCGATCTCGATCATGCCGTCGCGTTGTTCGATCTGGTTCAGGTCTTCCACCTGGCCGACGTAGAGCAGGTTGCCCAGCTCGCGGAACTGCTTGGTGACCCACAGGCCCACGTCGGTGCTGCCGGCCAGGATGCGGATCTCGGGCTGTGCCGCCTTGATCGCGCCGAACTCGGCCGCGGTGCGCGGGGCGAAGAATTCCTGGCCCTGCGCGCGGTAGCGGAAGGTTTTGCCGCGCTTCAGGTTGCGCAGCGTGTCGGCGATCTGGCGCGGGTTGAGCTTGTCCGCGCTGGGGGCGGGCAGGGCCATCATGCGTTCGCCGGCGTCGATGATCGGGCGGTAGCCGGTGCAGCGGCACAGGTTGCCGGTGAGCGCATCGCAGATGGTCTGGCGCGAGGGCGCCTCGCCGCCCGGCGTGTGCTGCTGGTACAGCGCCCACAGCGACATCACGAAGCCGGGGGTGCAGAAGCCGCACTGCGAGCCGTGGCACTCGACCATGGCTTCCTGCACGGGGTGCAGGTTGCCGTCGGCCTGGCGCAGGTCCTCGACCGTGATCAGGGCCTTGCCGTCGAGCGTGGGCAGGAACTGGATGCAGGCGTTGACTGCCTTGAATTCGACGTCGCCGCCGTCCTGCAGCTCGCCGATGACGACGGTGCAGGCGCCGCAGTCGCCTTCGGCGCAGCCTTCCTTGGTGCCGGTGCAGCGTGCGTCTTCACGCAGGTACTGCAGCACGGTGCGGGTAATGGGGGCGTCGGATACTTCCTTGACCTGGCCGCGATGGAAAAAGCGGATGGTTTGCGTCTCCATGGTCTTCTCTCTCTTGGTGATGGCGGAAACATAGCACCCAGGCCTTTCCAGCAATATTCGGCCCAGGTGATATGCCCCATCAGCGGGCACCGCGGACATGCGCCGCCGCACCGGGCGGCGCCCCTCGGGGGAGGGTGATTTGACCGATTGTGGGGTGCCTGTCATACACTATGCGCCGTTCCCATCCCCCACGCCACCCATCCGGCCCCGCCGGAGGGCCGCCATCGCCATGCACGGACGCGACCATCTCGATACCTATTTGCTGCGGGTGCTCCATACCCTGCTCACCGAGCAGAGCGTGACCCGCACCGCCGTGCGTCTGGGCCAGTCGCAGCCCGCCATCAGCAATACCCTGAAGCGCCTGCGCGAGATCACCGGCGACGCCATTTTGGTGCGGGGCAAAAACGGCATGGTGCCCACCGAGCGCGGCCGCGAACTGCTGGCGCTGGCCGAGCAGAGCCTGGCGGCGATGGACCGCATCGCGCGCCCGCCGCAGCAGTTCGACCCGGCCACCACCACGCGCACCTTCCACCTCGGCGCCCCCGACTACCTGGACGCCTTCTTCCTGCCCAATATCGTCGAGCGCGTGCGCCGGCTGGCGCCGGGCGCCAAGCTGTTCGTGCATCCGATGACGTCGTCGTCGGACTTCCTCGACGACCTCGAGCAAGGGCAGCTCGATATCGTGGTCGGCAACTGGCTGTCGCCGCCCGAGCACCTGCATATCTCGCCGCTGTTCGACGACGAGGTGGTGTGCATGCTGGGCGCCCAGCACCCGCTGGCGCGCAAGGGCCTGACGCTCAAGCATTACCTGGAAATGCCGCACCTGGCGCCCGCGCCCTATGCATCGATGCAGCGCAGCATGATCGACCAGGCGCTTGCCGAGCAGGGCTACAAGCGCAATATCCAGGTCACGCTGCCGTATTTCGGACTGGTGCCGTATGTGCTGATGAAGACCGACATGGTCTTCACCACCGGCCGGCAATTTGCCGCGCACTACGCGCAATACCTGCCGATCCGCATGGTGCCGTCGCCGGTGTCGTTCCCGCGCATGCGCTTCTACCAGCTGTGGCACGAACGCTGCCATGCCGCGCCGGACGTGATGTGGATCCGGCGCATGATTGCGGAGGTGGCAGCGGATCTGCCGCAGTTGCCGCGGCTGGAGGCGGAGGCGGGCTAAGGCGGGCTAAGGCGGCACGGACGCGGCCGGGCTACTTGGAGTGAGAGGTGGGAAAAAACAGCTGCTCCCCTCCCACCTTGAACCCCGCAATCGCGTCCTGTCCTTCCCGCGACGTGATCCACTCGACCAGCTTCATTGCATCCTTGTAGTTGATGCCCGGATGCCTGGCCGGGTTGACCGCGATGATGCCGTACGGATTGAACATCTTCGGGTCGCCTTCGATGGCGATCGCCAGGCCGGTTTTCGCCCGGTAGGCGCCGTAGGTGGCGCGGTCCGACAAGGTATAGGCGGGCATCTGCGCCGCCATGGTCAGCACTTCGCCCATGCCCAAGCCGGCGTTGATGTACCACGGCTGGCCCTTGGGCTGGATGCCGAGTTGCTTCCAGTAATCCCGCTCCATCACGTCGGTGCCGGAATTGTCGCCGCGCGAGATGAACTTGCTGCCGCTGGCAGCCAGCTTGCGCAAGCCCGCCAGCACATCCTTGCCGCCTTTAATGCCAGCCGGGTCGCTGGCGGGCCCGACCACGATGAAATCGTTGTACATCACGTCGCGCCGGTTCACGCCGTAGCCGGCGGCGACGAAGGCGTCTTCGAGCTTGCGCGCGTGCACCAGCAGCACGTCGACGTCGCCCATCTCGCCCATCTTCATGGCCTTGCCCGAGCCCACCGCGATCACCTTCACGGTGACGCCCGAGCTTTTTTCGAAACGCGGCAGCAGGTGCTTGAGCAGGCCCGAGTTCTCGGTGCTGGTGGTGGTGGCCAGCCTGATCGCGCCGGCATGCGCCGCCGGCAGCAGGGCGATGCTGAGTAGCGATCCGGCGAGGCGGCGCAAGGCCTGGGCGCGGCGGGACATATCGGATCTCCTCGATATTATGTTTTTGTCGACATAATTGATTTTGCCATGGGATCTCAGTGAGAATGCGGCAAAACAACATAAGAATGGGGTATTCATTGTGGTGCAGCCGAGATCGGCAAGTAAATATGTAGCGGAGAACCTATGACCTTCCGCTTCGACCTGTTTCCGGTGGTGGCCCCCGACGACAATCCGCGCGCCAATGCCAAGGTGTTCCAGCTGCTCAAGGCCGTGCGCGAAACCGGATCGCTGCACCGCGCCGCGCGCGAGATCGGGCTGTCGTACCGCCACGCCTGGGGCGTGATGCGCTCGTGGGAAGAGATGCTCGGGCGCAGCATGCTGGATATGGAGCGCGGGCGCGGCGCCTCGCTGACACGCTTCGGCGAGCGCCTGCTGCGCGCCGAGCTGCGCCTGCGCGAGTCGATCGAACCGGCGGTGCAGCGGGCCATGGCCGAGTTCATCGCGGACCTGGACGATGCCCAGCAGCCGCAGTCGTGCGTGCATTTCACCGGCAGCCATGATCCGGCGGTGGAGGTGCTGGCCGCCGCGCTGGGCGCGGCCAGGAGCCCGCTGCAGCTGGACACGGTGTTCTGCGGCAGCGTCGAGGGGCTGATCTGCCTGCAGGAGCGCCAGTCGGAGCTGGCCGGGTTCTATGTCTCGCCGGTGCAGACCGCGGGCTCGGTCGCGCATGTGACCTTGCGCAAGTGGCTGCGGCCGGGCGCGGTGCGGCTGCTGCGGCTGGCGTGGCGCGAGCAGGGGCTGATCCTGGCGCCGGAGCTGGCGCGCGAGGTGCACGACCTGCGCGGCCTGGCGCGCAGCCAGGCGCGCTTCGTCAACCGGCAGCGCAGTTCGGGCACGCGCATGCTGTTCGACCAGCTGCTGGCCGCCGAGGGCTTGTATCCGGACCAGATCGCAGGCTACGACGAAACCGAGTTCAGCAACGAAAAAGTGGCGGAAGCCGTGCATGGCGGCCGGGCCCAGGCCGGGTTCGGGCTGCGCATGAACGCCGAGGCCCATGGGCTGGCGTTCGTGCCGCTCACGCGCGAGGCCTACTACCTGGCGCTGCGCAAGAACGACCAGACCGCCGGGTGGATGGCCGGGCTGCTGGCTTTGCTGGCCGATCCCGCATTTGCCCGGCGCATCGAGGCGCTGCCCGGCTACACCATGGCCGAGCCGGCCGGCATCCTGACGCCGCAAGAGGCGTTGCCCTGGTTCGGAGTGGACGGCAAGGAAGACAGCTGAGGGCCTGGCTTGCCCCGACCGCACGCGGCCGGGCGCAGCGCGCGCGGGTCCGTATTACACTCCCTGCCAGGGCGCGCCGATCTCCGCACCGGCCCGCGCCGGACCCTTGCAAGGAGCGCCATGCTGGAAACCGCCGCGCTGGCCGCGGGCATGTCCTGGGCCAGCGGATTTCGCCTCTATCTGGCCGTGCTCGCCGCCGGGGTGCTGGCGCGGCTGGGCTGGCTGGAACTGCCGCCCGGGCTGCAGCCGCTGGAATCCTGGTGGGTGATCGGCGTGGCCGCGCTGCTGGCGGTGGCCGAGTTCGTGGCGGACAAGGTGCCGGCCTTCGATTCAGTCTGGGACGGCATCCACACCTTCATCCGCATTCCGGCCGGGGCGATCCTGGCGGCTGCCGCGTTCGGCCAGCTGGATCCCCAGTGGGTGGTGGCCGCGGGCCTGATCGGCGGCACGCTGGCCGGCACCGCGCATGCGGTCAAGGCGGGTACGCGTGCGCTGATCAACGTGTCGCCGGAACCGTTTTCCAACTGGACGGCCTCATTCACCGAGGACCTGACCGCCACCGGCAGCCTGCTGCTGGCGTTCTTCGTGCCGGTACTGTTCCTGGTGCTGCTGGCGGTGTTCCTGCTGGGCTCGGTGTGGCTGCTGCCGAAGTTGTGGCGCGGGGTGCGCCGCCTGCATGCCAGCCTGCGCGGCGGGACCCGGCATGACGTACCACGCTAGCGTCGCCTCCCGCCCGCTTTTTTTGCATTGACTGACCGACCCGAGGCGCACCGGCGCCAGCAACCAAGAACCAACCACCCGATGCCCTCCGAGTCCGCCCTCGACGTCCCTGCGACCGCCGCCCAACCCGCCGGACCGCACCCTGCCACCGGCAGATTTTCCGCCTGGCGCCAGGCGCTGCGCATGGCCCGGCGCGACTGGCTGGCGGGCGAGCTCTACCTGCTGCTGTTTGCGCTGGTGCTGGCCGTGGCCGCGCTGACCAGCGTCGGCTTCATGGCCGACCGCATGCGGCTGGGCCTGGAGCGCGACGCGCGCCAGATGATTGCATCCGATGTGCTGCTGGTGGCGGACCAGCCGTTCGATGCCGCGTTCACGCAGCGCGCCCGCGCCGCCGGGCTGGCGGTGGCGCAGACCGTGACGTTCCCGAGCATGGCCACCGCCGAGGGCAAGGGGCAGGCCGGCGCCGAGCCGCCCAGCCAGCTGGCCGCGCTCAAGGCGGTGACCGACGGCTATCCGCTGCGCGGCCGGCTCAGGGTGACCGGCACGCCGGGGGCGCCGGACGCGCCTGCGGACGGCATTCCCGCGCCGGGCACGGTATGGGTCGACGAGGCGCTGCTGGGTGCGCTCGGCGTGGCGGTGGGCGACAGCCTGCGGCTGGGCAGCCGCAGCTTCCGCATCGACCGCATCATCACGCAGGAGCTCGATCGCGGCACCGGCTTCATGAACTTCGCGCCGCGCGTGCTGATGCCGTTGTCGGACCTGGACAGCACCGGCCTGATCGGCTGGGGCAGCCGCGTCACTTACCGGCTGCTGGTGGCCGGCCCCGATGCCGCCGGCGCGGCCTTCCAGAAATGGGCGCAGGACGAGATCGAACGCCGCCGGCTGCGCAATACGCGGGTCGAGTCGCTCGAATCCGGGCAGCCGCAGATGCGCGCCACGCTGGACCGCGCCGAGCGCTTCCTGTCGCTGGTGGCGGTGCTGTCGTCGATGATCGCGGCGGTGGCGATCGCGATGTCGGCGCGCCGCTACATGCAGCGCCACACCGATGCCTGCGCGGTCTACAAGTGCCTGGGGCTGTCGCGCGGGCAGATCCTGCGGGCGTTCGGCCTGGAATTCCTGCTGGTCGGCGCGGCCGGCGCGCTGGCCGGGGTGCTGCTCGGTTACCTGGCCCACTACGGCCTGCTGCTGTCGCTGGGCGGGCTGCTCAAGGTGTCGCTGCCGCAGCCGTCGCTGCTGCCGGCGCTGGTGGGCGTGCTGGCGGGCCTGGTGCTGCTGACCGGGTTTGCGCTGCCACCGCTGCTGGCGCTGACACGGGTCGCGCCGCTGCGGGTACTGCGGCGCGATATCGGGCTGCCGCCGGTGTCGGCCTGGGTGGCCTACGCGCTGGGCCTGGGCGCCTTTGTCGCGCTGCTGCTGGTGGCGGCGCGCGACCTGCGGCTGGGGCTGACCACTGCCGGCGGCTTTGTCGCCGCGGGGGTGGTGTTCGGCGTGCTGGCGCTGGGCCTGCTGACATTGCTGTCGCGGCTGCTGCGCGGACGCCTGCGCGGGCGCGCGGCGATGGGGTGGCGCTTCGCGCTGGCGGTGCTGGAGCGCCGCCGCGCGGTCACGGTGCTGCAGACCGTGGCGCTGGCGGTGGGGCTGATGGCGCTGCTGCTGCTCGGCATGACCCGCAACGACCTG
The DNA here is from genome assembly GCF_020618415.1 of Cupriavidus sp. MP-37. NCBI lineage: Bacteria > Pseudomonadati > Pseudomonadota > Betaproteobacteria > Burkholderiales > Burkholderiaceae > Cupriavidus > Cupriavidus sp. MP-37. Next base: position 2,839,517 of record NZ_CP085344.1, on the reverse strand, counting down.
GTCGATTCCTGGCGCAACGCCACGCCGGCGGACGCGCCCAACCGCTTCATCATCAATATCCAGCCAGACCAGCGCGAGCCGCTGCGCCAGATGCTGGCCGGCGCCGGCATCACCGACCTGCTTTACCCGATGGTGCGCGGGCGCCTGACCCATATCGGCGCGCGCGCCATCCGCGGCGACAGCTTCGAGGACGGGCGCGCGCGCAACCTGGTCGAGCGCGAGTTCAACCTGTCCTATACCGATGCGCTGCCGGAGGGCAACCGCGTCATCGCCGGGCGCTGGTCGAACGGTTCCGACGGCGCCGAGGCGGGCGCGTCGGTGGAAGAGGGCATCGCCAAGACCCTGGGCATCCGTCTCGGCGACACGCTGCGCTTCGATGTCGCCGGCCAGCCCGTGCAGGCACGCGTGACTTCGCTGCGCAAGCTCGACTGGGGCTCGATGCGCGTCAATTTCTTCGTGATCCTGCCGCCGCGGGCGATGCAGGGCATGCCCGAGACCTACATCACCTCGTTCCACTTGCCGGCCGCCAGCGCCGCGCTGGGCAACCGGCTGATCGCCGCCTTTCCCAACATCACCGTGGTCAACACCGACATGATCCTGCGCCAGATCCAGGACATCCTCGACCAGGTGATCGCGGCGGTGGAGTTTCTGTTCGTGTTCACGCTGGCCGCCGGGGTGACGGTGCTGTACGCGGCCTTGTCCGGCGCGCGCGACGAGCGCATGCGCGACGCGGGCCTGCTCAAGGCGCTGGGCGCTTCGGCGGCGCTGGTGCGGCAGACGCAGTATGCCGAATTCCTGGTGGTGGGCGGGCTCGCCGGCCTGCTGGCCAGCCTGGGCGCGATCGCGGTGGGCTGGGGGCTGTCGCAGTTCGTGTTCGATTTCCCGTACCGCTTCAATGCCTGGATCGTGCCGGTCGGCGTGGTTTCTGGCATGCTGTGCGCTTTTGCCGGCGGCTGGCTGGGCCTGCGCGAAGTGCTGCGCCAGCCCGCGCTGGCGACCTTGCGCGATGCCTGAGCCCGCGTGCCGGCGCCGCCGCAGACCGAGTGTGTGATGAGTACTGAATCCGATGACAAGCCCGGCAATGCCGAGGCCACTGCCTTTGAACTGGTGGGCGGCGAGGCGCGCGTGCGCGAACTGGTCGACCGCTTCTACGACCTGATGGACCTGGAGCCGCAGTTCGCCGGGCTGCGCGCGCTGCACCCGCCGTCGCTCGAGGGCTCGCGCGACAAGCTGTTCTGGTTCCTGTGCGGCTGGCTGGGCGGCCCCAACCACTTTATCGAGCGCTTCGGCCATCCGCGCCTGCGCGCGCGGCATATGCCGTTCGAGATCGGCGTCAGCGAGCGCGACCAGTGGATGCGCTGCATGGCGCTGGCGATGCAGGACATCGGCCTGCCCGAGGACCTGCAGCTGCGGCTGATGCAGGCCTTCTTCCAGACCGCCGACTGGATGCGCAACGTGGCGCGCTGAGGCGCCGCGTTTCTTTTCCTACCGCAACAGGCTTCCCGCCCCATGACCCTCCAACTGCCTGAAGACGCCCGGCGTGTGCTGGATTTCTGGTTCGACCAGCCCGGCTCGGCCGCCTGGAATACCGCGCGGCCGCAATGGTTCACCAAGTCGGACGCGTTCGACGCGCAATTGCGCGCCAGCTTCCTGCCCGACTGGCAGGCCGCGCATGACGGCGCGCCGGACCACTGGTCGGCCACGCCCGAGGGCGCCTGCGCGCGCGTGGTGCTGCTGGACCAGTTCCCGCGCAACATGTTCCGCAACGATGCGCGCAGCTTCGGCACCGATGCGCAGGCGCTGGCGCTGGCCCGGCGCATCGTCGCCGCCGGCATGGACCGCGCGCTGCCGACCGACTACCACCGCATGTTCTGCTACATGCCGTTCGAGCATTCGGAGTCGCTGGAAGACCAGCATGAGGCGGTGCGCCTGATGACGCAGCTGCGCGAGGCCAGCGGCGGGGCGGTGGATGTCGTCGAATGGGCCGAGAAGCACCGCGTGATCATCGCGCGCTTCGGCCGCTTCCCGCACCGCAATGCGGTACTGGGCCGGCAGAGTACGGCCGGGGAACTGGCGTTCCTGCAGCAGCCGGGCTCTTCCTTCTGAACCCGATCCGGAGTCTGGCGCGCGCTCAGGTCTGCTCGCGCGCCTGCTGCCACTTGTCGACCCGCACGCGCGGCGCGGCCGCCAGTTGCGCCAGCAGGCCGGCGGGCGTGTCGCCCACGTGCAGCAGCTCGGCGTGCACCTGCTTCAGGAAGCCTTCGCGCACCGCGTGCGACAGGAAGCCCAGCATGCCGTCGTAGAACCCGGCCAGGTTCAGCAGGCCTACCGGCTTGGCGTGGTAGCCCAGCTGCAGCCAGGTGAAGGTCTCGAACAGCTCCTCGAAGGTACCCACGCCGCCGGGCATGGCGACAAAGGCGTCGGCGCGGTCGGCCATCATCTGCTTGCGTTCGTGCATGTTGCGCACCACGTGCAGCTCGGTCAGGCCGCGGTGGCCGACTTCCTTCTGCATCAGCGCTTCCGGGATGATGCCGATGGCGCTGCCGCCGTGCTCCAGCACGGCGTCGGCGACGATGCCCATCAGGCCCACCTTGCCGCCGCCGTACACCAGCGACAGGCCGCTTTCGGCCAGGGTGCGGCCGAGCAGGCGCGCGCCCTCGGCGTATTCGGGACGGTTGCCGGGACTGGACCCGCAATACACGCAGACGGATTTCACTTCGCTTCCTTTGCCGCGCCGGCGGCGGCCTTGGCGGCCGCGTAGTCGCGCGCCAGCTGGTCGAATGCCTCCCGCGCGCGGCCGCGCAGATACGGGGCCAGGATCGAGAAGATGTGGTAGCTCGAGCCGTGCAGGTAGCCGCGGATCTGCTCGGGATCGTTGTACTGGCGCGGATGCTGCACGAACTGGAACGACAGCCAGTAGGTGGCGATCACCACCATGTTGGTGCAGATGGCCTCGACCTGCTCGGGCGTGGCTTCCATCTCGCCGTCTTCGATGAACTGGCGGCAGATCTCGTGCGCAAAGCGCTGCTTCTGCTCGACGATGCGCTTGAAGTTGGTCTCCAGCATCCGGTTGCGCGCCAGCAGGTCGTTGATGTCGCGGTACAGGAAGCGGTAGTTCCACAGGAACTCGGACATGTACTGCAGGTAGCCCCAGCTTTCGTCGAGCGTGGCCTTGTGGTCGTCCGGCATCTTCAGGCGGCGCTCCATCTCCTGCTCGAAGCGCACGAAGATCGAGTTGATGATGTCGTCCTTGTTGCGGAAGTGGTAGTAGAGATTGCCGGGGCTGATCTCCATCGCTTCCGCGATCGTGGTGGTGGTGACGTTGGGCTCGCCGACTTCGTTGAACAGGCGCAGCGAGACGTCGAGGATGCGGTCCCTGGTGCGGCGGGGGCCGGTTTGCGGTTTCGGTTCCATGGGCGTCCGGGCGATCGGTGCGATCGGTAAGTCGGGGGCAGGGTAGCGATTATAAGCAATCGGCCTGCCGTGCCCCATCCCGCCCGGACGGGTGGCTTCCCGTGCCCGGCGGGGTCAGCCGGCCAGCGCCTGCACCCACCGCACCACATGGGGCCCGGCAATGGTGGCCCAGGTGCCGCCGCACAGCACCAGCGCCAGCATCACCGCCGCGCTGCCGAAGTCCTTGGCGCGCTTGGACAGGCTGTGCCGCTCCAGCGAGATGCGGTCGATCGCGGCCTCGACGCTGGAGTTGAGCAGTTCCACGATCAGCACCACCAGCAGCGTGCCCAGCAGCAGGATGCGCTCGACCGCCGTCACCGGCAGCACGAAGGCGCACGGCGTCAGGATCGCCACCAGCGTTAGCTCCTGGCGGAACGCGCTTTCCTCCAGCACCGCGTAGCGCAGCCCCGACAGCGAATTGATCGCCGCATGCCAGGCGCGCGCCAGGCCCCGGTTGCCCTTGTGCGGATTCTGATCGATGGAGTAGTCAGCGCTCTGCATTGCCGGCGGCGGCCTCTGCATTGGCGGGTCGGACGGCAGTTCCGGATGCGGTTTCGGCATGGGTTTGCGGGGCGGAAGGCTTGGGTGTGGCCGCTGTGGCCATTGTGGACGCCGAGGCCGCTGTGCCGCCCCGCCCTGGCCTGGCAGCGGCGAACGGCCGCAGGTGGGCCAGGAACTGCTCGGACGCGGCGCGCCACGAGAAGCGCTCGGCATGGGCCCGGGCCGTGGCGCGATCGATGCGCAGCGCTTCCAGGCAGGCTTCGCGCAGGTCTTCGTGCATCACGCCGGCGGGGCTGTCGCCGAGCACGTCGATCGGGCCCGTGACCGGATACGCGGCCACCGGCAAGCCGCTGGCCAGCGCTTCCAGCAGCACCAGCCCGAAGGTATCGGTGCGGCTCGGGAACACGAACACGTCAGCGGAAGCATACACCCGCGCCAGCTCGGGCTGGCTCAGCACGCCCAGGTAGTTGGCGCCGGGGTAGCGCGCGCGCAGCGCCGCCAGCGCCGGGCCGTCGCCGACCACCCATTTGGAGCCGGGCAGGTCCAGCGCCAGGAACGCCTCGACGTTCTTCTCCACCGCCACCCGGCCCACGTACAGGAAGATCGGGTGGGCGGTGTTGAGCACATTGGCGCGCTGCGGCGTGAACACGTCCAGGTCGACGCCGCGCGTCCACAGCACGGCATTGGTGATGCCGTGGCGCCGCAGGTCGTCGAGCACCACCGGCGTCGGCGCCATCACCGCCTGGGCGGGGCCATGGAACCAGCTCAGGAAGCGGTAAGTCCAGGTCAGCGGAATGCCGAAGCGGGCCTGCACATATTCCGGGAAGCGGGTGTGGTAGGCCGTGGTGAAGGGCAGCTTGCGGCGCAGCGCATGGCTGCGCGCGGCCAGCCCGAGCGGGCCTTCGGTGGCGATGTGCAGGGCGTCGGGGCCGAAGGCCTCGATGCGCCGCCGCACGCGCGCGCCCGGCAGCAGCGACAGGCGGATCTCGGGGTAGGTCGGGCAGGGCACCGTGCGGAATTCCAGCGGCGTGATCATCTCGACCGTGTGGCCCATCGCCTCGAGTTCGCGGCGCGTGGACTTGAGCGTGCGCACCACGCCATTGACCTGCGGTTCCCAGGCATCGGTGACGATCAGGATCTTCATGCAGCCTCCTTGGGCGCGGTGGAAGGGCAATGCGGATGGAGCCGGGCGGATGGCGCGGCTCAGCCGGCCACGGCGGCGCGGCGCCGGCGGCGCAGGGCGGGCGCGGGGGCGTCGAGCAGCGTGGTCCAGTAGACGATCTTCAGTTCGCCTTCCAGCGTTTCCACCAGCGCCGACAGGCTTTCGACCCAGTCGCCGTCGTTGCAGTAGAGCTGGCCGTTGACCTCGCGGATCTCGGCCTTGTGGATATGGCCGCAGACCACGCCGTCGCAGCCGCGGCGGCGCGCCTCGTCCACCATCGCGCTCTCGAACGCGCCGATGTAGTTGACAGCGTTCTTGACCTGGTGCTTCAGGTACTGCGACAGCGACCAGTACGGAAAACCCAGGCGCGCACGCAGGCTGTTGAAGTGCCGGTTCAGCGCCAGGATCATCGTGTACAGCGAATCGCCGAGGTAGGCCAGCCAGCGCGCGTGCTGCACCACGCCGTCGAACAGGTCGCCATGCACCACCCACAGGCGCCGCCCGGTGGCGGTGACGTGGACCGCCTCCTCGCGCACGGTGATGTCGCCGAAGGCCATGCCGTCGAACTGGCGCGCGGCTTCGTCGTGGTTGCCGGGCACATAGATCACCTCGGTGCCCTTGCGCGCCTTGCGCAGCAGCTTCTGCACCACGTCGTTGTGGCTCTGCGGCCAGTACCAGCCGCGGCGCAGCTGCCAGCCGTCGATGATGTCGCCGACCAGGTAGAGCTGGTCGGATTCGTTGTGCTTGAGGAAATCGAGCAGGTAATCGGCCTGGCAGCCGGGCGTTCCGAGGTGGATGTCCGACAGCCAGATCGCGCGGTAGCGCTGGATCGGATGCGGCTCGGGCGGATAGGTTTCCTGCGCCTCGCGCGGCGGCGCCAGCGCGGCGCCATCGAGCGCCGGCGCCATGAAGGCGGTCACCGGCGCGGCGGGGCCGCTGTCAGCGCTGCGGCGCCACGGCGCCAGTTGCGAGGCTTTCGACAGATACCCGCGGGCAGATCGGATTGCTTGCACCATGCCAGTCCCGGTTGCGGCGATGGCTGCATTCAGCCAGCCCACGGTGACGCGACCGTGACGAAAACGTGACTGTCATATGAATCGTTGCGGCCGCGGGACAGGCGCCGCCGCGACCGGCTCAGCGGCCGCGCGCGGACAGCTCGGCCAGGGCGTCGAGCACGGCACGCACCGCGGCGGGATGGCGCAGCAGCGACACATGGCCGATGCCGGACAGCGGGATATGGCCGGCGCCGTCGAGCCACCCGGTGCAGGGCGGCCCGGCAATCGAATCGTGCCAGCTGAAGATCGAGATCATGCGGGCGCGCAGCCGCGGCGTTTCGGCGGCCGCCAGCGCGCGCAGCCAGGGGCTGCCGCAACGCATCTGGCGCGCATTTTGGCCGCCGCCAAAGCGCGCCAGCGCGCTGCCATGGTGCGGGCTGCCCAGCGTCACGATGCCGGCGCAGACGTCTTCGTCGCCGGCCAGCCGCAGCGCGGCGCGCGCGGCCAGCCCGCCCATGCTGTGGCAGAGCAGCAGCGGCGCGCGTCCGCTTTCGGCACGGAGGCGGCGCATCGCCGCCAGCAGCGCGCGCGCGTAGTCGTCGATGTCGCCGAACACGGGTTCCAGGTCGATCCCCTGGCAGCGGTAGCCGGCCGCGGCCAGGGCCGGCTGCATGTCGAGCCAGATCGCCTGGCCGCAGGCGTAGCCATGGACCAGCAGCACCGGCGGGGCATCGCGGCCGGGCCGGGCATTGCTGGCCGGCGCGAACGGTGCCCGGGCGCGGAAGGGTTGCAGCCAGTCGAACATGCGCAGTACCGCCAGGCATTCCGCCCCGTAGCAGCGCAATGCCTGCGCCAGCCGCAGCGGCCGGCGGGTGGCGGCAAGCTCGGCCGGTGGCGCGGGCGGATGATCGCCGCGTTCCACCCACAGGCCGCGCCCGCTCAGCGCGAAGGCGATGGCAATGCCGGAGGCGAAGCCGCCCACGATCAGCCCGGCGCCGGCGGCGAGGGCGCCGGGCCAGGGCCAGGCGGCGGTGTGTACCAGCGCCGCCGCAATGCCCAGCGCCGCGGCCGCCTGCACGGTCACCGCGACGCGGCGGATGCCGGCGGCGCCCAGGCTCATGGCTTGGCGCGCAGGTCGGTCAGGCGCGTGCCGGCCAGGCGGTCGTGCAAGAACTGGCGGCGCGGGTCCAGAAAGGCCAGCAGGATCCACACCAGCAGGCCGGCGCACAGCACGCCGACGAACGGGCCCTTGACCAGCCCGAGCAGATGGCCGACGGCGGCCGATGGCGGCAGCCACAACCACGCCAGCACGTAGCGCAGCGCCGCCTGCGGCCAGCGCGGCGGCACGCCCGCGGCGTTTTCGACGCGCATGCGCCAGGTCTGCATCGCCAGGGTCTGGCCGTTGCGCTGCCAGAACCAGGTGAAATACAGCCCCATCACCAGGAAGCTCCACAGCTGGATCACCAGCGGCCCGTCCACGCCCAGCTTCTGCAGCAGCGGCCGCAGCACCAGGTAGGCGGCGGTCGAGGCGCTCAGCACGCCGAACAGCAGCACGCCTTCATAAAGCATGCAGGCGATACGGCGGCGCAGCGGCGGGGCGGCCGGCGCGGACACGGCAGGGGGTACGGGGTCGAGGGTGGCAGCGGGCATCGATGGCATTCTGGACAGGGCGCCTGCGCCCGGCATGCGGATGCCGGCGCGGGCCTGGCGAAGCTGGCCCACGTGTGCCGGCCGGCCTCAAACGGCCATTATGCCAAATGGCCTGCGAGTTACTGGCGCACGGTGGCGTCGGACGCCGCGGCCGTCGCTTCGGTGGCAGGCTGGGCGGCAGCGGGCACGGCGGCCGCGGGCAGCGCTGCGCTTGCGGCCGCTGCGGGAGTGGCAACGGCAGGCGCCGACGCCGCGGCAGCTGCTGCGGCAGCGGGGGCTGCGGGCTGCGCCGCGCCCTCGCTGGCCGGCGTACTGGCCGGCGTACTGGCCGGGTGGGCAGCGTGGCCTGCGCCCGCCTTATGCTCATGGCGCAGCTGGCGGCTGGTGTCGCTGGGCAGGCGCTTGCCGCTGGGCAGCGCGCTGACGGCGCCGGGGCGGCGCGGCACGTGGTCGGCGGCGGCCAGCTTTTTCTTCTGCTCTTCGGGCAACTGCTGATACTTGTCCCAGGCCTCGGCCTTCTTTTCGGTCGGCAGCGAGCGGGTGATCTGGTAGTTTTCGCGCGCCAGCCGGCGTTGCTGCGGCGTCATCCTGACCCACTCCGCCATGCGTGCCTGCAGCCGGGCCTGTTCGGCCGGCGAATACTTCGGATAGCGCGCGGCGATGCGCAGCCACTTGTGGCGGTTCAGTTCAGGCAGGGTGTCCCAGAGCGGCTGCAGCGGTGCCAGGATGCGCTGGTTGACCGGGCTGAGGTCGGTCCAGGCGGGCTTGGCGCTGACCGGCTGGGCCGCATGGGAGGCCGCGGCTGCATCCGCCGCGGAAGCGCCCTGCGCCTGCGCCGGGGCGGGAAACAGCGCCCAGCAGGCGGCTGCGCCGGCCAGCAGGGCGGCCAGCCGGCGGCGCGGGGCGTCGGGGTAGGGAAGCGGGCGCGCCATGCTACTGCCCGTGCTTGAGGAACACGTGGAAGCCCTCGTCGGCGTAGGCCGTGGGCGGCAGGTCGTCGAGCAGCATGGCGGCGTCGATATCGGCCAGTTCCTCGATGCGCTTCTGCTCTTGCCAGTGGTAGATGCCCATCAGGCCGGCGCCCAGCGCGACCAGCGTCCAGACCAGCCCCAGCCGGCGCAGCCAGGCGCCGGCGCGGTGCAGCGGCGAGGCGTCGTCGTCGAACAGCGGCGCGTGCGCGCCCGGCATGGCAAGTTGCGGCACCAGCGCGGGTGCCTCGGCCTTCTTGCGGGCGACCGCCATCCGGCGCGCGGCGGCGAGCCGTTCGGAAATGTCGGCCGGCAAGGCTTCGGTGCCGGCGTCGAGTGCCGCGCGAACCTCATGCGCAAAGCGGCGCTCGCGGATTTCTTTGTCGTTTCTGCTCATAGTCGGACCCCCCGTGCGCGCAGGGCCTGCGCAAGTGTGTGCGTGGCACGGGAACAGTGCGTCTTGACGCTGCCTTCGGAACAGCCCATCACGGCCGCGGTTTCAGCAACGTCCATATCTTCCCAGTAACGCATCAGGAACGCCTGGCGTTGACGCGTCGGCAGGCGCTGGATCTCCTGCTCGATGATATGCATGACCTGGGCGCGCTCGACCTTGTCGGCGCTGCTCTCGGACGATTCGGAGCCCGCCTGTGCCTCGAGCGTCTCCAGCAGGTCGTTGTCGTCGCCGCCGTCGCGGTCGTCGCGCAGGCTGGAAAACAGCGACACCCAGGTATTGCGCACCTTCTGGCGCCGGAACCAGTCGTGGATGGTGTTCTGCAGGATGCGCTGGAACAGCGGCGCGAGTTCCGCGGCGCTCTTGTCGCCATACTTTTCGGCCAGCTTGATCATGGCGTCCTGGACGATGTCGAGCGCGGCCTCGTCGTCGCGGACGGCGAACACGGCCTGCTTGAAGGCGCGCCGCTCGACGCTGGCAAGAAAGGCGGACAGTTCCTGGTCGGTGGCCATTCAGGCGGTTGGGACTTGTTGCGCCGGGGCCAAGGCCCGGTTCGGGTGAATGTGCTGCCGAGGGCGCGCGGCGCCCCAGGGTGCTGCGATGCTAGCAAAATTTGGCCGCCCTGTACCATTTTGTATGGGAAGAAATACATGGCGCCGCGGAAAACTTTTTCGCAGATCCGGGGAACTTGCCGGTGCCGGCAGCGTAAACAACCGTAGACCGCGCTGGTGCATTGCAGTATCATCGACGGTTCACACGACATCAGTGGTTGTCTCATCCGGCCGCTTATGAGGCGGTCTTCCATGCAGACGCGCACCGCTTGAACCCGAGCCACAAGTTCGGCAGAGAGCATCCAAACAATTTTTTGCCGAAAATTGCAAAGGACTGAAATGAACATGCCCAGCGCGGAATTCTCCCACGCCGACAGCAATTCATCTGCCGCGCCCGAAATGATCGGGGCGGAAATTCTCGTTCACGCACTTGCCGAAGAAGGCGTCGAGTACGTCTGGGGCTATCCCGGCGGCGCAGTGCTGTACATCTACGACGAACTCCACAAGCAAACCAGGTTCGAGCACATCCTGGTGCGCCACGAGCAGGCCGCGGTCCATGCCGCGGATGGCTATGCGCGCGCAACCGGCAAGGTGGGCGTCGCCCTGGTGACCTCGGGTCCCGGCGTGACCAATGCCGTCACGGGCATTGCCACCGCCTACCTCGACTCGATCCCGATGGTGGTGATCACCGGCAACGTGCCGACCCACGCCATCGGCCAGGACGCCTTCCAGGAGTGCGACACCGTCGGTATCACGCGTCCGATCGTCAAGCACAACTTCCTGGTGAAGGACGTGCGCGACCTCGCCGCGACCATCAAGAAGGCGTTCTTCATTGCCTCGACCGGCCGTCCGGGCCCGGTGGTGGTGGACATCCCCAAGGATGTCTCGCGCAATGCCTGCAAGTACGAGTACCCCAAGTCGATCGACATGCGCTCGTACAACCCGGTCAACAAGGGCCACTCGGGCCAGATCCGCAAGGCCGTGGCGCTGCTGCAGAACGCCGAGCGCCCGTATATCTACAGCGGCGGCGGCGTGGTGCTGGCCAATGCCAGCGACGAGCTGCGCCAGCTGGCGGCGCTGACCGGCCACCCGGTGACCAACACGCTGATGGGCCTGGGCGCGTTCCCCGGCACCCACAAGCAGTTCGTCGGCATGCTCGGCATGCACGGCACGTATGAAGCCAACATGGCGATGCAGAACTGCGACGTGCTGATCGCCATCGGTGCCCGCTTCGACGACCGCGTGATCGGCAACCCGTCGCACTTCACCTCGCAGGCGCGCAAGATCATCCATATCGACATCGATCCGTCGTCGATTTCCAAGCGCGTCAAGGTCGACATCCCCATCGTCGGCAACGTCAAGGACGTGCTGCAGGAACTGATCGCGCAGATCAAGGCCAGCGACATCAAGCCCAAGCGCGAAGCGCTGGCCAAGTGGTGGGAGCAGATCGAGCAATGGCGCTCGGTCGACTGCCTGAAGTACGACCGCAGCTCCGAGATCATCAAGCCGCAGTATGTGGTGGAGAAGATCTGGGAACTGACCCACGGCGACGCCTTCATCTGCTCCGACGTCGGCCAGCACCAGATGTGGGCCGCGCAGTTCTACAAGTTCAACGAGCCGCGCCGCTGGATCAATTCCGGCGGCCTGGGCACGATGGGCGTGGGCCTGCCGTATGCGATGGGCATCAAGAAGGCCTTTCCGGAAAAGGAAGTCGTCACCATCACCGGCGAGGGCTCGATCCAGATGTGCATCCAGGAGCTGTCGACCTGCCTGCAGTACGACACCCCGGTGAAGATCTGCTCGCTCAACAACGGCTACCTGGGCATGGTGCGCCAGTGGCAGGAGATCGAGTACGACAACCGCTACTCGCATTCCTACATGGATGCGCTGCCTGATTTCGTCAAGCTGGCCGAGGCCTATGGCCACGTCGGCATGCGCGTCGAGAAGAGCTCGGACGTCGAGCCGGCGCTGCGCGAGGCGTTCCGCCTGAAGGACCGTACCGTGTTCCTGGACTTCCAGACCGATCCCACCGAAAACGTCTGGCCGATGGTCCAGGCCGGCAAGGGCATTTCCGAAATGCTGCTCGGCGCGGAGGACCTGTAAATGCGACACATCATTTCGGTCCTGCTGGAAAACGAAGCCGGCGCGTTGTCGCGCGTGGTGGGCCTGTTCTCGGCCCGCGGCTACAACATCGAGACGCTGACCGTGGCGCCGACCGAGGACTCCTCGCTGTCGCGCATGACCATCGTCACCACCGGTTCGGACGACGTGATCGAGCAGATCACCAAGCACCTGAACCGCCTGGTCGAAGTGGTCAAGGTGGTCGACCTGACCGAAGGCGCGCACATCGAACGCGAGCTGATGCTCGTCAAGGTGCGCGCGGTCGGCAAGGAGCGCGAGGAAATGAAGCGCACCGCCGACATCTTCCGCGGCCGCATCATCGATGTCACCGAGAAGACCTACACCATCGAGCTGACCGGCAACGGCGTCAAGCTCGATGCGTTCCTGGACGCAATCGACCGCACCGCCATCCTGGAGACCGTCCGTACCGGCGGCTCGGGCATCGGCCGCGGCGAGCGCATCCTGAAGGTCTGACCGGCTCCGGCTCACCCAACGGCTTCACGCAGTATCCCCGGGCGGCGCGATCCGTGCGCACACAATGCGCGCGAGGATGCCGCCCCCCTCATATAAAAGACAGAGATTGAAGGATTTATCATGAAAGTGTTTTACGACAAGGACGCCGACCTCTCGCTGATCAAGGGCAAGAACGTCACCATCATCGGTTACGGTTCGCAGGGCCACGCCCACGCGCTGAACCTGAAGGATTCGGGCGTCAACGTGACGGTCGGCCTGCGCAAGAGCGGCGCGTCGTGGAACAAGGCCGTCAACGCCGGCCTGCAGGTCAAGGAAGTGGCCGAGGCCGTCAAGAACGCCGACGTGGTCATGATCCTGCTGCCGGACGAGCAGATCGCCGACGTCTACAAGAACGAAGTGCACGCCAACATCAAGGAAGGCGCCGCGCTGGCCTTCGCGCACGGCTTCAACGTGCACTACGGTGCCGTGATCCCGCGCGCCGACCTCGACGTGATCATGATCGCGCCGAAGGCCCCGGGCCACACCGTGCGCGCCACCTACACGCAAGGTGGCGGCGTGCCGCACCTGATCGCCGTGCACCAGAACAAGTCCGGCGCCGCCCGTGACATCGCGCTGTCGTACGCCACCGCCAACGGCGGCGGCCGTGCCGGCATCATCGAGACCAACTTCCGCGAAGAAACCGAAACCGACCTGTTCGGCGAGCAGGCCGTGCTGTGCGGCGGTACCGTCGAGCTGATCAAGGCCGGCTTCGAGACCCTGGTGGAAGCCGGCTACGCGCCGGAAATGGCCTACTTCGAGTGCCTGCACGAGCTGAAGCTGATCGTCGACCTGATCTACGAAGGCGGCATCGCCAACATGAACTACTCGATCTCCAATAACGCCGAATATGGTGAGTACGTCACCGGCCCGCGCGTGGTGACCGAAGAGACCAAGAAGGCGATGAAGCAGTGCCTGAAGGACATCCAGACCGGCGAGTACGCCAAGAGCTTCCTGCTCGAGAACAAGGCCGGAGCCCCGACGCTGATCTCGCGCCGCCGCCTGAACGCCGAGCACGAAATCGAAGTGGTGGGCGAGAAGCTGCGCGCAATGATGCCGTGGATCGCCAAGAACAAGATGGTCGACCAGTCGAAGAACTGATTCACAGCGCTGCCTGATGGCCGCTGAAGGCCGCTGAAGGCCGCTGATGGCCCGCGCCGCACGGCGGCGGGCCGAAGCCGTTCAGCGTTCCGTGCCTTGCCCTTCTATCATCGGAAGGGGATTGCCGGGACCTGAACGGCTTTTTGTTATCCTTGTCGAACTTTTCGGGCAAGGCGTGCCGGATGCTGCTCGCGCGGCGGCCGGCAGGGCGCGCGGCACCTGCGTGCCGCGGCCAGCCCGCCTTGCCTTGGCCTGACTCCACCGAAACACGTACTGCATGAACTATCCTCATCCGCTGATCGCCCGTGAAGGCTGGCCGTTCCTGGCCGGCGCCTTTGTCATCTCGCTGCTGGTGCACGCCAGCGCGGGCTTCTGGTGGGCGCTGCCGCTGTGGATCATCACGGTGTTCGTGCTGCAGTTCTTCCGCGATCCGCCGCGTCCGATCCCGTCGCAGCCCAATGCCGTGCTGGCGCCGGCCGACGGCCGCATCGTCGTGGTCGAGAAGACCATGGATCCGTACGCCAACCGCGAGGCGCTGAAGATCAGCGTCTTCATGAACGTCTTCAACGTGCACTCGAACCGGGTCTCGGTCGACGGCGCGGTGGAGAAGGTCGAATACTTCCCCGGCAAGTTCGTCAATGCCGACCTCGACAAGGCCTCGACCGAAAACGAGCGCAACGCGGTGCTGATCCGGCGCGCGGCCGATGGGCAGCTGGTCACGCTGGTGCAGGTGGCGGGCCTGGTGGCGCGCCGCATCCTGTGCTACACCAAGGTCGGCGACAAGCTCTCGCGCGGCCAGCGCTACGGCTTTATCCGCTTCGGCTCGCGCGTCGACGTGTACCTGCCGCTCGATGCGCGCCCGCGCGTGACCATCGGCGAGAAGGTGTCGGCCTCGTCGACCATCCTCGCCGAACTCGACGTGCAGTGAGCGGCGGCCTGACCGGAGGACTGTGATGGTTGCCTTCCATCGACGTAACAAGCGCGGCACCAGCGGCAACGTGACCCACCTGCGGCCGTTCCGCCACAACCAGCTGCGCGGCGCCGACGAAGACTTCGACGACGAAGCCGCCGACGACCACGACATCGTCTATCAGCGCCCGCGCCGGCGCGGCATCTACCTGCTGCCCAACGCCTTCACCACCGCGGCGCTGTTCGCCGGCTTCTTTGCCATCGTGCAGGCGATGAACATGCGTTTCGACGCGGCCGCCATCGCCATCTTCGCCGCCATGGTGCTCGACGGCATGGACGGGCGCGTGGCGCGCATCACCAATACGCAGAGCGCGTTCGGCGAGCAATACGACTCGCTGTCGGACATGACCTCGTTCGGCGTGGCGCCGGCACTGGTGATGTACGAATGGATCCTGCATGACCTGGGCAAGTGGGGCTGGATCGCCGCCTTTGTCTACTGCACCTGCGCGGCGCTGCGTCTGGCGCGCTTCAACGCCAATATCGGCGTCATCGACAAGCGCTTCTTCCAGGGCTTGCCCAGCCCGGCCGCGGCCGCGCTGGTGGCCGGCTTCGTCTGGCTGGTGATCGACAACAAGCTGCCGGTCAAGGAGCTGTGGATGCCGTGGGTGGCGTTCGGCATCACGCTGTACGCGGGGCTGTCGATGGTGTCCAACGCGCCGTTCTACAGCGGCAAGGCGCTCGATGTGCGCTATCGCGTGCCGTTCGGCATGATGGTGCTGGTCCTGGTGCTGTTCGTGGTGGTCTCGACCGATCCGCCGGTGGCGCTGTTCGGGCTGTTCGTGGCCTACGCGATTTCGGGCTATGTGCTGTGGGCCTGGCGGGCCCTGCACGGCAAGCCGGCAATCGAGAAGAAGCCGCGGGAATAAACCGCAGAAGGGCGCTCAGGCGCCCTTCATGCATTGCGGCGTTCACCATTGTTTTCATGCCGCGTCCATGCGGACGTGGCACTCTGCAGTGTTTTCCACCCACCGTCAGGAGGATGTCATGGGCATGTTCGACTTCATCAAGGAAGCGGGAGAAAAGCTGTTCGGCACCGGCGAGGCCAAGGCGGCGCAGGCAGCGGCCGCGGCGGATGCATCGGCGGAGAAGGTCGATGCCGCCAATCGCGCCGCGGGCGACGCGATCGAGGCGTATATCAAGAAGATGGGGCTGGATGCCACCGGGCTGATGGTGCAGGTCGACGGCTCGCAGGGTCTGGTCACCGTGTTCGGCGTCGCGCCCGACCAGGCCACGCGCGAGAAGATCATCCTGTGCGCGGGCAATGTCGAGGGCGTCGACAAGGTCGAGGACAAGATGTCGGTCAACGTCGAGTCCGCGGAGTCGGGCTGGCACACCGTGGTCAAGGGCGACACGCTGTGGGCGATCGCGCAGGCCGCCTACGGCAACGGCGCCGAGTACAACAAGATCTTCGAGGCCAACAAGCCGATGCTGAGCCACCCGGACAAGATCTATCCGGGCCAGAAGCTGCGCATCCCGCCCAAGGGCTGAGGCAATGACCCGCGGCGCGTGCGGCAAAACCCTGTGTTGCGCGTGCGCGCCAAGTCGGCTATAGTCGCAGCCATGATTTCGCGCCAAGTCCTAATCGCCCGCACCACCCTAGGTGGCCTACTAGGCCATCAGGTCGGGACGCGCGCGCGCTAAGGACGGACTTACCCCTTAGCGCGAAATCCGCAAGGAAATTCCAACGCCCCGGCCTGCTCCATGCACGCCGGGGCGTTTTGCATTCCACAGCCGTGGAGCGCGGAACAGGCGGTAAAGCCCCGGACGCAGCATGCCGGGGACAGCACACGATAAGCAATCAGGAGCTCCACACCATGTCTGACAAACTCATCATTTTCGACACCACCTTGCGTGACGGCGAGCAGTCGCCCGGCGCCTCCATGACCCGCGAGGAAAAGATCCGCATCGCGCGCCAGCTGGAACGCCTGAAGGTCGATGTGATCGAGGCCGGTTTCGCCGCGAGCTCCAATGGCGACTTCGAAGCGATCCGCTCGATCGCGCAGGTGGTCAAGGACTCCACCATCTGCTCGCTGGCCCGCGCCAACGACAAGGACATTGCCCGCGCCGCCGAGGCACTCAAGCCCGCCAACTCGTTCCGCATCCACACCTTCATCGCCACCTCCGCGCTGCACATGGAGAAGAAACTGCGCATGACGCCGGACGAGGTCTACCAGCAGGCGCGCCTGGCGGTGCGCTTTGCGCGCCAGTTCACCGACGATATCGAGTTCTCGCCGGAAGACGGCAGCCGCTCGGACATGGACTTCCTGTGCCGCGTGCTCGAAGGCGTGATCGCCGAGGGCGCGACCACCATCAACCTGCCCGATACCGTCGGCTACGCCGTGCCGGAAGGCTATGCCGAGCTGATCCGCTCGGTGCGCGAGCGCATTCCCAACTCGGACAAGGCGGTCTGGTCGGTGCACTGCCATAACGACCTCGGCATGGCCGTGGCCAACTCGCTCGCCGCGGTCAAGATGGCCGGCGCGCGCCAGATCGAATGCACCATCAACGGCCTGGGCGAACGTGCCGGCAACACCAGCCTCGAAGAAGTGGTGATGGCGGTGAAGACCCGCCGCGACTACTTCAACCTGGACCTCGGCATCGACACCACGCAGATCGTGCCGGCGTCCAAGCTGGTGTCGCAGATCACCGGCTTCGCGGTGCAGCCGAACAAGGCCGTGGTCGGCGCCAACGCCTTCGCGCATGCCTCGGGCATCCACCAGGATGGCGTGCTCAAGGCGCGCGACACCTACGAGATCATGCGCGCCGAAGACGTGGGCTGGACCGCCAACAAGATCGTGCTGGGCAAGCTGTCGGGCCGCAACGCGTTCAAGCAGCGCCTGCAGGAACTGGGCATCGAACTCGACAGCGAGAGCGAGGTCAACGCCGCCTTCACGCGCTTCAAGGAACTGGCCGACCAGAAGGCCGAGATCTTCGACGAAGACATCGTCGCCATCGTTTCGAACGAGGCGCAGCACGACGCCAACGAACACTTCCGCTTCATCTCGCTGTCGCAGCGCTCGGAAACCGGCGAGCGTCCGCACGCGCGCGTGGTGTTCAGCATGGACGGCCAGGAGCAGAGCGGCGAAGGCGAGGGCAACGGCCCGGTCGACGCCACCCTGCATGCGATCGAGTCGCGCGTGGCCAGCGGCGCCGAGATGGTGCTGTATTCAGTGAACGCCATCACCGGCGGCACCGAGGCGCAGGGCGAAGTCACGGTGCGCCTGTCCAAGGCCGGCCGCATCGTCAACGGCGTGGGCACCGACCCGGATATCGTCGCGGCCTCGGCCAAGGCCTACCTGGCCGCGCTGAACAAGCTGCACGACAAGGCCGTGCAGAAGATCAACCCGCAGATCTGATCCGGATTCCTGCGCAGACGGCGGAAGGCCTACCCGGCCCGAACGTACGGACCAGGCCCGCCATTCCCGACCCGGGGATGGCGGGCTTTTTCATGGATGGACAGTCCCGAGTCAGAACAGGCGGCGCTCGTCGGGGTCGTAGAGCGGGTCGGGCGTGATCTGGGTCCGGCGCAGCACGCCAGCATCGTCGAAATAGAAGTGGAACAGCGACGGCCATACGTCTTCGTGGCGGAAGCGGTAGGACCAGACCTCGTTGCGCATGCGCGGGTAGTAGCTGACCGGCAGCCGCGTCATGCCGAAGTGCTCGGCCACGTCGCGCTTGGTCCAGGTGTTGACCTGCGCCTTGTACAGCTCCGGCGTCGACAGCATGTTGCGGAACGCGGTCAGGTTGCCGTTGCGGTCGAAGTCGGCGCCATAGGCATACTGGCCCATCGGCTGCTTCGAGTAGATCCAGCGCGTGGTGCCGTCGCGCAGCGGGAACACATCGGTGGGCGGCCCGAACATGGCCTGCACCGCGGCCTGCGGCTGGCCCACCAGCCGGCTCCCTTCCTGCTCCGGCATCAGCGTGGCGCAGGCGGACAGCATGGCGACGCTCAGCGCCAGCACGAGACGGCGTGCGCCCTTGGCGATGTCGGAATTCATGGCAAGACCTCGATCGATGTATGGAGTGCAGATACCGCAAGTGTAGTGCGGCAGGCGAGGTGTGCGCCAGACGCTGCTTTTGTGCGGATCTGCCGATAACCGGACGGGTTCTCCGTGAAATCCGCGGCGAAGGGCTGGAGCGGGCCGATATTTGCCCGTAACCGGGCGCTGCCGTACCATCCAGCGCTTTCCAGGAGAGACGAATGACGGTTGCGGCGCGGTGGCGGGGATGGCTGGGCGGGTTGTTGCTGGCGGCAGCGGCGGGCGCATCGGCGCAGGAGCCGATCC
This sequence comes from Cupriavidus sp. MP-37, assembly GCF_020618415.1. Taxonomy (NCBI): domain Bacteria; kingdom Pseudomonadati; phylum Pseudomonadota; class Betaproteobacteria; order Burkholderiales; family Burkholderiaceae; genus Cupriavidus; species Cupriavidus sp. MP-37. Next base: position 2,820,799 of record NZ_CP085344.1, on the reverse strand, counting down.
GGCTGGGCATGATCGACGGCCTGTCCGGCCCGTTCGCCAATGCCGGCGAAGCGGTGGCGCGCAACCTGCGCCTGGCGATCGAGCGCATCAATGCGCGCGGCGGCGTCAAGACCGCGGAAGGTGCGCGCCCGCTCGAACTGGTCACCTTCGACAGCAAGGGCAATGTCGACGAAAGCCTGATCCAGCTGCGCGCGCTGACCGACAAGCGCATCCCCTTTGTCCTGCAGGGCAACAGCTCGGCGGTGGCGGGGGCGCTGGTGTCGGCGATCAACCGCCATAACGCGCGCCAGCCGGACGCGCGCGTGCTGTTCCTGAACTATTCCGCGGTCGATCCCAGCCTGACCAACGAGAACTGCAGCTTCTGGCATTTCCGCTTCGATGCCAGCGCCGACATGCGCATGCAGGCGCTGACCGAGGTGATCCGCCAGGACCAGTCCGTGCGCCGCGTCTACCTGATCGACCAGGACTACAGCTTCGGCCATCAGGTGGCACGCTCGGCGCGCGAGATGCTGGCGGCGCGCCGGCCCGATATCCAGATCGTCGGCGACGAATTCCATCCGATCGGCAAGATCAAGGACTTCGCGCCCTATATCGCCAAGATCAAGGCCAGCGGCGCGGACGCGGTCATCACCGGCAACTGGGGCAACGACCTGACGCTGATGGTCAAGGCCGCGCGCGAGGGCGGGCTGCGGGCCAAGTTCTACACCTTCTACGGCAATGGCCTGGGCGCGCCGGCGGCGATGGGCGATGCCGGCGTGGGGCGCGTGCTGGCGGTGGCCGAGTGGCATCCCAACGTGGGCGGGGCGGCGTCCGATGCGTTCTACCAGGAATTCCGCGCGCGCTATCCGGAGCCCAAGGACGACTACGTCCACCTGCGCATGCAGATGATGGTCGAGATGCTGGCGCGCGCGATCACGCAGGCCGGCTCCACCGATGCGGTGAAGGTGGCGCGCGCGCTGGAGCACATGCGCTACGTCAACGACTTCCACGAAGCCACGGTGCGGGCCGACGACCACCAGGTGCTGCAGCCGCTGTACGTGTCGGTGATGGAGCACCGGGGCGGCGCCGTGCGCTTCGACAACGAAGGCTCCGGCTACGGCTTCCGTACCGTGCGCAAGCTCAAGGCGGCGCAGACCACGCTGCCGACCACCTGCCGGATGGAACGTCCGTGAGCAGCGGCGGGGCGCCGGGTACTCCTGCGCCGGCTTTTCAGCTATAATCCGCGGCTGTCGTTACCTGGCCCCTGGTCCGGTGGCGGCAAGCAGCCAGTCATTAGATGGCACGACGCATGCGGCGCATCCCGCGCTGTGGCGTTCGCAAGTGAAAGGAAATCATCATGGCAGTCGCCGATATCAACAAGTCCGAAGTCATCAAGCAGTTCGCCCGTGGCGCCAACGACACCGGCAGCCCCGAAGTGCAAGTGGCCCTGCTGACCACCCGCATCAACGAACTGACCCCGCACTTCAAGGCCAACATGAAGGACCACCACAGCCGCCGCGGCCTGCTGCGCATGGTGAGCCGCCGTCGCCGCCTGCTGGACTACCTCAAGTCGAACGATGCCGACCGTTACCGCGCCCTGATCGAAAAGCTGGGTCTGCGCAAGTAAGGTTGCGTCCGATGGCAGCGCGATTCCAGGGTTTGCACGGTTTCGCGTGAGGCCTCGATGCCTGCTTCAGCATTGCTGGGCAGGCATTTTGCATTTCTGGCGGGGCGAATCCGCGTCGCCGGCATTGCAGGCTGTGAATGGAGTGATTTTCGCTTCACACCGCCCGGCCATGTCCATGGCGCGGGCGCCGTTGCGGCAAGCCGCGCAACGGAGTAAGTTGTTCTTTTTATCCCACACCCGGATCGGGCAAGGAAACAGGGCTTTGTGTCATTCCAGCACGGCATCGCCACGCCGGTGCCGCGCTGGAATGGCATAGCACTTCCCTGCGACCGCGACCGGCAACCCGGCAGTTTGCCTGCGGCTGAGAACGCAGGCGTCGCCGGCCGCGCGCGTGTCATTGCGTAGATCGCGCGGCCAGCACGCAAGTCAAGGAATGCACATGTCCATGTTCAACAAGGTCGTCAAGGAATTCCAGTGGGGCCAGCACACGGTCCGCATGGAGACCGGCGAAATCGCCCGCCAGGCCGGCGGTGCGGTGCTGGTCGATGTGGAAGACACCGTGGTGCTCGCGACCGTGGTCGCCGCCAAGAGCCCGAAGCCGGGCCAGGACTTCTTCCCGCTGACCGTCGACTACATCGAGAAGACCTACGCCGCCGGCAAGATCCCCGGCGGCTTCTTCAAGCGTGAAGGCCGTCCGTCGGAAAACGAGACCCTGACCTCGCGCCTGATCGACCGTCCGCTGCGTCCGCTGTTCCCGGAAGGCTTCTACAACGACGTGCAGGTGGTGGTGCACGTGGTCTCGCTGAACCCCGAAGTCCCGGCCGACATCCCCGCGCTGATCGGCGCCTCGGCCGCGCTGGCGGTGTCGGGCATCCCGTTCAACGGCCCGGTCGGCGCCGCGCGCGTGGGCTACAAGGATGGCCAGTACCTGCTGAACCCGACCCGCTCGCAGATCGCCACGTCCGACCTGGACCTGGTGGTGGCCGGCACCGAGCGCGCCGTGCTGATGGTGGAATCGGAAGCCAACCAGCTGTCCGAAGACGTGATGCTGGGCGCCGTGGTCTACGGCCACGAGCAGATGCAGATCGCCATCAACGCCATCCATGACCTGGTGCGCGAAGGCGGCAAGCCGGAGTGGGACTGGGCCCCGGCGGCCAAGAACGAGCCGCTGATCGCCAAGGTCACCGAAGTTGCGCTGCCGCTGCTGCAGGAGGCCTACCAGCTGCGCCAGAAGTCGGCGCGCAGCCAGAAGCTGAAGGAAGTGTCGGCCAACGTCGCCGCCGCGCTGGCCGAAGCCGGCGTCGAAGCCGACAAGGTCGAGGTCGGCAACATCATGTTCGACCTGGAAGCCAAGATCGTGCGCGGCCAGATCCTGAACGGCGAGCCGCGCATCGACGGCCGCGACACCCGCACCGTGCGCCCGATCGAGATCCGTTCGTCGGTGCTGCCGCGCGCGCACGGCTCGGCGCTGTTCACCCGCGGCGAGACCCAGGCGCTGGTGGTGGCCACGCTCGGCACCAAGAGCGACGAGCAGATCATCGACGCGCTGGCCGGCGAGTACCGCGACCGCTTCATGCTCCACTACAACATGCCCCCGTTTGCCACCGGTGAAACCGGCCGCGTGGGCAGCCCGAAGCGCCGCGAAATCGGCCACGGCCGCCTGGCCAAGCGCGCACTGATCCCGGTGCTGCCGAAGGACGATGAATTCGCCTACACCATCCGCCTGGTGTCGGAAATCACTGAATCCAACGGTTCGTCGTCGATGGCTTCGGTCTGCGGCGGCTGCCTGGCGCTGATGGACGCGGGCGTTCCGGTCAAGGCGCACGTGGCCGGCGTGGCCATGGGCCTGATCCTGGAAGGCAACAAGTTCGCCGTGCTGACCGACATCCTGGGCGATGAAGACCACCTGGGCGACATGGACTTCAAGGTGGCCGGCACCGACAGCGGCATCACCGCGCTGCAGATGGACATCAAGGTCCAGGGCATCACCAAGGAGATCATGCAGGTCGCGCTGGCGCAGGCCAAGGAAGGCCGCCTGCATATCCTGGCGAACATGCAGGAAGCGATGGGCCACGCCCGCACCGAGCTGTCGGCGCACGCGCCGCGCATGATCACCATGAAGATCCATCCGGACAAGATCCGCGAAGTGATCGGCAAGGGCGGCTCGACCATCCAGGCGCTGACCAAGGAAACCGGCACCACCATCGACATCCAGGAAGACGGCACCATCACCATCGCCTCGACCTCGACCGAGGGCATGGCCGAAGCCAAGCGCCGCATCGAGGGCATCACCGCGGAAGCCGAAGTGGGCAAGATCTACGCCGGCACCGTGCTGAAGCTGCTGGACTTCGGTGCCATCGTCAACATCCTGCCGGGCAAGGACGGCCTGCTGCACATCTCGGAAATCGTCAACGAGCGTGTCAAGGACATCAAGGACTGGCTGAAGGAAGGCCAGCAGGTCCGCGTCAAGCTGATCCAGGCCGACGAGAAGGGCCGCCTGCGCCTGTCGCTGAAGGCCGCGCTGGCCGAAGAGGGCGGCAGCATCAGCCCGATCAACGCCGGCGAGAGCGCCGCACCGGCAGCACCGGCCGGCGCTTCGGAACAGCAGTAACACCTGCGGGCAGTCTTGCCTGCCGGCGCCTCCGGATGGGGGCGCCACCACAAAACGGCTGGACCATGTCCAGCCGTTTTTTTGTTTACACTGCCGGGCAACCCAATCGAGCGCAAGCTCACACCGACCCGACAGAAGACAAGGAGCAGCAAGCATGCAAGCCATCGAGATCCGCGAATACGGCGCCCCCGAAGTCCTCCAGCTGACCGAGCGTCCCGACCCGGTGCCGGGCGCGGGCGAAGTCCTGATCCGCGTGGCTGCCGCCGGCGTCAACCGTCCCGACGTGTTCCAGCGCACCGGCAACTACCCGGTGCCGCCGGGCGCATCGGACCTGCCCGGCCTGGAGGTGGCGGGCGTGGTAGTGGGTGGTGACCTCCAGCATGCCGACAACCGCTTCGGCCTCAAGGTGGGCGACCGCGTCTGCGCGCTGGTGCAGGGCGGCGGCTACGCGCAGCTGTGCACCGCGCCGCTGGCGCAGGTCCTGCCCGCGCCGCAAGGGCTGAGCGATATCGAGGCCGCGGCGCTGCCGGAGACGTTCTTCACCGTGTGGAGCAATGTGTTCGATCGCGGCTACCTGGGCCAGGGTCCGCGCGGCAAGGATGAAACCCTGCTGATCCAGGGCGGCTCGAGCGGCATCGGCACCACCGCGATCCAGATCGCCAAGGCGCTGGGCTTCAAGGTATTCGTCACCGCCGGTACCGACGAAAAGTGCAAGGCCTGCGAAGACCTCGGCGCCGACCGCGCCATCAACTACAAGACCCAGGACTTCGTCGCCGAAGTCGCTGCGCTGACCGGCGGCAAGGGTGTCGACGTGATTCTCGACATGGTCGCCGGCCCGTACCTGGCGCGCGAGCTCAAGTGCGTCGCCGACGATGGCCGTATCGTTATCATCGCGCTGCTGGGCGGCGCCAAGGCCGAGATTCCTCTGGGCGACATCCTGCGCCGGCGCATCACCGTGACCGGCTCGACGCTGCGTCCGCGCCCGGCATCGTTCAAGGGCAAGATCGCCGCGGCGCTGCACGAGCAGGTGTGGCCGCTGCTGGCGGCCGGCAAGATCAAGCCGGTGATCCACCAGGTGTTCCCGGCCGCGCAGGCGGCCGAAGCGCACCGGCTGATGGAGTCGAGCGAGCATATCGGCAAGATCGTGCTGACCTGGTAAGCCGGCGGGCGTAGCGCCTTGCCCCTGCCACACGCTACAATAGCGGGTTTGATTTGGGAGGGGCACCTCGTGAGACAAAAGCTCGTCATCGGCAATTGGAAGATGCACGGCAGCCTGGCTGCCAACGCGGCTCTGCTGGAAGGCATCCAGGCTGGCGCCGGTGTGACCGGCGCGACGCTGGCGGTCTGCGCGCCGTTCCCCTATCTTGCACAATGCCAGGCGCTGCTGAATGGCTCCAAAGTGGCCTGGGGTGCACAAGACGTCTCGGCGGAAGCGCGCGGCGCCTTCACCGGCGAAGTGGCGGCGTCGATGCTGGGCGAGTTCGGCTGCAGCTATGTGCTGGTCGGCCACTCCGAGCGCCGCACCTACCATGGCGAGACCGACCAGGCCGTCGCGGCCAAGGCGCTGCGCGCGCTCGAGTTCGGTATCGTGCCGGTGGTTTGCGTGGGCGAGACTCTGGCCCAGCGCGAGGCGGGCGAGACCGAGGCCGTGGTCGGCAGGCAGCTGCAGGCCGTGCTCGAGGCGCTGACCGTCGAGCAACTGGGCCGCGTGGTGCTGGCGTATGAGCCGGTGTGGGCCATCGGTACCGGCAAGACCGCCACCAGCGCGCAGGCGCAGGCCGTGCATGCCTTCCTGCGCGGCCAGGTGGCGGCGCGCGATGCGGGCGTGGCCGAGCGCATGGCGATCTTGTACGGCGGCAGCGTCAAGCCCGACAATGCGGCCGAACTGTTTTCGATGACCGATATCGACGGGGGCCTGATCGGCGGCGCCTCGCTGAAGTCGGAAGATTTTCTCGCGATCGGCAACGCCTGAATGCCGGCCGTTCCGATCGAGCGATCAGGCAAGTAACCAGCCAGTAAGGCTTATTTAAATCAAATGGCAATCTTCAAGACTTTGTTGGTGGTGCTGCAGGTGTTGTCGGCGCTGGGCGTGATTGGCCTGGTGCTGATCCAGCATGGCAAGGGCGCCGACGTGGGCGCGGCCTTCGGCTCGGGCGCGTCGGGCAGCCTGTTCGGCGCGACCGGCTCGGCAAACTTCCTGTCGCGCACCACCGCCGTGCTGGCCACGCTGTTCTTTGTCTGCACGCTGGCGCTGACGCTGCTGGGCAACTACAAGCCCGCTGCCTCGCTGGGCGTGATGGGCGCGGCGCCGGCATCGGCGCCCGCCGTGGCCGGTGCCTCGGCGCCGGCCGCAGCACCGGCTGCCGCCGCGGACGCATCGGCGCCCGCAGCCCCCGCCGTACCGAAATAATCCGATTGCCTTGCGGCGGATTCCTGAGTTTTTTTGCAGTTGTGCGTTGAACAAAGCAAGAAATTTGGGTTAGAATGCAAGGCTTGAAACGATTCCCCAGCGAGGGGTTCCGCGCAAAGACGAAAGCCTTTGTAACGGACCTGAAGGGCCTGAAAACCCGGCGCCAGGCAATATTGTTTCTCCCCCAGCCGACGTGGTGAAATTGGTAGACACGCTATCTTGAGGGGGTAGTGGCGAAAGCTGTGCGAGTTCGAGTCTCGCCGTCGGCACCAAACAACTTGATCGGAGTCCCTGGCCGGGCAATGCACCCGCGCATGGGGCTCCGGCAGTCCGCAAGGCGGCGCGCCATGATTCTCGTGGCTTAGCGCCTGGGGTGGGCAACAGGACGCCGCTTCAGCTGGTGCTGTTGACAACATTCCAGATAAGGCTGGCCGTACCTTGAATCTCGAAGCCTACTTCCCCGTTCTCATCTTCATCATCTTCGGTGTCGTGCTTGGCGTGGCACTGATGTCGATCGGTCGGATCCTCGGTCCGAACAAGCCCGATCCGGCGAAGCTGTCTCCCTACGAGTGCGGCTTCGAAGCGTTCGAGGACGCGCGCATGAAGTTCGACGTGCGCTACTACCTCATCGCCATCCTGTTTATCCTGTTCGATCTCGAAACCGCCTTCCTGTTTCCGTGGGGCGTTGCCCTGAAGGATATCGGCTGGCCGGGTTTCATCGCCATGGGCGTGTTTCTGCTGGAATTCATCGTGGGCTTCGTCTACATCTGGAAAAAGGGCGCGCTCGATTGGGAGTGATGTGAAATGGCAATCGAAGGCGTTCTCAACGAAGGCTTTGTCACGACTACCGCTGACAAGCTGATCAACTGGACCCGCACCGGGTCGCTGTGGCCGATGACCTTCGGCCTGGCCTGCTGTGCCGTGGAAATGATGCATGCCGGCGCCGCGCGCTACGACATGGACCGCTTCGGCGTGATCTTCCGTCCGTCGCCGCGCCAGTCCGACGTGATGATCGTGGCCGGCACGCTGTGCAACAAGATGGCCCCCGCGCTGCGCAAGGTCTACGACCAGATGGCGGAACCGCGCTGGGTGATCTCGATGGGCTCGTGCGCCAACGGCGGCGGCTACTACCACTATTCGTATTCGGTGGTGCGCGGCTGCGATCGCATCGTGCCGGTGGACATCTACGTGCCGGGCTGCCCGCCGACGGCCGAGGCGCTGATCTACGGCGTGATCCAGCTGCAGAACAAGATCAAGCGTACCAACACCATCGCGCGCAAGGGCTGAAATGGCGAAGCTCGATACCCTGAAAGCCGCGCTCGAGAAAGCTCTCGGCAAGCGCGTGCAGAAGCTGGTCGAGGCGACCGGCGAACTGACGCTGATCGTCAAGGCCGACGACTACCTGGAAGTGGCGCAGATCCTGCGCGACGATCCGTCGCTGCGCTTCGAGCAGCTGATCGACCTGTGCGGCGTGGACTATTCCGAGTATGGCGATGGCGCCTGGGACGGCCTGCGCTTTGCCGCGGTCTCGCAGCTGCTGTCGGTCACGCACAACTGGCGCCTGCGCCTGCGCGCGTTCGCCAGCGACGATGACTTCCCGGTGCTGCCGTCGCTGATTAACGTGTGGAATTCGGTCAACTGGTTCGAGCGCGAAGCCTTCGATTTCTACGGCATCGTGTTCGACGGCCATCCGGACCTGCGCCGCATCCTGACCGACTACGGTTTCGTCGGCCATCCGTTCCGCAAGGACTTCCCGGTTTCCGGCTTTGTCGAGATGCGCTACGACCCCGACCAGAAGCGGGTCATCTACCAGCCGGTCACGATCGAGCCGCGCGAACTCACGCCGCGCGTGATCCGCGAGGACAAGTACGGCGGCGTGGAGTACTGAGAACGCGTCATGGCAGATATCAAGAATTACACCCTGAACTTCGGCCCGCAGCACCCGGCCGCGCACGGCGTGCTGCGCCTGGTGCTGGAACTGGACGGCGAAGTCATCCAGCGCGCCGACCCGCATATCGGCCTGCTGCACCGTGCCACCGAGAAGCTGGCCGAGCAGAAGACCTGGATCCAGAGCGTGCCCTACATGGACCGCCTCGACTATGTGTCGATGATGGTCAACGAGCACGCCTACGTGATGGCGATCGAGCGGCTGCTGGGCCTCGAGGTGCCGGTGCGCGCGCAGTACATCCGTGTGATGTTCGACGAAATCACCCGCCTGCTGAACCACCTGATGTGGATCGGCTCGCACGCGCTCGACGTCGGCGCGATGGCGGTGTTCCTGTACGCGTTCCGCGAACGCGAGGACATGTTCGACATGTACGAGGCGGTGTCGGGCGCGCGCATGCACGCGGCCTACTACCGTCCGGGCGGCGTGTACCGCGACCTGCCTGACACGATGCCGCAATATCGCGCGTCCAAGGTACACAACGAGCGCGCCATCAAGGCCATGAACGAAGCCCGTTCGGGCTCGCTGCTCGATTTCATCGAGGACTTCACCAACCGGTTCCCGAAGTACGTCGACGAATACGAGACGCTGCTGACCGACAACCGGATCTGGAAGCAGCGCCTGGTGGACATCGGCGTGGTCAGCCCGGAACGCGCGCTGCAGATGGGCTTTACCGGCCCGATGCTGCGCGGCTCGGGGATTGCGTGGGACCTGCGCAAGAAGCAGCCGTACGAGGTCTACGACAAGCTGGACTTCGACGTGCCGGTGGGCGTGGGCGGCGACTGCTACGCGCGCTACCTGGTGCGCGTGGAAGAGATGCGCCAGTCCAACCGCATCATCAAGCAGTGCGTGGAATGGCTGCGCCGCAACCCGGGCCCGGTGATCACCGAGAACCACAAGGTGGCGCCGCCCTCGCGCGTGGACATGAAGTCCAACATGGAAGAACTGATCCACCACTTCAAGCTCTTCACCGAAGGCATCCACGTGCCCGAAGGCGAGGCCTACGCAGCGGTGGAACACCCCAAGGGCGAGTTCGGCATCTACGCGATCTCGGACGGCGCGAACAAGCCGTACCGCCTGAAGATCCGGGCCCCCGGTTTTGCCCACCTGGCCGCGCTGGACGAAATGGCCAAGGGACACATGATTGCTGACGCGGTAACGATCATCGGCACGCAAGACATCGTCTTCGGCGAGATCGACCGCTAATCACGGACCGCCGGCCCGGACGACGATCCGGGCGCTTTCCGAGGGGCTCCGCCGGGCGGAGCGTCCCGGAAGACCCGCGGCGGACCGGCACGGCCTCAGGCCCGCCGGCGGAACGGCAGCGACGGCTGCAAACCTGCGGAGAGACGCCCGGTGGCGCTGTCTCCGGCGTTTTACTGCAATGACCATGCTATCAGCAGAAGCTCTCAAGGAAATCGATCGCGCGATCGCGAAGTATCCGGCCGACCAGAAGCAGTCGGCCGTGATGGCGGCGCTTGCCGTGGCGCAGGGCGAGGTGGGCTGGGTTTCCCCCGAAGTCATGCAGTTCGTCGCCAACTACCTCGAGATGCCGCCCGTGTGGGTGGAAGAGGTGGCGACCTTCTACAACATGTACGACACCAAGCCGGTGGGCAAGTACAAGCTCACCGTGTGCACCAACCTGCCGTGCGCCCTGTCGGGCGGCGAGCGGGCTGGCGATTACCTGAAGCGCAAGCTCGGCATCGACTACAACGAAACCACCGCGGACGGCTGCTTCACGCTGAAGGAAGGCGAGTGCATGGGCGCCTGCGGCGACGCCCCGGTGATGATCGTCAACAACACCCGCATGTGCAGCTGGATGAGCGACGACAAGCTCGACGCCCTGGTCGAAGAACTGAAGGCCGAGGCTGCCAAGGGGGGCAAGTAACATGACCTGTCTGCACGACCGCCATATCCAGCCGCTGATCCTGGCCGGCCTGGACGGCAACAACTGGCACCTGGAAGACTACGTCAAGCGCGGCGGCTACCAGCAGCTGAAGCGCATCCTGACCGAGAAGATTCCGCCCGAGCAGGTGATCGCCGACGTCAAGGCCTCGGGCCTGCGCGGCCGCGGCGGTGCGGGCTTCCCGACCGGCCTGAAGTGGAGCTTCATGCCGCGCACCTTCCCGGGTCAGAAATACCTGGTCTGCAACACCGACGAGGGCGAGCCCGGCACGTTCAAGGACCGCGACATCATCCGCTACAACCCGCATGCGCTGATCGAGGGCATGGCCATCGGCGCGTATGCGATGGGCATCACCGTGGGCTACAACTACATCCACGGCGAGATCTGGAACGAATACAAGATCTTCGAGCAGGCACTGGAAGAAGCGCGCGCCGCCGGCTTCCTGGGCGACAACATCCTGGGCTCGGGCTTCAGCTTCCAGCTGCACGCCCACCACGGCTACGGCGCCTATATCTGCGGCGAGGAAACCGCGCTGCTCGAATCGCTGGAAGGCAAGAAGGGCCAGCCGCGCTTCAAGCCGCCGTTCCCGGCCAGCTTCGGCCTGTACGGCAAGCCCACCACCATCAACAACACCGAGACCTTCGCCGCGGTGCCGTTCCTGCTGGCGGTCGGCCCCGAGAACTACCTGAAGATGGGCAAGCCGAACAACGGCGGCACCAAGATCTTCTCGATCTCGGGCGACGTCGAGCGTCCCGGCAACTACGAGATCCCGCTGGGCACGCCGTTCGCCAAGCTGCTGGAACTGGCCGGCGGCATGCGCGGCGGCAAGCGCATCAAGGCGGTGATCCCGGGCGGCTCGTCGGCGCCGGTGGTGCCGGGCGACCTGATGATGGCGTCCGACATGGACTACGACTCGATCGCCAAGGCCGGCTCGATGCTGGGCTCGGGCGCGGTGATCGTGATGGACGAGACGCGCTGCATGGTCCGCTCGCTGCTGCGCCTGTCGTACTTCTACTTTGAGGAATCGTGCGGCCAGTGCACGCCGTGCCGCGAAGGCACCGGCTGGCTGTACCGCATGGTCAATCGCATCGAACACGGAGAAGGGCGCCAGGAAGACCTGGACCTGCTCAACAACGTCGCGGAAAACATCATGGGCCGCACCATCTGCGCGCTCGGCGATGCCGCGGCGATGCCGGTCCGCGGCATGCTCAAGCACTACTGGAAAGAGTTCGAATATCACGTCGAACACAAGCAGTGCATGGTTCCGGCCTACATCTAAGCGTGGCAGAACATGGTTGAACTAGAGATCGACGGCAAGAAGGTTGAGGTTGCTGAGGGCAGCCTGGTGATGGAAGCCGCCCGCAAGCTGGGCACCTACATCCCGCACTTCTGCTACCACCGCAAACTGTCCATCGCGGCCAACTGCCGCATGTGCCTGGTCGAGGTCGAGAAGGCCCCGAAGGCGCTGCCTGCCTGCGCCACGCCGGTGACCCCCGGCATGAAGGTCTTCACCAATTCGGAGAAGGCGGTCAAGGCGCAGAAGTCGGTGATGGAATTCCTGCTGATCAACCACCCGCTGGATTGCCCGATCTGCGATCAGGGCGGCGAGTGCCAGCTGCAGGACCTGGCCGTGGGCTACGGTGCCTCGGAGTCGCGCTACAAGGAAGAAAAGCGCGTGGTGTTCCACAAGAACGTGGGCCCGCTGATCTCCATGGAGGAGATGACCCGCTGCATCCACTGCACCCGCTGCGTGCGCTTCGGCCAGGAAGTGGCCGGGGTGATGGAGCTGGGCATGCTCAACCGCGGCGAGCACTCGGAAATCACCACCTTCGTCGGCAAGACCGTCGATTCGGAACTGTCGGGCAACATGATCGACCTGTGCCCGGTCGGCGCGCTGACCAGCAAGCCGTTCCGCTACTCGGCCCGCACCTGGGAACTGGCGCGCCGCAAGTCGGTGTCGCCGCACGACGGCCTCGGCGCCAACCTGGTGGTGCAGACCAAGAACCAGCGCGTGATGCGCGTGCTGCCGCTCGAAAACGAAGACATCAACGAGTGCTGGATCTCCGACAAGGACCGCTTCTCGTATGAAGGCCTGAACAGCGCCGACCGCCTGACCCGCCCGCTGCTGAAGCAGGGCGGCGAATGGATGGAAACCGACTGGCAGACCGCGCTCGAATACGTGGCCAATGGCCTCGCCGGCATCAAGCGCGAGCATGGCGCCGACCAGATCGCCGCCCTGGCCAGCCCGCACAGCACGCTGGAAGAACTGTTCCTGCTGGGCAAGCTGATGCGCGGCCTGGGCAGCGACAATGTCGACTTCCGCCTGCGCCAGACCGATTTCTCGGCCGCACCGAAGGGCGCCCCGTGGCTGGGCATGCCGGTGGCCGACGTGACCAACCTGCAGCGCGCGCTGGTGATCGGCTCGTCGCTGCGCAAGGATCATCCGCTGCTGGCCTCGCGCCTGCGCCAGGCGACCAAGAAGGGCGCCCGCGTGACCGTGCTGGGTGCCGGCGGTGAAGACCTGCTGATGCCCGCCACCCGTATCGACGTGGCGCCGTCGGGCTGGACTGCCGCGCTGGCCGGCGTGGCCCGCGCCGTGGCCGCCGCCAAGGGCGTGGCCGCCCCGGTCGCCACCGCCGGCTTCGACGGCGGCGATGCCGCCGCCAAGGCCGCCGAAGCGCTGCTGTCGGGCGAGCGCCGCGCGGTGTTCCTCGGCAACGAGGCCGTGCGCCATCCGCAGTTCTCGGCGCTGCACGCGCTGGCGCAGTGGATCGCCACCGAAACCGGCGCCACGCTGGGCTTCCTGACCGAAGCCGCCAACACCGTCGGCGGCTATGTCGCCGGCGCGCTGCCGAAGCAGGGCGGCGCCGATGCGCAGGCCATGCTGGCCACGCCGCGCAAGGCCTACATCCTGCTGAACACCGAACCCGAGTTCGACGCCGCCGACCCGCGCCAGGCGCTGGCCGCGCTGGCCCAGGCCGGCACCGTGGTGGTGCTGTCGCCGTTCCGCTCGGAAGCGGCGATGCAGTATGCCGACGTAATCCTGCCGGTGACCCCGTTCACCGAAACCGCGGGCACCTTCATCAACTGCGAGGGCAAGCCGCAGAGCTTCAACGGCGTGGTGCGCGCGCTGGGCGAAGCGCGCCCGGGCTGGAAGGTGCTGCGCGTGCTGGGCAACCTGCTCGACGTAGCCGGCTTCGACTACGACACCGCCGAGGCGGTCCGCGCCGAAGTGCTGTCGGCCCCGGTCGATGCGCAACTGGACAACGCCACCGACGCGCCGATCCGCGTGTCCGCCGCGGCCGCCAACGGCATCGAGCGCATCGCCGACGTGCCCATCTACCATGCCGACCCGATCGTGCGCCGCGCCGAGTCGCTGCAGCTGAGCGCCGCCGCGCGCCGCGCCATGCAGATCGCGCTGCCGGCCGACCTGTTCGCCAGCTTGGGCATCCAGTCGGGCGATCCGGTGCGGGTCACGCAAGGGCAGGGCAGCGTGGTGCTGCCGGCCGTGCTCGAAGCCACGCTGCCGGCCAACACCGTGCGCGTGCCGGCGGCAACGCCGGCGGCGATGAGCCTGGGCGCGATGTTCGGCACGGTCACCGTAGAGAAGGCCATTGACCTGGCGCCGGCCACCGGCACCGTGGCCACGGCGTAAGAACAAGAGCGAGAACAAGACATGATTGACTGGATTACCTCGCAAGGGCAGGGCGTACTGGGCGCGTACTGGACGCCGCTGTGGATCCTGATCCGCGCCGTGATCATCGTGGTGCCGCTGCTGCTGTGCGTGGCTTACCTGATCCTGTGGGAGCGCAAGCTGATCGGCTGGATGCACGTGCGCATCGGCCCGAACCGCGTCGGTCCGCTGGGCCTGCTGCAGCCGATCGCCGACGTGCTGAAGCTGCTGCTCAAGGAAGTCATGATGCCCACGCAGGTCAGCCGGGGCATGTACCTGATCGCCCCGCTGATGGTGCTGATGCCGGCCGTGGCGATCTGGGCCGTGATTCCGTTCCAGGCCGAGGTGGTGATGGCCGACGTCAACGCCGGCCTGCTGTACGTGATGGCGATCAGCTCGGTCGGCGTGTACGGCGTGATCCTGGCCGGCTGGGCCTCGAACTCCAAGTACGCCTTCATCGGCGCGATGCGCGCCGCGGCGCAGATGGTGTCGTATGAAATCGCCATGGGCTTTGCCCTGGTGACGGTGCTGATGGTTGCCGGCAGCCTGAACCTGTCGGCCATCGTCAACGGCCAGAACACCGGCTACTTCGCCGACATGGGCATCAACATCCTGTCGTGGAACTGGCTGCCGCTGCTGCCGATGTTCGGCGTGTACTTCATCTCGGGCGTGGCCGAAACCAACCGCCACCCGTTCGACGTGGTCGAAGGCGAATCGGAAATCGTCGCCGGCCACATGATCGAATACTCGGGCATGGGCTTCGCGCTGTTCTTCCTGGCCGAGTACATCAACATGATCATCATCTCGACGATGACCGCGCTGATGTTCCTGGGCGGCTGGGCGCCTCCGTTCGAGAGCGTGGTGACCAACGCGGTCCCGGGCTTCTTCTGGCTGCTGATCAAGGTTTTCCTGCTGCTGTCCGTGTTCATCTGGATTCGTGCCTCGTTCCCGCGCTACCGCTATGACCAGATCATGCGCCTGGGCTGGAAGGTGTTCATTCCCCTGACCGTGGCCTGGCTGATCATCGTGGCGATCTGGATCAAGTCGCCGTGGAACATCTGGCACTGAACGGCCAAACGACGGTGCGCCTGCCCGGCAGGGCGCGCACCGTGTGGAAATACTAGGAAGCATCATGCTGCTCGCCATCAAGGACTTCTTCAACAGCCTGCTCCTGAAGGAACTCTTCAAGGGCATGGCCCTGACCGGCCGCTATCTCTTCGCGCGCAAGATCACGGTCCAGTTCCCGGAAGAGAAGACGCCGATCTCGCCGCGTTTCCGCGGGCTGCACGCGCTGCGCCGCTACCCCAACGGGGAAGAGCGCTGCATCGCCTGCAAGCTGTGCGAGGCGGTGTGCCCGGCGCTGGCCATCACGATCGAGTCCGACGCGCGCGCCGACGGCACGCGCCGCACCACGCGCTATGACATCGACCTGACCAAGTGCATCTTCTGCGGCTTCTGCGAAGAGGCCTGCCCGGTCGACGCCATCGTCGAAACGCAGATCCTGGAATACCACGGCGAAAAGCGCGGCGACCTGTACTTCACCAAGGACATGCTGCTGGCCGTGGGCGACCGCTACGAGCCGCAGATCGCCGCGGCCAAGGCGGCCGACGCGAAGTACCGCTAAGCCGGATGCCGGCCGGAAGTTTCGGCCACGGAAGTAACGCCGGTTGGCGGCTGCCGCAAGCAGCAGACCTGGCAGCCGCCGCCACCGAATTGAAATGCGGTCCCTGCAATGCCAGGGGCCAATGCAAGGATGCCGCAGGAGCGGGCCACCCGAGGGGTTGGCTTGTGCCGGACGGCCCAGAGAGGATCCGATAGGGACCATGGAACTCACGACCACCATCTTCTACGTCTTTGCGCTGGTGCTGGTGCTCTCCGCACTGAAAGTCATCACCGCGAAGAACCCGGTGCACTCCGCACTGTTCCTCGTGCTGTCGTTCTTCACGGCCGCGGCGATCTGGATGCTGCTGCAGGCGGAATTCCTCGCCATCCTGCTGGTGCTGGTCTATGTCGGCGCGGTGATGGTGCTGTTCCTGTTCGTGGTGATGATGATCGATATCGATATCGAGCACCTGCGCCGCGACTTCTGGACCTACGTGCCGATGGCCTCGATCGTCGGTGCGCTGATCATCGCCGAGATGGCGATCGTGCTGGTGCGCAACTTCATCGGCACCACCACGCCGGTGGCGGCCAGCGGCTCGCAGGAGCCGGGCTACTCGAACACCGCCGCGCTCGGCAAGCTGATCTACACCGACTACATCTACGCCTTCGAAGTGGCCGGCATCATCCTGCTGGTGGCGATCATCGCCGCCGTGGCGCTGACCCTGCGCCGCCGCAAGGACGTCAAGGCCCAGGACGTGTCGGCGCAGCTGCGCACCCGCCGCGACGAACGCGTGCGCCTGGTGCCGATGGCCGCCGAAGACCAGACCCAGCAGACGGAAGCCGCGGCTGCCGCCAATAAGAACTAAAGCCCGGAGAAATCGCTGTGCTCTCTCTCGCTCATTTCCTCGTGCTCGGTGCGATCCTGTTTGCGATCAGCATCGTCGGCATCTTCCTGAACCGCAAGAACGTGATCGTGCTGCTGATGGCGCTTGAACTGATGCTGCTCGCGGTCAACATCAACTTCGTCGCCTTCTCGCATTATCTGGGCGACCTGGCAGGACAGGTTTTCGTTTTCTTCATCCTCACGGTGGCCGCCGCCGAGTCGGCAATCGGTCTCGCCATCCTGGTTGTGCTGTTCCGCAACCTCGATACGATCAACGTGGACGACCTCGACACCCTCAAGGGCTGAGCCGTGGCGCACTACGTAGATACCCAAGACTCACCGACCGCACACCACTAAGCGTCCTATGGCAACCACGCTCAACCCCAACCTGCTGCTTGCGATTCCGCTGGCGCCGCTAGTCGGCTCCGCGATCGCCGGCCTGTTCGGTACCAAGTTCTTTGGCCTGTTTTCCTCGGAGTCGCGCGGCGGCCGGATCGTGGCCCACACCTCGACGATCCTCGGCGTGGCCATTGCCTGCGTGCTGTCGGTGATGGTGCTGCTCGACGTGATGAACGGCGCGGGCTACAACGGCACCGTCTACGAGTGGATGGCGATCGGCAGCCTGAAGATGGAGGTCGGCTTCCTGGTCGACTCGCTGACCGCGATGATGATGGTGGTGGTGACCTTCGTCTCGCTGATGGTGCATATCTACACCGTCGGCTACATGGACGGTGACCCCGGCTACAACCGCTTCTTTGCCTACATCTCGCTGTTCACCTTCTCGATGCTGATGCTGGTGATGAGCAACAACTTCCTGCAGCTGTTCTTCGGCTGGGAAGCGGTGGGCCTGGTGTCGTACCTGCTGATCGGCTTCTGGTACACCCGCCCGACGGCGATCTTCGCCAACCTGAAGGCGTTCCTGGTCAACCGCGTCGGCGACTTCGGCTTCATCCTCGGCATCGGCCTGCTGCTGGCCTACGCCGGCAGCATGAACTACACCGAAGTGTTCGCCGTGCGCGACCAGCTCGCCACCGTGATCTTCCCGGGCACCGACTGGATGATGATCACCGTGGCCTGCATCTGCCTGTTCATCGGCGCCATGGGCAAGTCGGCACAGTTCCCGCTGCACGTCTGGCTGCCCGACTCGATGGAAGGCCCGACCCCGATCTCGGCGCTGATCCACGCGGCAACCATGGTGACCGCCGGCATCTTCATGGTCGCGCGCATGTCGCCGCTGTTCGAGCTGTCGGACACCGCGCTGTCGTTCGTGCTGGTGATCGGCGCCATCACCGCGTTGTTCATGGGCTTCCTGGGCATCATCCAGAACGACATCAAGCGCGTGGTCGCGTATTCGACGCTGTCGCAGCTGGGCTACATGACCGTGGCGCTGGGCGCCTCGGCCTACTCGGTGGCGGTGTTCCACCTGATGACGCACGCGTTCTTCAAGGCGCTGCTGTTCCTGGGCGCGGGCTCGGTCATCATCGGCATGCACCACGACCAGGACATCCGCAACATGGGCGGCCTGCGCAAGTACATGCCGATCACCTGGATCACCTCGCTGGTGGGTTCGCTGGCGCTGATCGGCACGCCGTTCTTCGCCGGCTTCTACTCCAAGGACTCGATCATCGAGGCCGTGGCCGAGTCGCACATCGCCGGTTCGGGCTTTGCCTACTTCGCCGTGCTGGCGGGTGTGTTCGTCACCGCGTTCTACTCGTTCCGCATGTACTTCCTGGTGTTCCATGGCAAGTCGCGCTGGGGCCAGAACCACGCCCACCAGCACCATGAGGGCGACCACGAGGACGAGGAAGTCTCGCACGACCATCACCACGGCCTGGCCGCCGGCGAGACGCCGCACGAGTCGCCGTGGGTGGTGACGCTGCCGCTGGTGCTGCTGGCGATCCCGTCTGTGATCATCGGCGCGATCGCGATCGAGCCGATGCTGTTCGGCGACTTCTTCAAGAACGGCATCGCCTTCAAGGAAGTGATCTTCGTCGGCGAGAACCACCACGCCATGGCCGAGCTGAAGGCCGCGTTCCACGGCTGGGTGGCGATGGCGCAGCACTCGCTGACCACGCCCGTGCTGTGGCTGGCCATCGCCGGGGTGGTGCTGTCGTGGTTCTTCTACATGAAGCGCCCGGATATTCCGGAAGCGATCAAGAACCGCTTCTCGGGCCTGTACAAGCTGCTCGACAACAAGTACTACATGGACGCCATCAACCAGGCCGTGTTCGCCCGCGGCGCACGCCTGCTCGGTACCGGCCTGTGGAAGGGCGGCGACCAGAGCCTGATCGACGGCCTGTTCGTCAACGGCGCGGCGCGCGTGGTGGCATCGTTTGCTTCGGCCAGCCGCTACCTGCAGTCGGGCTATATCTACCACTACGCGTTCGCGATGATCGTCGGCATGCTGGTGCTGCTGACGCTGACGATCACGGGCGTGATCGGCACCAAGTGATAGGCACCAAGCAAGGAAAACATAGAAATGGTTCTGTCTTTCTCAATCTGGCTGCCTGTCTTTTTCGGCCTGCTGATCCTGGCCTTCGGCTCGGACCGCAGCCCGGGCTTCGTGCGGTGGATGTCGCTGTTCGGCTCGATCGCCAGCTTCGTCGTGACGCTGCCGCTGGTGTTCAACTTCGACCGCGCCACCGCGGCGATGCAGTTCGTCGAAAAGGCGAACTGGATCGAGCGCTTCAACATCCACTACCTGCTGGGCGTTGACGGCCTGTCGATGTGGTTCGTGGTGCTGACCGCCTTCATCACGGTGATCGTGGTGATCTCGGCCTGGGAAGTGATCACCGAGCGCGTGGCCGAGTACATGGCGTCGTTCCTGATCCTGTCGGGCCTGATGGTGGGCGTGTTCTGTGCGCTCGACGGCATGCTGTTCTACGTGTTCTTCGAAGCCACGCTGATCCCGATGTACATCATCATCGGCGTCTGGGGCGGCCCGAACCGCGTCTACGCGGCCTTCAAGTTCTTCCTGTACACGCTGCTGGGCTCGCTGCTGACGCTGGTCGCGCTGCTGTACCTGTACAACAAGACCGGCACCTTCGACATCCTGCAGTGGCACCAGGCCAAGCTGTCGATGAACGAGCAGATCGCGCTGTTCCTGGCCTTCTTCGTCGCCTTCGCGGTCAAGGTGCCGATGTGGCCGGTGCACACCTGGCTGCCCGACGCCCACGTCGAGGCGCCGACCGGCGGCTCGGTGGTGCTGGCCGCGATCATGCTGAAGCTGGGCGCCTACGGCTTCCTGCGCTTCTCGCTGCCGATCGCGCCTGACGCCAGCCACTACCTGGCGCCGTTCATCATCACCATCTCGCTGATCGCGGTGATCTACATCGGCCTGGTGGCGCTGGTGCAGGCCGACATGAAGAAGCTGGTGGCGTATTCGTCGATCGCCCACATGGGCTTCGTCACGCTGGGCTTCTTCATCTTCAGCGACATCGGCGTCGAAGGCGGCATCGTGCAGATGATCTCGCACGGCTTTATCTCGGGCGCGATGTTCCTGTGCATCGGCGTGCTGTACGACCGCGTGCATTCGCGCCAGATCGCGGACTACGGCGGCGTGGTCAACACCATGCCCAAGTTCGCCGCGCTGTCGGTGTTCTTCGCCATGGCCAACTGCGGCCTGCCGGCCACCTCGGGTTTCGTCGGCGAATTCATGGTGATCCTGGGCGCGGTCAAGTTCAATTTCTGGATCGGCCTGCTGGCCGCCACCGCGCTGATCCTGGGCGCCGCCTACTCGCTGTGGATGGTCAAGCGCGTGATCTTCGGCGACGTCGTGCACCAGCACGTGCGCGAGCTGGCCGACCTGAACAAGCGTGAGTTCGTCATGCTCGGCCTGCTGGCCCTCATGACGCTGTACATGGGCCTGCACCCGAAGCCCTTTACCGACGTGATGCACCCGTCCGTGGTCAACCTGCTGCAGCACGCGGCGCAGTCGAAGCTGTAATCGGGGAGAGATATCAACATGCAACCGTCCTCGACACTCGCCCCCGTGGCGCCGATCATCTTCCTGGCGATCGCCATCGCCGCGATCAACTGGATCGACCTGGCCCGGGGCAAGGGCAAGCAGAGCGTGGCGTATCCGCTGTCGCTGCTGACCACGCTGGTACTGACGGTGTGGTTCGGCATGAACGCCGCCACCGGCGAGACCCATTACGCGTTCGCCAACCTGGTCGTGATCGACCCGATGGCCAACGTGCTGTCGGCCTTCTGCGCCGCCGGCCTGTTCATCACGCTGGTCTATACGCGCCGCTACCTGGCCGAGCGCGACATGTTCGCCGGCGAGTTCTACATGCTGGCGCTGTTCACGCTGGGCGGCCAGATCGTGATGATCACCGGCAACAACTTCCTGACCCTGTACCTGGGCCTGGAACTGCTGTCGCTGTCGTCGTACGCGCTGGTGGCGCTGCGCCGCGAGTCGCGCGTGACCTCCGAATCGGCAATGAAGTACTTCGTGCTGGGCGCGCTGGCTTCGGGCTTCCTGCTGTACGGCATCTCGATGATGTACGGCGCCACCGGCTCGCTGAACCTGGGCGAGGTGTTCCGCGCGGTCGAGTCCGGCCGCATCAACACCACCATGCTGGCCTTCGGCGTGGTCTTCATCGTCGCCGGCCTGTCGTTCAAGCTGGGCGCCGCGCCGTTCCACATGTGGATCCCGGACATCTACCAGGGCTCGCCGACCGCGGTGACGCTGCTGATCGCCGGCGGCCCGAAGGTGGCGGCGTTCGCGCTGTTCATCCGCGTGCTGGTGGAAGGCCTGCTGCCGCTGGCCGGCGACTGGCAGATGATGCTGGTGGTGCTGTCGATCATCTCGCTGGCGATCGGCAACCTGACCGCCATCGTGCAGAGCAACCTGAAGCGGATGCTGGCGTACTCGACCATCTCGCACATGGGCTTCGTGCTGCTGGGCCTGCTCTCGGGCGTGGTCGCCAACAAGGCGGACGGCGCCGCCGATGCCTACAGCTCGGCGATGTTCTACTCGGTGACCTACCTGCTGACCACGCTGGGCACCTTCGGCATCATCCTGCTGCGCACCAGCAAGGGCTTCGAGGCCGAGACCCTGGAAGACCTGAAGGGCATGTCGCGCCGCAACCCGTGGTTTGCCTTCCTGATGCTGGTGATGATGTTCTCGCTGGCGGGCATCCCGCCGACCGTGGGCTTCTATGCCAAGCTGGCCGTGCTCGACGCGGTGGTCAAGGCCGGCATGACGTGGCTGGCGGTGGTAGCGGTGCTGTTCTCGCTGATCGGCGCGTTCTACTACCTGCGCATCGTCAAGCTGATGTACTTCGACGCCCCCGCCGGCGAAGAGGAACTGGAAGCCACCTTCGGCCTGCGCTCGATGCTGAGCGTGAACGGCGCCGCCGTGATCCTGCTGGGCCTGTTCCCGGCCGCGCTGATGAACCTGTGCTACCAGGCCATCCGCTCGACCCTGGGTTCCTGATCCGCCACGCGACATGAGCGCCTCCGCAAGCGGCTGGTTTGTCATCCTGCTGGCACTGGTCTGTGCGAACCTGCCGTTCGTCAACCAGCGCCTGTTCGTGGTGATCCCGCTGCGGCAGGCGCGCAAGCCGCTGTGGCTGCGCCTGCTCGAACTGGTGGTCTGGTTCGCGGTGGCCGGCGCAGCCGGCTTCGCGGTGGAAGCCAACCTGGGCGGCACGTTTGCGCAGGGCTGGCAGTTCTACGCCATCACCGCCTGCATGATGCTGGTGTTTGCCTTCCCCGGCTTCACCTGGCAATACCTCGTCAAACACCGAACGGCCTGAAGCCGGTCTTGTCGGCGCCGGGCCCTGCCTGATCCGGAGCGTCCATGACCGACAAGATCCAACGCGGTACCCAACTTCCCGCCGCATCCGCCGGCCTGTCCGGGAACGACGACGCACTGAAGGAAGTGTGCGTGGCGTCGGCCACGGTCCATCGCGGCAAGTTCCTTACCCTCAAGCAGGACATCGTCAGGCTGCCCGACGGCAAGCAGACCGGGCGCGAGTACGTGGTCCATCCCGGCGCGGTGATGATGATCCCGCTGTTCGACGACGGTAGCGTGCTGCTGGAGCGCCAGTTCCGCTACCCGGTGGGCGAGGTGATGGTCGAATTCCCGGCAGGCAAGCTCGACCCCGAAGAGGGCGCGCAGCGCTGCGGCGAACGCGAGCTGCTCGAGGAAACCGGCTACCGCGCCGCGCGCTGGGACTACCTGACCCGCATCCATCCCGTCATTTCGTATTCGACCGAGTTCATCGATATCCTGCTGGCGCGTGACCTGACGCACGGCGAGGCGCAGCTCGACGACGGCGAGTTCCTGGAAACCTTCATTGCACCGGCGGGACAGGTGATCGACTGGGTCCGCGGCGGCCGCATCACCGACGTGAAGACCATCATCGGGGCGTTCTGGCTGGAAAAAGTGATCTCGGGAGCTTGGCAGCCGGGCGAACAACCCATGCCGGCGTATGGCACAGCACAATGGTGAGCCGGGCGGCGAAGGCGCCGCAGCGGAGTTCCGAACGGTCGTTCTAAAAAATTTAGCACGACCGTTCACAAAATTTGGATTCGCGGATAATATAGCTTTTGACGGGCTGGAAAGATCATGAAGGTGCTCGACCTGCGCTGCGCGCATGACCATCGTTTCGAGGGCTGGTTTGCCTCGGAGGAAGAGGCGCAGTCGCAAATCTCGCGTGACCTGGTCCAATGCCCGGTCTGTGGCGACCACGCCGTGACCCGGCTGCCCAGTGCGCCGCGCCTGAACCTGTCGGGTGCGACCGCGCGCGAGGGCAAGTCCAGGCCGGCGCAGCCGGCCGCCGCACCGGTGACACTGCAAGCGCTCTATATGAAGGCAGTGAAGCAGGTGCTGGCGCAGACCGAGGACGTTGGCGACCGCTTTGCCGAGGAGGCAAGGCGCATGCACTATGACGAGGCGCCGGAACGCGGCATCCGCGGTTCGGCCTCGCCGGAAGAAGTGCAGGCGCTGGCCGAGGAGGGCATCGAGACCTTTCCGCTCGTGGTGCCGGATGCGCTGAAGCAGACGGCTCACTGAATTGCGTCGTGTGCCCGTTGCTGTCGGCGCATGACGCGCAGGCAGAACAAACCGCCGGCGGCCTGCGCCATGCCGGCACCACTGGAGACGGGCATGGATCTCAACTACTCGGCGTCCGACGATGCCTTCCGCGAGGAAGTGCGTAGCTGGCTCGAAGCCAACTTGCCGGCGGACATCCGCAGCAAGATTCTCAACCACCGCCGTCCGAACCGCGACGACCTCGTGCGCTGGCACAAGATCCTGGCTGGCAAGGGCTGGTCGGCGCCGCACTGGCCGGTGCAGTACGGCGGCACCGGCTGGAACGCCACCCAGCGCCATATCTGGGACGAAGAGAATGCCCGCGTCGGCGCGCCCGGCGTGCTGCCGTTCGGCGTGGCGATGGTCGCGCCGGTGATCATGAAGTACGGCAACGAACAGCAGAAGTCGTACTACCTGCCGCGCATCCTCGACTGCACCGACTGGTGGTGCCAGGGCTATTCGGAGCCGGGCTCGGGTTCCGACCTGGCCTCGCTGAAGACCCGCGCCGAGCTGACTTCGGACGGCAAGCATTACATCGTCAACGGCCAGAAGACCTGGACCACGCTCGGCCAGCACGCCGACATGATCTTCTGCCTGGTGCGCACCGATCCCGAGGCCAAGAAGCAGGAGGGCATCTCGTTCCTGCTGATCGACATGAAGACCCCGGGCATCACCGTGCGCCCGATCATCATGCTCGACGAAGAGCATGAGGTGAACGAAGTCTTCTTCGACAACGTCAAGGTGCCGGTCGAGAACCGCGTCGGCGAAGAGAACAAGGGCTGGACCTACGCCAAGTACCTGCTCGGCCATGAGCGCACCGGCATTGCCCGCGTCGGCAATTCCAAGCGCGAGCTGGGCTTCCTCAAACGCGTGGCGCGCCAGCAGCAGAAGAACGGCAAGCCGTTGCTGGAAGACCCGGTGTTCGGCGCCAAGGTGGCCGCGCTGGAAATCGAACTGATGGCGCTGGAGATCACCGTGCTGCGCGTGGTGTCGAGCGAAGCGGCGGGCAAGGGCCCCGGCCCCGAGGCCTCGATGCTGAAGATCAAGGGCACCGAGATCCAGCAAATGCTGACCGAACTGATGGTCGAGGCGGTCGGCCCGTACGCGCAGCCGTTCGACACCGCGTACCTGGAGTGCGAGACCGAGCACGCTGTCACCGGCTACGACGACGCCGCGCCGCTGGCCGCGTACTACTTCAACTATCGCAAGACCTCCATCTACGGCGGGTCCAACGAAATTCAGAAGAACATCATCAGCCAGATGATTCTGGGGCTGTGAGGAGACACGCATCATGAACTTCAATCTCAGCGACGAACAGAAGCAGCTGGCCGACGCCGTGCGCCGTTTCATCGACAAGGACTATGGCTTCGAAGAGCGCAAGAAGCGCTACGAGAGCGCCGCCGGCTATGGCGAGGCCGCATGGGGCGCGCTGGCCGAGCTCGGCCTGACCGCGCTGCCGGTGCCGGAAGCGCAGGGCGGCTTTGCCGGCAAGGCGCTCGACATGATGGTGGTGCAGCAGGAACTGGGCCGCGGCCTGATCGTCGAGCCGTACCTCGCGACCGTGGTGGGCGCCTACGCCCTGGGCCTGGCCGGCGGCCAGGACGCGCTGCTGGAGCAGGTGGCCGGCGGCGAGCTGAAGCTGGCGGTGGCCTTCAACGAGCCGCAGGCGCGCTATGAGCTGAACCACGTGCGCGTCACCGCCCGCGACGGCAAGCTCAACGGCCGCAAGACCGTGGTGGTGCACGGCGGCCAGGCCGACCGGCTGATCGTGTCGGCGCGCAGCAGCGGCGGCGAAGCCGACCAGGATGGCATCTCGCTGTTCCTGGTGGATGCTAAGGGTGCCGGCGTCAGCATCAAGGACTACCGCACCATCGACAACCTGCGCGCCGCCGATATCACCTTCCAGGACGCACCGGCGCAATTGCTGGGCGAGGCCGGCAAGGCTTTCGCGCTGGTCGAGCAGGTGGCCGACTACGCCGCGGTGCTGCTGTGTGCCGAGGCCGTCGGCGTGATGGACACGCTCAACGCCGCGACGCTCGAATACGCCAAGACGCGCCAGCAGTTCGGCGTGCCGATCGCGCGCTTCCAGGCGCTGCAGCACCGCATGGTCGAGATGTTCATCCACGCCGAGCAGTCGCGCTCGATCACGCTGCTGGCCGCGGCGCGCTTCGAGGAAGCGACGCCGGAACAGCGCCGCCGCTACGTGTCCGCCGCCAAGGCGCGCGTGGGGCAGGCCGCGCGCACGGTCGGCCAGGAGGCGGTGCAGATCCACGGCGGCATGGGCGTGACCAACGAACTGCCGGCCGCGCACATGTTCAAGCGGCTGACCATGATCAACACTACCTTCGGCGACGTGGACCATCACCTGGGCAGGTTTGCCGCCCAGCCGGGGTTCCAGGAAGCTGCCTGACTCAGTTTGCCGGGAAGCGATGCACACCGCTGGTTTGCTCCCCTCGCCCGCTTGCGGGAGAGGGGCAGGGGGTGAGGGCGGGCGCAGGCATACCGACGGACGGTACTTCGTCGACGCTCCCGCCCTCACCCCCACCCCTCTCCCACTTCGCGGGAGAGGGGAGCGTCCGCCAGCGGCGGCGGCTTACATCCAGCATCCTGACCGCGCCATAGGCCCCAGGCCTTGGCGCGGTTTTTTCTTTGCGAGATGTTAGGGGCGGGTTCGGCAAATACGGACATCCGGTCCTGGCAGGCATGCGATCATCCTCAACACAAGGCCATGGCCAACCACAACGGAGTAGACAACCGATGCTGTATTTCGAAGATTTTGAAGTCGGCAGCCGGCGCGAGCTGGGCTCCTACCTCGTCACCGAGGAAGAGATCCTGAACTTCGCGCGCCAGTACGATCCGCAGCCGTTCCATATCGACAAGGAAGCCGCCGCCAACAGTATCTACGGCGGGCTGATCTCGAGCGGCTGGATGACATGCTCGATCATGATGCGCCTGCTGGTGCTGAGCACCACCGGCAAGTCGGCCAGCATGGGCTCGCCCGGCGTCGACGAGATCCGCTGGCTCAAGCCGGTCTATGCCGGCGACACGCTGACGGTGGTGCTGAACGTGCTCGACACCCGCCCGTCGCAGTCCAAGCCCGACCGCGGCATCGTGCACACCCAGTGGGAGGCCACCAACCAGCGCGGCGAGCTGGTGTGCACCGTCAAGGGCATGGGCATGTACGGCCGCCGGCCGGCGTAACCACACTTAACCGTCACGAGGAGACGATTGACATGCGTACCATCGCAACGCTGGAAGAACTGGAAGGGCTGCAGGGCCAGGAAGTCGCGGTCAGCGACTGGATCGAGGTGACCCAGCAGCAGGTCAACCAGTTCGCCGAGGCCACCGGCGATCACCAGTGGATCCACATCGACGTGGAGCGCGCGAAAAAGGAATCGCCCTATGGCGGCCCGATCGCCCACGGCTTCCTGACGCTGTCGCTGCTGCCCAAGTTCATGCACAACGCGCTCAGCATGCCGTCCAAGATCGGCGTCAACTACGGGCTGAACCGGGTGCGCTTCACGGCACCGGTGCCGGTGGGCAGCAAGCTGCGCGCGCGCATCAAGCTGCTCAAGGTCGAGCGCCTTGACCCGCTGCCGAAGTCGCCC
The DNA here is from genome assembly GCF_020618415.1 of Cupriavidus sp. MP-37. Lineage (NCBI taxonomy): Bacteria > Pseudomonadati > Pseudomonadota > Betaproteobacteria > Burkholderiales > Burkholderiaceae > Cupriavidus > Cupriavidus sp. MP-37. Next base: position 2,793,513 of record NZ_CP085344.1, on the reverse strand, counting down.
GAACTGGTCGGCGCGCAGTCCACCTGGGAGGTTACGGTGGAGCGCGAGGGCAGCGAGCGGCCGGTGTGCATTGCCGAGTCCATTACCCGCCGCTACGGCTAAGTTGCGGCGCCGCTTGCGGCACTGCGACAATATGCCACAGCGTTGTGTCGCACCCCGGGAAGCCGCGCAAAGCGCGGCTTTCTGCATATTTAACTGCGTTTTTGTGATGTTGACGTGGATCAAAGACGGCGCAGTGCACCAAGCTGCTGATTGTCCGTTTAAATGAACAGTGTGTTCCGTGGCGTTGGGTTTACCCCTAATGTTGCGTTGCGGTACAGTCGCGCCCACGATGTTTTACGTGTTGCGCTCCCCGGCCGAAAACTGCGCCTGCCCTGATGGCAGGTCCGTCGGGAGGCGCAAAAGCCTCGTATTCCAACGCTACCCGGCCGCTGTACTGAGCCGGGACCGTTCGCGGTTTCGGCCACCAGGTGCCGCAGCGCCGGCAAGGTCCCACAGGGCCTGCAGCGCGCGCAGTCAGTTGTCCTTCCGTGTTCATGGCGTTGCAAGGCCGCATGGTCCTTCGGCGTTAGATCCGCCGCCCGACCGCAACGCCAGCTAAGGACACGTCCTTCCGGTTTTCCCATAGCCCCACGCCTCTTGCGCGAGCATCAGGCGGTTTAGCCACGCTTTTGCCCAAAGCGCGGTGTAACCAAACCAGTCGTGACATGAAGAAACCCATACTGCCGCGGTGGACGCGGTTCCTGCCTTGCCTTGGCCTGCTCCTGCTCGCCGGCTGCAACATGACGCTGCTCGACCCGAAGGGGCAGGTCGGCGTCGACATCAAAGGCATCATCCTGATCGCCACCTGGCTGATGCTGCTGGTGGTGGTGCCGGTGATCGTGCTGACGCTGGTGTTCGCCTGGAAGTACCGCGCCAGCAATACCTCGGCACGCTATGAACCCGACTGGTCGCACTCGACCGCCATCGAAGTGGTGGTGTGGCTGATTCCCTGCCTGATCATCATCGCGCTGGGCATCATCACCTGGAAGTCCTCGCACGACCTCGACCCGTACAAGCCGCTGGAATCGAGCAAGAAGCCGGTCACGGTCGAAGTGGTGGCGCTGAACTGGAAGTGGCTGTTCATCTATCCGGAACTGAAGATCGCCACCGTCAACCAGATCGCCTTCCCGGTCGACACCCCGGTGAACTTCAAGATCACCTCGGATTCGATCATGAATTCGTTCTTCATCCCGCAACTGGGCAGCCAGGTGTACGCCATGGCCGGGATGGAAACCAAGCTCCACCTGATCGCCAACGAAGCCGGCAGCTATGACGGCGTGTCCGCCAACTACAGCGGCGGCGGCTTCTCGGGCATGAAGTTCAAGGCCATCGCCATGTCGAACTACGAGTTCGACCAGTGGGTGGCCAAGGTTCGCGCCTCGTCGACCGAACTGGGCGTCGATGGCTACCAGACGCTGGCACAACCGAGCGAGAAGGAGCCGGTCGCGTACTACGGCAAGGTGGAAGACCAGCTGTTCCGCCACATCCTGCACAAGTACATGGGCCACGGCGGCGCCGCACTGGCCGCCGACGGGTTCAAGGGCGGCCCGATCTGCACGTCGCGCAACACCCTCGGTGAAGAGCAGCTGTCCTTGACCACGCCGGCCGCGCTGCCGGCAGGCGCGTAATCCTGGGAGCAATGATGTTTGGCAAGTTGAGTTTGTCGGCGATTCCGTTTCATGAGCCGATCATCATGGTCGTGCTGGCCGGTGTCGCCGTGGGCGGTGCCGCGCTGCTGGGCGCGATCACGTATTTCAAGAAGTGGGGCTACCTCTGGAACGAGTGGTTCACGTCCGTCGACCACAAGAAGATCGGCGTGATGTACTGCCTGGTGGCGCTGATCATGCTGCTGCGCGGCTTCGCCGACGCGGTCATGATGCGCACCCAGCTGGCGCTGGCCACCAACGGCGCCACCGGCGTGCTGCCGCCCGAGCACTACGACCAGATCTTCACCGCCCACGGCGTGATCATGATCTTCTTCGTGGCCATGCCGCTGATGACCGGCCTGATGAACCTGGTCGTGCCGCTGCAGATCGGCGCGCGCGACGTGGCCTTCCCGTTCCTGAACACGCTGTCGTTCTGGCTGTTCGTGGCGGGCGCCATGCTGGTCAACATCTCGCTGGGCGTCGGCGAGTTCGCCAAGACCGGCTGGCTGGCGTACCCGCCGCTGTCGGGCATCGACTACAGCCCTGGCGTAGGGGTGGACTACTACCTCTGGAGCTTGCAGATCTCGGGGCTTGGCACCTTGCTGACCGGCGTGAACTTCCTGGTGACGATCCTGCGCATGCGCGCGCCTGGCATGACGCTGATGCGCATGCCGGTGTTCACCTGGACCGCGCTGTGCACCAACGTGCTGATCGTCGCCGCCTTCCCGGTGCTGACCGTGACCCTGGCGCTGCTGGGCCTGGACCGCTACCTCGGCATGCACTTCTTCACGAACGACGGTGGCGGCAACGCCATGATGTACGTGAACCTGATCTGGATCTGGGGTCACCCCGAGGTGTACATCCTGATCCTGCCGGCGTTCGGCATCTTCTCTGAAGTCATCGCCACGTTCTCGGGCAAGAAGCTGTTCGGCTACAAGGGCATGGTGTACGCGACCGCCGCGATCATGGTGCTGTCGTTCATCGTGTGGCTGCACCACTTCTTCACGATGGGCTCGGGCGCCAACGTCAACGCGTTCTTCGGCATCACCACCATGATCATCTCCATCCCGACCGGGGTGAAGATCTTCAACTGGCTGTTCACCATGTACCGCGGCCGCGTGCAGATGACCTCGCCGGTGCTGTGGACCCTGGGCTTCATGATCACCTTCGTGATCGGCGGCATGACCGGCGTGCTGATGGCGGTGCCGGCGGCCGACTTCGTGCTGCACAACAGCCTGTTCCTGATCGCCCACTTCCACAACGTGATCATCGGCGGCGTGCTGTTCGGCTACCTGGCCGGCATCACCTACTGGTGGCCGAAGGCGTTCGGCTTCAAGCTGAACGAGCGCCTGGGCAAGGCTTCGTTCTGGTGCTGGCTGGTGGGCTTCTACTTCGCCTTCATGCCGTTGTACGTGCTGGGCCTGATGGGCATGACGCGCCGCCTGAACCACACCGACAACCCGGCCTGGACGCCGTGGCTGTACCTGGCCGTGGTGGGCGTGGTGTTCGTCGCGCTGGGCATCTTCTTCCAGGTGCTGCAGATCGTCGTCTCGATCCGCGACCGCAAGCAGCTGGCCGACGTGACCGGCGACCCGTGGGGCGGCCGCACGCTGGAGTGGGCCACCTCGTCGCCGCCGCCGTTCTACAACTTCGCGCACACCCCGGTGGTGCGTGACCTGGACGCGTTCGCCGACATGAAGGCCCGCGGCGAGACCCTGCCGACCGAAGGCTACGAGAAGATCCACATGCCCAAGAACACGGGCGCGGGCTTCATCATCGGCGCCTTCAGCCTGGTGTTCGGCTTTGCCCTGACCTGGCATATCTGGTGGCTGGCCATCGTTGGCCTGGTGGGCATGATCTGGGCGTTCATCCACCGCAGCAACGACGACCATATCGACTACTACGTGCCGGCCACCGAGGTCGAGCAGATCGAAACGCGCCATCTGCAGCGCATTGCTTCGCAAGCCTGAGAACCATGTCGACTCAAGTCCTAGACCGCATCCCCGCGCAGGCAGGCGCATCGGCCCTCGCCGACGCGCATGACCATGCGCACCACGATACCAGTGCCAATACGGTGTATGGCTTCTGGATCTACCTGATGAGCGACTGCATCATCTTCGCCGGGCTGTTCGCGGCCTTCGCCGTGCTGCGCGGCGAAGTGGCAGGCGGCCCGTCGGCGAAGGAGCTGTTCGAGCTCAACTACGTGCTGGTGGAGACCTTCATCCTGCTGTTCTCGTCGATCACGTACGGCATGGCGATGATCTCGCTGCAGAACCGCAGCCTCAAGCACGTGCAGACCTGGCTCGGCATCACCTTCCTGCTCGGCCTGGCGTTCATGGCGATGGAAATCAATGAGTTCCACCACCTGATCGCCGAAGGCGCCGGCCCGGGCCGCAGCGCGTTCCTGTCGTCGTTCTTCACGCTGGTCGGCACCCACGGCCTGCACGTCGCCAGCGGCATGCTGTGGATGATCGTGCTGATGTGGCAGCTGGGCAAGAAGGGCATTACCCCGACGCTCAGCAAGCGCCTGATGTGCCTGTCGCTGTTCTGGCACTTCCTGGACGTGGTCTGGATCGGCGTGTTTACCGTGGTCTACCTGATGGGACATCTGTGATGGCACAACACAACGCACCGGCGGCGCACGGCGCCCACGACTCGCACGCGCACGACAGCCACGCTGGCGGCCACGCCAGCTTCAAGGGCTACGCGATCGGCTTCATCCTGGCGGTGATCCTGACCGTGATCCCGTTCAAGATCGTGATGGACGGCACCATGGACAAGGGCACCATCCTGTGGACCATCCTGGGCATGGCCGTGGTCCAGATGATCGTGCACCTGAAGTACTTCCTGCACCTGGACTCGTCGTCCGAACAGCGCAGCAACGTGATCGCGCTGCTGTTCACGGCGCTGATCCTGGTGATCGTGGTGGCGGGTTCGCTGTGGATCATGCACAACCTGAACGCCAACATGATGGTGATGTAAGGACTGGCGTCCTGGCATCGAAAAAAGGGGCCCTGCGGGGCCCCTTTTTCTTTGGTCGCGGCTTCGTCAGGGCTTGAACGTATCCCCCAGCACGACCCCTTCACGGCGCGGATCGGCACCGCCCACCAGCACCGCCGAGCCGCCGATGGTGGTGCGGATGATCGCGCTCAGCCCGCTCGACTGCGCCGCGGTGTTGACGGTGTGGCCGAGGTTGCGCAGGCCCCTGACCAGCGGGTCGTTGTCGCCCGGCAGGCCGCCGGCCGGCGCGCTGGTGTCGACGTTGGGATGCTCGCCGCCGACGATCATGGCCGAGCCGGCGCCGTTGGAGCCGCCGAAGTCGATCATCGACACCGCCTGCTGCGCATCCAGGCCCCAGTCCAGCGAAGCCACCAGGGTCTTGGCGACGAACTGGATGATGGTGGCGCCGCCCGGCGAGCCGGTGGTCATGTAGAAGTCGCGCGAGCCGTCGCCGTTGCGCTTGAACACCAGCGTCGGCGCCATCGAGCTGCGCGGGCGCTTGCCCGGCTGCAGCCGGTTGGCCACCAGCACGCCGCCCGGCGCAGGATCGGCATTGAAGTCGGTCAGTTCGTTGTTGAGCAGGAAGCCGTTGGTCATGTGGTACGAGCCCAGGCCGGCCTCGATGGTGGTGGTCATCGCCACCACGTTGCCGTACTTGTCATGCAGCGACAGGTGCGTGGTGCCGCGCTCCTGCACCATCGACGGCGCCAGCGGCACGTCGCCGAGGTTGCCCGCCGCCACCGGCGTGACCATCGAGCCGGTGGTGCTGATCAGGCTGGCGCGCTGGCTCAGGTAGGGCTTGTTCAGCATGGTGTCCCAGGTGCCGCCGGGCAACGGGATGAAGTCGGTGTCGGCGACGTACTTGTTGCGGTCGGCATAGGCCAGGTGCCCGGCCTCGCCCATCAGGTGGGCGCCCAGCACACTGGGCCGGCCGCCGTTCTGGTCGACCAGCGTGGGCTTGTGCGCGGCCATGTCGAAGTTCTCGACGATGCCCAGGATCTGCGCCACCGCGATCCCGCCCGAAGACGGCGGCGGCATGCCGCACACCTCATACTGCCGGTAGGTGGTGCACACCGGCGTGCGCTTCTTGGCCTGGTAGTTGGCCAGGTCGTCCAGCGCGGTCACGCCCGGCGTGGTATTGCCGTCGTAGGTGGTCTGGATCTTGGCGACGATGGCCTGCGCGATCGGGCCGTTCTTGTAGAAGGCGTCGGCGCCGTCGGCGGCGACGGCGCTGAAGACCGCCGCCAGCGCGGGGTTGCGCAGCACGGTGTTGACTGCGCGCGGGGTGCCGTCGGGATTCAGGAAGTAGGCGGCCATTTCCGGATCGCGCTTGATGTTGGCGACGGTGGCGCTGTCGGAGATCGCGGCGGCCATGCGCGGCGGGATCGCGAAGCCGTCGGTGGCCAGCCTGATCGCCGGCGCGAACAGTTCCTTCCAGGCGGTCTTGCCGTAGTCGCGGTGGGCCAGCTCGAGCACGCGCAGCGTGCCGGGGGTGCCGATCGAGCGGCCGCTGCGCTGGGGGTTGGGCAGCGGCGCGGTCTGGTCGGCCGCGGACTTCCAGCGCAGGTAGTTCTCGTCGGCGGCGGCCGGCGCGGTCTCGCGGCCGTCGTAGGCGGTGACCTGCCGGGTTGCCGCGTCGTAGTGCAGGATGAAGGCGCCGCCGCCGATGCCGGACGATTGCGGCTCGACCAGGTTCAGCACCATCTGCGCCGCCACGGCGGCGTCGATGGCGGTGCCGCCGGCCTTCAGCACGTCGCACGCCGCCTTGGTCGAGACCGGGTTGTTGGTCACGGCCATATAGGTCTTGCTGTAGACCGTGACCTTGGGCGCGTAGCCGGTCGCCTGCTCCGGCGCGTTGGGGTCGCCCGGCAGCACCACGGCCTGGCCGCCGGTGCTGCCGTCGAGCTCGCAGCCGGCGGTGGGCGTGACCGGCGGTGGCGGGGGCGGAGGCGGGGGATCGTCGCCGCCGCCGCAGGCGCCCAGGGTCAGCGCCAGCGCCGCCAGGGCCAGCTTGCCACGGCGCTGGCGCCAGGCCGGGGTGGCGCGCGGCTGCGGCTGCGGCTCGGCGGGGGATGCGTTGGGGTCGGCAGCGTACGGCATGGTTTCTCCTTCCTTTTGTGTGGGTCCGGGAAATGCCAGGGCCGGGTCGTCGGGCGGGACCGCGGCCATCTTCCACCGTAGTGCCGCGGGGCGCGGGCCTTAATCATTGAATGTACGGATTTACATGCATTCGAATCCGGGTTTAAGCGCCTGCTTAATCTGGCGCGGCCACCAGGCTGGCACGTTAGCACTCGCCAACTGCGCCACGGTGCCCGTCCAACGCCAGGCAGGCGTCATGCACCGTCATTGCCCGCGCTGGCCGACACGCACTGTCACAGTGCGCCATTTCCTTGCACGGCGATGGTGCGTCCGCGACCCGCAGGCAGCGTCCGGCCGCACGCACCGCCTGTGGCCGCGCCGCGCGTGCGATATCGCCGTGGCACGCTAGTTGCAGATGCATCACCCGGGGAGCGTAGTCCCTGACCAACACCATAAACGGGAGCTGCAAATGCAACGACGTGACATGCTGAAGCTGTCGGCGCTGGCCGCCGCGGCGATGATCGGTACCAGCCCGCTGGCGCTGGCGCAGTCCAAAGAGCCGATCAAGGTCGGCATCCTGCATTCGCTGTCCGGCACCATGGCGATCTCGGAAACGTCGCTGAAGGACGTGGCGCTGATGACCATCGACGAGATCAACAAGAGCGGCGGCGTGCTCGGGCGCAAGCTGGAGCCGGTGGTGGTGGACCCGGCGTCGAACTGGCCGCTGTTCGCCGAGAAGGCGCGCCAGCTGGTCAGCAAGGACAAGGTGGCGGTGACCTTCGGCTGCTGGACCTCGGTGTCGCGCAAGTCGGTGCTGCCGGTCTACGAAGAGCTCAACGCGCTGCTGTTCTACCCGGTGCAGTATGAAGGCGAAGAAATGTCGAAGAACGTCTTCTACACCGGCGCGGCGCCCAACCAGCAGGCCATCCCCGCGGTGGAATACCTGATGAGCAAGGAGGGCGGCGGCGTCAAGCGGTTCTTCCTGCTCGGCACCGACTACGTCTACCCGCGCACCACCAACAAGATCCTGCGCGCCTTCTTGAAGAGCAAGGGCGTGGCCGACAAGGATATCGAAGAGGTCTACACCCCGTTCGGCCACAGCGACTACCAGACCATCGTCGCCAACATCAAGAAGTTCTCGCAGGGCGGCAAGACCGCGGTGATCTCGACCATCAACGGCGATTCCAACGTGCCGTTCTACAAGGAACTGGGCAACGCCGGGCTCAAGGCCAAGGACGTGCCGGTGGTGGCGTTCTCGGTCGGCGAAGAAGAGCTGCGCGGCATCGACACCAAGCCGCTGGTCGGCCACCTGGCCGCGTGGAACTACTTCATGTCGGTCAAGAATCCCGAGAACGATGCCTTCCGCAAGCAGTGGGCGGCCTGGGTCAAGGCCAACAACCTGCCCGGCGGCGACAAGCGCGTGACCAACGACCCGATGGAAGCCACCTACGTGGGCATCCACATGTGGGCGCAGGCGGTGAAGAAGGCCGGCAGCACCGATACCAACAAGGTGCGTGCGGCGATGTACGGCCAGACCTTCAAGGCACCGGACGGCTTCACCCTGACCATGGGCGAGAACCACCACCTGTACAAGCCGGTGATGATCGGCGAGGTCAAGGCCGACGGCCAGTTCGCGGTGGTGTGGAAGACGCCGAAGGCGGTGCGCGCGCAGCCGTGGAGTCCGTTTATCGCGGGGAATGAAGGGAAGCCGGACAAGGCGATGTAGGGCGTTCGCTCGTCGCCGGTTTTCTCCCCTCTCCCGCTTGCGGGAGAGGGGCAGGGGGTGAGGGCGGGCGCTGACCGATGCGACGGCGCTCACTTCGTCATAGATGCCGGCCCTCACCCCCGCCCCCCCGCCCCTTTCCCACTGCGTGGGAGAGGGGAGCACACCCTCAGCTTGGTTTTCCACTTTCGTCACGGCGAGCCCCTATGCGCTATCCGATATCCCGAACCGCCATGCCCTGGCTGCGCGCCTTGCTGGCAGCGCTGCTGCTGACGGCGGCGCCGTGGACAGCAGCACTGACGCAGACCGACCTGAAGCCGCTGGCCGGAGACGACTTCGACGCCAAGACCGCTGCGCTGTCCGAGTTGGCCAAGGCCGCGCCCGCCGAAGCCGGCCCGATCCTGAAGGCGCTGCAGGACGACGCCCTGCAATACGCGCCGTCGGTCGGCATGGTGCGCCAGGATGGCGACAAGGTGGTCGACGCCATCACCGGCAAGCCGGTCACGGTCAAGCCGGACGAACTCGCATCCCTGACCCTGAACAACAGCCTGCGCGCGCTGGTCGACAGCGCCGCCAGCAGCCTGCTGCTGCAGTCACCGGACATCGCGGTGCGCGCGCAGGCGGTGGCCACGCTGCGCGACCAGCCGGAAAGCGCGTCGCTGGCGGCGGTCGAGGCCGCGCGCAAGACCGAGGCCGATGCCGGCCTGCGCGCCAGCCTGGACGTGATCTGGGCCAACCTGGTGCTGGCCGGCACGCCCGAGGCCACCGAGCGCGAGGCGCGCGTCGAAGCCATCCGCATCCTGGGCCGCGACAGCAACCCGCAAAACCGCCAGAAGCTGGCGCCGCTGGTGGAGCGCGACAGCGCCGGCCGCTACCGCGAGCCCGATGGCAGCGTGCGGCTAGCCGCGCAGCAGGCGCTGGACACGCTGCAGGCCGACCAGCGCCGCGCCGAAGTGATCGGCAACCTGTTCGCCGGGCTGAGCCTGGGCAGCGTGCTGCTGCTGGCCGCGCTCGGCCTGGCCATTACCTATGGCCTGATCGGCGTGATCAACATGGCGCACGGTGAATTCCTGATGATCGGCGCCTATGCCACCTACGTGGTGCAGTCGCTGTTCCGCGCCCATGCGCCGGGCGCGCTCGACTGGTATCTGCCCGCGGCGCTGCCGGCCTCGTTCCTGGCCGCCGCCATGGTGGGCTTCGTGCTGGAGCGGCTGGTGCTGCGCCACCTGTACGGCCGCCCGCTGGAAACGCTGCTGGCCACCTTCGGCGTGAGCCTGCTGCTGATGCAGGCAGTGCGCACGCTGTTCGGCGCGCAGAACGTGGAAGTGTCCAATCCCGCATGGATGAGCGGCGGCTTCGAATGGCTGCCGGGGCTGGTGATCCCTTACAACCGCGTGGTCATCATCCTGTTCGCGCTGGCCGTGGTGGCGGTGGCGTGGGCGGTGCTCAACCGCACGCGGCTGGGGCTGTTCGTGCGCGCCACCACGCAGAACCGCACCATGGCGGCGTGCGTGGGCGTGCGCACCTGGCAGGTCGACAGCTACGCCTTTGCCTTCGGCGCCGGCATCGCCGGGCTCGGCGGCTGCGCGCTGTCGCAGATCGGCAATGTCGGCCCCGACCTGGGCCAGGCCTACATCATCGATTCGTTCATGGTGGTGGTGCTGGGTGGGGTGGGGCAACTGGCCGGCACCATCGTCGGTGCGTTCGGGCTGGGCATCCTCAACAAGTTCATCGAACCCTTCTATGGCGCGGTGCTGGCCAAGATCCTGGTCCTGGTGCTGATCGTGCTGTTTATCCAGAAGCGGCCGCAGGGACTGTTCGCGCTCAAGGGGCGCAGCGCGGAGGCATGATGCATCGATTCCAATCGAATTCTTCCGCGGCACCGTTCCGGCTGGCCGTGCCGGAACGCCAGCCGCTGTTTTCGCCGCGCGGCTGGAGCGCGCTGCTGGCGCTGGCGGTGATCGTCGGCATCGGCGTGCCGGTGTGCGCGCTGCTGCTGCCGGAGGGCCATCCGCTGCACCTGTCGGCGTATGCGCTGACGCTGGTGGGAAAGATCATGTGCTTTGCGCTGGCGGCGATCGCGCTCGACCTGGTGTGGGGCTACTGCGGCATCCTCAGCCTCGGCCATGGCCTCTTTTTCGCGCTGGGCGGCTATGCCATGGGCATGTACCTGATGCGGTCGATCGGGCGCGAAGGCGTGTACCAGAGCGATCTGCCGGACTTCATGGTGTTTCTCGACTGGAAAGAGCTGCCGTGGTTCTGGCACGGCACCGACCACCTCGGCTATGCACTGCTGCTGGTGGTGCTGGTGCCGGGCGTGCTGGCGTGGCTGTTCGGCTTCTTTGCCTTCCGCTCGCGCATCAAGGGCGTGTACCTGTCGATCATCACGCAGGCGATGACGTATGCGGCGATGCTGCTGTTCTTCCGCAACGAGACCGGCTTCGGCGGCAATAACGGCTTTACCGACTTCAAGCGCATCGCCGGCTTTGCCATCGCCGCGCCGCAGACGCGCACGGCGTTGTTCGTGCTGACCTTCCTGGCGCTGCTGGCCGGCTTCATTGCCTGCCGCTACATCGTCACCTCGAAGCTCGGCCGCGTGGTCACGGCGGTGCGCGATGCCGAGATGCGCGTGATGTTCTCGGGCTACAACCCGCTCGGCTACAAGCTGTTCGTGTGGACCTTCTCGGCGGTGCTGTGCGGCATCGCCGGCGCGCTGTACGTGCCGCAGGTCGGCATCATCAACCCGGGCGAGATGTCGCCCGGCAATTCGATCGAGATGGCGGTGTGGGTAGCCGTGGGCGGGCGCGGCACGCTGGTCGGGCCGGTGATCGGCGCGTTCCTGGTCAACGGCGCCAAGACGCTGTTCACCGCGCACTTCGCCGAATACTGGCTGTTCCTGCTGGGCGCGATGTTCGTGCTGGTGACGCTGTACCTGCCCGACGGCGTGACCGGGCTGTGGCAGCGCTGGCGCGAGCGCCGCGCGCAGGCGGCCGCGCCAGAGCCCGATGCCACGCCGGCGGTCGCAGGCCGCAGCGGAGGTGAAGCATGAACGCCGCAGTCGAACACAGCCAGGCCGAGAGCGGCGATGCCACCGGCCTGGGGCGCATCGTCGAGCCGGGCACCATCGACGTGTCGCACGGCCCGATCCTCTACCTGGAAGACGTGACCGTGCAGTTCGACGGCTTCCGCGCGCTCAACAAGCTGAACCTGTCGATCGACCATGGCGAACTGCGCTGCGTGATCGGCCCCAACGGCGCCGGCAAGACCACCATGATGGATGTCATCACCGGCAAGACCGGGCCGCGCAACGCCAGCGTCAGCGGGCGCGTGTTCCTCGGCCAGACCATCGACCTGATGCGGATGACCGAGCCGCGCATCGCGCAGGTCGGCATCGGCCGCAAGTTCCAGAAGCCGACCGTGTTCGAGCAGCACGCGGTGTGGGAGAACCTGGAGCTGGCGATGCAGGCCGACAAGCGCTGGTGGTCGTCGCTGCGCGCGCGGCTGACCGCGGCCGGGCATCGCCGCATCGAAGAAACGCTGGCGCTGACCGGCCTGGAGGCCGAGGCCTACCGGCCCGCCGGGCTGCTGTCGCACGGGCAGAAGCAGCGGCTGGAGATCGGCATGCTGCTGATGCAGCAGCCGCAGCTGCTGCTGCTCGACGAACCCGTCGCCGGCATGACCGATGAAGAGACCATGCAGCTCGCCAGCCTGCTCAACGGGCTGCGCGGCAGCTGCTCGATGATGGTGGTGGAGCACGACATGGAGTTCGTCGCCGCGCTGGCGGGTGCCGCCGGCAAGGTCACGGTGCTGGCCGAGGGCAGCGTGCTGGCCGAAGGCACGCTCGACAGCGTCAAGCGCGACGAACGCGTGATCGAATCGTACCTGGGGAGATAGGCATGCTGCAGGTCAATGCACTGAACCAGTTCTACGGCGGCAGCCACATCCTGCGCAACGTCAGCTTCGAGGTGCCGGCGGGCAAGCTGACCACGCTGCTCGGCCGCAACGGCGTCGGCAAGAGCACGCTGCTGAAATGCCTGATGGGCGTGGTGCCGACGCGCAGCGGCAGCATCCAGTGGGACGGCAGGCCGCTGGAGAAGAAGCCGCCTTATGAGCGCGTTGCCGCCGGACTGGCCTATGTGCCGCAGGGGCGCGAGATCTTTCCGCGGCTGACGGTCGAGGAGAACCTGCTGATCGGCGCCGCCAGCCGCGCGCGGCCGGCGGGCGTGCCGGAGCGCATCTACCAGCTGTTCCCGGTGCTGCGCACCATGCGCCTGCGCCGCGGCGGCGACCTGTCCGGCGGCCAGCAGCAGCAACTGGCGATCGGCCGCGCGCTGATGAGCGAGCCGCAACTGCTGATCCTCGACGAGCCGACCGAAGGCATCCAGCCCTCGATCATCCAGGACATCGGCCGCGCCTTGCGGCTGCTGGTCGACGAGTTCGGCATGACGGTGCTGCTGGTCGAGCAGTACTACGAATTCGCGCGGCACATTGCCGACCACTATGTGGTGATGAGCCGCGGCGAAGTGGTGGCGCGCGGCGCCGGCGCCAGCATGGAGCAGGACGGCGTGCGCGAGCTGATCGCCGTGTAGGACGCGCGCAAGCCCATTCTTCGCCATGCGCCATCCCGATTTCCCTTCGTCCCTCGCCATGCCGGCGGCGTGGCAGGCGACGCTGCAGCTGCGCTTTGCGCGGCGCGGCGAGCGTACCGCGCTGACCGAGCGGCGTCACCAGGGCCCGCTGCTGGTGCAGAAGCCGCTGTATCCGGAAGGGGGCATCTGCCACGCGGTGATCCTGCATCCGCCGGCCGGCGTGGCCGGTGGCGACAGCCTGGAAATCGATGTGACGGTGGAGGCCGGCGCGCATGCGGTGCTGGCCACGCCGGGCGCCACCAAGTGGTACAAGTCGCTCGGCCGCGACGCGGTCCAGCGGGTGCGGCTGGCGGTGGGCGAGGGCGCGCGGCTGGACTGGCTGCCGCAGGAGAACATCGTCTTCGACGAGGCGCGTGCGCGGATTTCCACCGTGCTCGACATCGCGCCGGGCGGCAGCGCGATCGGCTGGGATGCCGTGGTGCTGGGCCGGCAAGCGTCGGGCGAGCAGTGGGCGCGCGGCGCGCTGTGGCTGGATACCCGCATCGGCGCCGGCGAGCGTGCGCTGTGGATCGAACAATCGCATATCGAGGCGGCATCGCCGCTGCGCAATGCCGTGCCCGGGCTGGACGGGCTGAACGTGCTCGGCACGCTGTGGGCCGTCGGCGCAGGCGCCACGCAGGACCTTGCCGAAACGCTGGCCGAGCGGCTGCCCGAGCGGCTGCCTTATACGCCCGCGTTGCGCGCCGGCGTGACCTGCCTTGCCGCCAACGGCCAGTCGATGCTGCTGCTGCGCGTGCTGGGCCGGCAGATGGAGGCGGTGCGCCACCTCATGACCGACGCCTGGCAGGCGCTGCGCATGCCGCTGCATGGCGTCGCCGCGCAACCGCTGCGGCTGTGGGCGACGTAGCCCGTCAATACGCAACCGAACACCAGACAGGAACGACAGATGGAACTGACGCCGCGCGAGAAAGACAAGCTGCTGATCTTCACCGCCGCGCTGCTGGCCGAGCGGCGCAAGGCCCGCGGGCTGAAGCTGAACTACCCGGAAGCGGTGGCGCTGATCACCGCCGCCATCATGGAAGGCGCGCGCGACGGCCGCACCGTGGCCGAGCTGATGCACGAAGGCACTACCGTGCTGATGCGCGACGACGTGATGGATGGCGTGGCCGAGATGATTCCCGAGATCCAGGTCGAGGCCACCTTCCCGGACGGCACCAAGCTGGTGACCGTGCACCATCCCATTGTCTGAGTACGCATTGATCACCGAAGCCGATAACCCGTTCCAATCCAAGCCGATGACCGCGATGACCCGTACTGCTTGCCTGCGCCTTGCCCTGGGCGCTTCCCTGACCGTTGCCGCCGGCGCCGCGCTGGCCCATCCCGGCCACGATGCCGCCACCGTCGGCGCCAGCCTGTGGGCCGGCCTGGCGCACCCGTTCACCGGCGCCGACCACCTGCTGGCAATGGCCGCGGTGGGGGTATGGAGCGCGCTGGTAGCGCGCTCCGCCGCCGATACGCTGCGCCTGCCGCTGGCTTTCGTGGGCTTGATGCTGGTGGGCGCCGCGCTCGGCCTCTCCGGCCTGGCGCTGCCTGCGGTGGAGCCCATGATCGCCGCTTCGCTGCTGGTGATCGGCTTGCTGCTGGCGCTGCGCGCCAGGCTGCCGGCGTGGGCCGGCACGCTGCTGGTGGGCGGCTTCGCCGTGTTCCACGGCTATGCGCATGGCGCGGAACTGCCCGCCAGCGCGGGCGCGCTGCCGGCGGTGCTGGCCTACGTCGGCGGCTTTGCCGCGGCCACCATGGCGCTGCACCTGCTGGGCATCGGCGCCGGCACGCTGCTGCACCGCCGCGCCGGCTGGCTCGCGCGCGCGGCCGGCGCGGGCGTGGCGCTGTACGGCGCCGGCCTGCTGGTGGCCTGAGGAGCAGCGCGATGATCCCCGGCGAACTAATGCCAGCCGAAGGCGAGATCGAACTCAACGCCGGCCGCGCCACCGTCAGCGTGACGGTGGCCAATACCGGCGACCGGCCGATCCAGGTCGGCTCGCACTTCCACTTCTACGAAACCAACGCCGCGCTCGCGTTCGAGCGCGAGGCCGCGCGCGGCTTTCGCCTGAACATCGCCGCGGGCACCGCGGTGCGCTTCGAGCCAGGGCAGACGCGCACCGTGGAACTGGTGGCGCTGGCGGGCGACCGCATCGTCTACGGCTTCAACGGCAAGATCATGGGAGCGCTGTGATGGCATCGATCTCCAGGCAGGCGTATGCGGAGATGTTCGGGCCCACCACCGGCGACCGGCTGCGGCTGGCTGATACGGGCCTGACCATCGAAGTCGAGCAGGACTTCACCATCTACGGCGAGGAGGTGAAGTTCGGCGGCGGCAAAGTCATCCGCGATGGCATGGGCCAGAGCCAGCGCATGGCGCAGGACTGCGTCGACACCGTGATCACCAATGCGCTGATCGTCGACCACTGGGGCATCGTCAAGGCCGATATCGGGCTCAAGCACGGGCGCATCGCGGCGATCGGCAAGGCCGGCAATCCCGACATCCAGCCCGGCGTCACCATCGTGGTCGGGCCGGGCACCGAGGTGATCGCGGCCGAGGGCATGATCGTCACCGCCGGCGGCATCGACAGCCATATCCACTTCATCTGCCCGCAGCAGATCGACGAGGCGCTGATGAGCGGCGTCACCACCATGATCGGCGGCGGCACCGGGCCCGCCACCGGCACCTTCGCCACCACGGTGACGCCGGGGCCGTGGTACATGGAGCGCATGCTGCAGGCGGCCGACGCCTATCCGATGAATATCGGCCTGCTGGGCAAGGGCAACGCCAGCCAGCCGGGGCCGATCCTGGAGCAGGTCGAAGCCGGCGCCATCGGCCTGAAGCTGCATGAAGACTGGGGCACCACGCCGGCCGCGATCGACACCTGCCTGTTGGTGGCGGACGCGACCGACACCCAGGTAGCGATCCACACCGATACGCTCAACGAGGCCGGCTTCGTCGAGGCGACCATCGCCGCGTTCAAGGGCCGCACCATCCATACCTACCACACCGAAGGCGCGGGCGGCGGCCACGCGCCGGACATCATCAAGGTTTGCGGCGAGGCCAACGTGCTGCCGTCGTCGACCAACCCGACGCGCCCGTACACCGTCAACACGCTGGACGAGCATCTCGACATGCTGATGGTGTGCCACCACCTGGACCCGTCGATCGCCGAGGACATCGCCTTCGCCGAAAGCCGCATCCGCCGCGAGACCATCGCCGCCGAGGACATCCTGCACGACCTCGGCGCGTTCTCGATGATCTCGAGCGATTCGCAGGCGATGGGGCGCGTCGGCGAAGTCATCATCCGAACCTGGCAGACCGCGCACAAGATGGCGGCGCAGCGCGGCAAGCTGCCAGGCGATCCGCACGATGCGCGCGGCGGGCACGACAACTTCCGCGTCCGGCGCTATGTCGCCAAGTACACCATCAACCCGGCGCTGACCCATGGCATTGCGCATGAGGTGGGCTCGGTCGAAGTCGGCAAGTGGGCCGACCTGGTGCTGTGGCGGCCCGCGTTCTTCGGCGTCAAGCCCAGCCTGATCCTGAAGGGCGGCATGATCGCCGCGGCCGCGATGGGCGACCCCAATGCCTCGATCCCGACGCCGCAGCCGGTGCACTACCGGCCGATGTTCGCCGCGGCCGGCGGCGCGCTGCCTCGTTCCTCGCTGACCTTCGTCTCGCAGGCGGCGCTGGCGGCCGGCATCGGCGAACGCTACGGGCTGGCCAAGACGCTGTCAGCCGTGCGCGGCACCCGCACCGTGAGCAAGCGCGACATGGTCCACAACGACTGGCAACCCCATGTCACGGTCGATCCCGAGACTTACCAGGTCGTCGCCGACGGCCAGTTGCTGATGTGCGAGCCCGCCACCGAGCTGCCGATGGCGCAGCGCTATTTCTTGTTTTGATGGGGGCGGAGCTGCCATGCTGAAGATTGATAAACATTTGACCGCGCCGCACGGCATCGCCAGCGTGCTGGTGCGCCGCGCCCCCAAGCTGGTGCTGCCGTTCGCCGACCGCAGCAAGAGCCGCCTGCGCGCGGTGCTCGACAACGGCACCGACGCCGCGCTGTTCCTGCCGCGCGGCACCGTGCTGCGCGGCGGCGACCTGCTGGTGGCGGAGGACGGCAGTTTCATCGAGGTCCAGGCCGCCGCCGAGTCCGTGCTGCAAGTGCGCGCACAGGACCCGCACGCGCTGATGCGCGCGGCCTACCACCTCGGCAACCGCCACACCCCGGTGGAGATCGGGCGCGACTACCTGCGGCTCGAATATGACGCAGTGCTGGCCGACATGCTGCAGCGGCTGGGCGTGCACGCGGAGCGCGCGGAGCTGCCGTTCGAGCCGGAAGCGGGCGCCTATGGCGGCGGGCACAAGCATGGGCATGATGCGACGTTCGCGGAGGATTATGCGGCGGCGCAGGCGGTGTTTCATGAGCATCATGGGCACTCGCACTCGCACTCGCATGGTCATGATGGCGAGCATGTCCATGGGGAGCATTGTGGGCATCGGCTGTGATGTGTATGGTCGGTGTGGAGGGAGGGCGCGAACGATGGCCAGAGATAACGAATTCAACGCATCCAAACTGACGTCTTCCGCTCGCGGGCATACCGCTAGCCTGGACCTTGTGGACGCTCCCGGCCCTCACCCCAGCCCTCTCCCGCGCGCGGGAGAGGGAGCCAACCATCGGCACGTGCTGCCCGCTTGCGGACGTACCGCTGGCCTGGACCTTGTGGACGCTCCTGGCCCTCACCCCAACCCTCTCCCGCGCGCGGGAGAGGGAGCCAACAATCGGCAAGTATCAGGTGCTGCAGTGCTGTCCGGCGCTGCGGGTTTGCTCCCCTCTCCCGCTTGCGGGAGAGGGGCAGGGGGTGAGGGCGAGCGTATGCCGAAGCCGGCGTTCGCTCGCTTGCTGCGTGCGCACCAGACCAACGCTGAGCAGCGTCTTTGGTATCAACTACGCGACCGCCGCTTCATGGGGTTGAAATTCAAGCGGCAACACCAGATAGGACCATTCATCGTCGATTTCGTTTGCATCGACGCCAAGCTTGTGATCGAAGCAGACGGAGGTCAGCACGGCGACGCCGGGGACGCGGCTCGCGATGCCTGGTTCCGGCGGCAAGGTTTCCATGTTTTGCGCTTCTGGAACTCCGAGGTGCTGGGGCAGACGGACGCGGTATTGGAAACGATCCGTCAGTTTGTGCTGGAGCGCACCGTTCCTCTGGGCGAGCCATGACCAACCTCCACCAACTCATCGCCCTGCTGCACCTCGCTTCGCCGTCGCTACCCATCGGCGGCTTCAGCTATTCACAAGGCCTCGAAGCCGCAATCGAATCCGGTGTCGTGCATGACGCCGCCACCGCCGAGCGCTGGATCCGCGACAACCTGCGGCATGTCCAGGCGCAATGCGAGGCGCCGTTGTGGTTGCTGCTGCATCGCCACTGGCAGGCGGGCGACGCCGCGCAGGTACGGACTTGGAACGACTGGTTCCATGCCACCCGCGAGACCTCGGAGTTACGGCTGGAGACCGAGCAGATGGGCTGGTCGCTGGCCAGGCTGGTCGCGCAGATGGAGTGGGGCGCGCCGTCGCTGCGCGATGCGCTCGCGACGCTGTCGCCCGTATGCCTGCCGAGCGCGTTCACGGCCGCCTGCGTTGCGCTGGAGATCGGCGCGCGCGACGGCCTGGCCGCCTATTGCTTCAACTGGGCCGAGAACCAGGTGGCCGCGGCGATCAAGGCGGTGCCGCTGGGGCAGGTGGCGGGGCAGCACATGCTGCGGCGTCTGCACGGCGCGGTGCTCGATACCGTCGACGAAGCCGCGCACCGCGCCGATGCCACGCCGCCGCAACTGTCGACGTTTTCCCCGATGCTGGGACTGCTGTGCGCACGCCACGAAACGCAGTACTCCCGGCTGTTCCGATCCTGAACCGAACCCGCACCATGACCCTCGCCCGTACCAAGAAAAACCCTCCGCTGCGCGTCGGCGTCGGCGGCCCCGTCGGCTCCGGCAAGACCACGTTGCTGGAAATGCTGTGCAAGGCGATGCGCGACCGCTATGACCTGGTCGCGATCACCAACGACATTTACACCAAGGAGGACCAGCGCCTGCTGACGATCTCCGGCGCGCTGCCGGCTGAGCGCATCCTGGGGGTGGAGACCGGCGGCTGCCCACACACCGCGATCCGCGAGGACGCATCGATCAACCTCGAGGCGGTGGACCGCATGCTGGCGCGCTTCCCGGATGCGGACGTGGTCTTCATCGAGTCCGGCGGCGACAACCTGGCCGCGACCTTCAGCCCAGAACTTTCTGATCTGACGATCTACGTCATCGACGTCGCCGGGGGCGAGAAAATTCCTAGGAAGGGCGGGCCGGGCATCACCAAGTCCGACCTGCTGGTGATCAACAAGACCGACCTGGCGCCGTATGTCGGCGCATCGCTGCCGGTGATGGAAAGCGATGCGCGCAAGATGCGCGGCAGCCGGCCGTTCGTGATGGGCAGCGTCAAGTCGGGGCAGGGCCTGGACGACGTGATTCGCTTCATCGAACGGCAGGGCATGCTGGGAGTCTAGCTTTCGGGACTGGCCTCGGCATCGGGCGCGCAGCGTGCGCCGGAACCGGCGTGCCCAAGCGCCGGGCGGAAGCTGCCCTTGCCCGCCAGCGCCCGCGCCACCGCGGCTACCAGGTTCAGCTCGGGCTCGCTCAGCTCGGACATATGGTGCACGGTGGCCTCGATCGCCGCGCGCTGGCGGTTGCCGAACGGCGCGCGCGCTTGCTCGACCTGCAGCTGGCTGGCGTCGTGGCGGCTGAAGTCGAGCATCTCGGCGGTCGGTACGGCGAGGGTCTCGGCCAGCCTGCAGATGTTGGCCAGCGCGAGGTTGCGCTTGCCGCTTTCGATGCCGCTCAGGTAGGAGCGCGACAGTCCGCTTTCGAGCGAAAGGGTCTCCTGGGACCAGCCGCGTTGCTTGCGTAGCCAGGCGAGATGCAATCCGAAAAGTCTGAGATTTCGAGAGGTCATGGGATCAACAAAAGTTCGGAGTGGTCTGAGGCTAAGGGTTTGACCTTGAGGCCACGACAACTTATCCTCATCCTCACTATCGGTGTCCGATCCGCAAATTGAGGGGCGCGCCAGGCATTGGCGCGGCACGATGGCATCAACCGGGCGGCCTGCATCGCAGCGCCGCGCCAGACGGGTTATTGCGCAAGACTGAGCGTCACGCCGCCACGCGTGCGCCGGCTGCGCGGGCAGGCGCATCGCGCCTGTCGCCCTGCAGGGGGATTGCCATGCAGATCTTCACGCTGTTCGAGGCGCGCATGCGCGCCAGCGATGCCGACCGCCGCGCGCCGTCGGATTTCATTCCCGGATTCCAGCCACGCCTGCTTGCCGCCACTGCCGGTCTCGGCTGCACCTGCGACTACGTCTTCCTCTGCGCCGGCGAGCGCCAGCCTGAATTTTCAGCGGATTGCCATGAATGGTGGGGCTGCCTGCGCGGCGGCCTGCGGCTGTCCTCGCCCGGCCGCGGCAGCTTGCTGGTGGGCGGCGGCGAACTGTTCGCGCCCGCGCCCGGCGTCCCGATGCAGGTGCAGGCGGTGGCCGACACCATCCTGGTGCGCGCGGTGCCGCAAGACCCGGGCGATGCCATGCGCCCCGTGGCCATGCCCGCGGGCGCGTGGCAGTGCGCGCTGGGCGCCCTGGCTCCGGTCGGTGCCGGTACTGGTACCGATGGCGTGGCCGGGCCGGATGCGCTGGCGGACCTGCCGGATGCGGATGGCTGGCCTGCGCAGCAGGGGATGCGCCCGGAGTTTGTCCTGCTGGATGGCCTGGTGGATGACTGGGGCCGGCAGCTGCAGGCGCGCGGGCTGCGCTGGGCGCTGTGTTACCGGGGTGCCATTGCCCTGCACTGGCAGGGGGCGCTGGTGCTTGGCGGCGGCGACATGGCCTTCCTGCAGCCCGGCGCGCTCTACGCGCCGGACGCGCACGAGTCATGCCGGCTCGACGTGCTGGTGCCCGGCACCGGCCTGCTGTGCTGCTTCGGCGCGGACGCCGCCCCGCATGATGGCGTGTCCGCGCGCGGCGGCCGGCGCGCGGGCGGCCACGCCGTGGCGCGCGCTGCGCTGGCGCTGGCCTGATGGCCGGCGTGGCTGCGGACCGGCGCCATGCGCGGACAGCGCAGCCGCCGGCCGCCGCGCAACCTTCAGTGGCGCTTGTACTGCGTGGCGCCGAACAGCACTTCGCGCGCCTTGTCGTCCTGCAGCGCCTTGCGCGCGCTGGCCAGCACCTCCACGCCGCGCTTGACCGCGGGACGCTCGGCGATCTGGTTGAACCAGCGCTTCAGGTGAGGGTAGTCGTCCAGCTCCACGCCCTGGTTCTGCCAGCTGCGCAGCCACGGGAAGGTGGCGATGTCGGCGATGGTGTACTGGTCGCCGGCCAGCCATTCGTGCTTCGACAGCTGCGTGTCGATCACGCCGTACAGGCGCCTGGCTTCATTGGTGTAGCGATTGACCGCGTACTCGATCTTTTCGGGCGCATAGATGCGGAAGTGGTGCGCCTGGCCCAGCATCGGGCCCACGCCGCCCATCTGGAACATCAGCCACTGCAGCGTCTCGTACTTGCCGCGCACGTCCTCGGGCAGGAACTTGCCGGTCTTGCCGGCCAGGTAGAGCAGGATCGCGCCCGATTCGAACAGCGAGATCGGCTTGCCGTCGGGGCCGTCCGGGTCGACGATGGCGGGAATCTTGTTGTTGGGGCTGATCTTCAGGAAGTCCTCGCCGAACTGGTCGCCGGCGCCGATGTTGATCGGGTGGACCTTGTACTCCAGTCCGCACTCCTCCAGCATGATGTGGACTTTGTGGCCATTGGGCGTGGCCCAGGTGTAGACGTCGATCATTGCAGGGATCTCCTGGCTGCATTCATGGGAACGGCCACGTCAACCACCGACGTGGCGAACCGCGCGATTTAAGCACAGAAGAAAAAAACGCGCAGACAGGCTGCGCGTTTTCCACAATGCCGGCAGGGGCGGGCCGCGCCGGCGCGTCCGGGCCCAGCCCGGCCGGCACATCCGCGCGCTCAGAAGCCGCGCGCCACCGGCATCTTGATGGTGTCCGGGTTGACGTTCATGTGCTTGGCCAGCTCCAGCTTGGCGATGGCGTTGCGGTGCACCTCGTCCGGACCGTCGGCCAGGCGCAGCGTGCGCTGGTGCGCCCACCAGCTGGCCAGCGGGAAGTCGCTGGAAATGCCGGCGGCGCCGTGGACCTGGATGGCCCAGTCGATCACCTTCAGCGCCACGTTGGGCGCCACCACCTTGATCATGGCGATCTCGGCCTTGGCCACCTTGTTGCCGACCGTGTCCATCATGTACGCGGCCTTGAGCGTCAGCAGGCGCGCCATCTCGATCTCGCAGCGGGCTTCGGCGATGCGCTCCTGCGTCACGCCCTGGGCTGACACCGGCTTGCCGAACGCCACCCGCGACAGCGCGCGCTTGCACAGCAGTTCCAGCGCGCGCTCGGCCACGCCGATGCTGCGCATGCAGTGGTGGATGCGGCCCGGCCCGAGGCGGCCCTGCGCGATCTCGAAGCCGCGGCCTTCGCCCAGCAGGATGTTCGAGACCGGCACGCGCACGTTCTTCAGTTCGATCTCCATATGGCCGTGCGGCGCGTCGTCGTAGCCGAACACCGGCAGGAAGCGCTTGATGGTGATGCCCGGGGTATCGGCCGGCACCACGACCATCGACTGCTGCTCGTGGCGGCCGGCATCGGGATCGGTCTTGCCCATCACGATGTAGACCTTGCAGCGCGGGTCGCCGGCGCCCGACGACCACCACTTGGTGCCGTTGATCACGTAGTGGTCGCCATCGCGCTCGATGCGGCATTCGATGTTGGTCGCGTCCGACGACGCCACCGCCGGCTCGGTCATCAGGAAGGCCGAGCGGATCTCGCCGGCCAGCAGCGGCTCCAGCCACTGGTCCTTCAGTTCTTCCGACGCGTAGCGCTCCAGCGTTTCCATGTTGCCGGTGTCCGGGGCCGCGCAGTTGAAGACCTCGGCCGACCAGGGCACCCGGCCCATGATCTCGCACAGGGTGGCGTATTCCAGGTTCGACAGGCCCTGCGGGGCGCGCGGCGAACGCGGCAGGAACAGGTTCCACAGGCCGGCTTCGCGCGCCAGCGGCTTCAGTTCCTCGATCACCTTGGTCGGGATCCAGGCGTTGCCGGCGCGGCGGTTGGCGTCGATCTCCTCGGCGAAGCGCTTTTCGTTCGGATAGATGTGCTGGTCGAAGAAGGCCAGCAGCTTGGCCTGCATCTCCTTGACCTTCGGGCTGTACGCGAAATCCATGTGGTCTCCTCGCTACGGGATCGGTGGGCGCCGGCTGCCGACGGCGCCGGTTGGCTGGGTCTTCAGGCAATACCTTGCCGATGGAATGCACTCTATCTGAAAGCGGGTAATTAGAAAAATGAATTTTCTGGATTTGCCAGTATCAATTCCCTGCATTCCGTGCCAGAATCACCAGCATGCAGCTCTCCCGCATCGACCTCAACCTCTTCGTCGTGTTCGACGCCATCTACAGCGAAGGCAGCATCACCGCGGCCGCGCGCCAGCTCAACCTGACGCAGCCGGCGGTCAGCCACGCGCTGGGGCGGCTGCGCACGCTGTTCGACGATCCGCTGTTTGAGCGGCGCGGGCAGGGCATGGCGCCCACGCCGCTGGCGCGTTCGCTGGCGGCCGAGGTCCGCAGCGCGCTGCAATCGTTCGCGCGCACGCTGCAGGACACGCCGCACTTCGATCCCACCAACACCGTGCGCCGCTTCACCATCGGCATGCGCGATGCGCTCGAGTCGACGCTGCTGCCGCCGCTGATGAGCCGCGTCACGGCGATGGCGCCGCAGGTGGAGATCGCCGCGATCCGCTTCGACCGGCGCGAGATGGAATCGGAGCTGCTGGCCGGCACCATCGACGCCGCGCTCGACATCCTGCTGCCGGTGTCGCCGGCGATCCACCATGCCCCGTTCATGGCCGACCCGATGGTGGTGCTGGCACGGCGCGACCATCCGCTGGTGAAGAAGGAACTGACGCTGGAGCGCTACCTCGCGGCCGAACACGTGCATGTGTCGTCGCGCCGCCGCGGCGCGGGGCTCGAAGACCAGGCCCTGCATCGCATGGGCCTGACGCGGCGCGTGCGGCTGCGCTGCCAGCATTACGCCGCGGCGTGCCGCGTGGTCAGCTGCACCGACCTGCTCGCCACGCTGCCGCTGCGCTATGCGCGCATCGCCAACGAGCCCTATGCCAACCGGCTGCTGTCGCTGCCGTTCAAGGTGCCGTCGCTGGAGCTGCATTTGTACTGGCACGCGGGCGGCGAGAACGACGGCGCCAACCGCTGGCTGCGCGAGCAGCTGATGGCGGTGATGGCCTCGCTCGGCAGCGGCATGGGCGACGTGGCCGCTGCCGGCTGACGGCGCTCGACCGACATTGCCGCGGCCCAATTCGATTCAGGTGCGGCGCGCGCGGGTCACACGTAAGCAATTGTTCGCGGGCTAGACCCTCGCGGTCGCGGCCCATACCATCGTCCGGTCTTTCTGCCCCCGGCGCAGCCACCGCGAGCCCGTCCTGCACGGTGCCCGCGACGGGTTATCGCGCCGGCTGTCCGCGCTCGCGGATCCCGCGGGGCAGACCAATTCGCCGACTCCACCACGACGACTCAGACCGATGATTGGGAAACGCCTGCCTGCTGATTGCCACTCCATGCCGTCGCGCCGCGCGCGGCACACCACGCTGGCGCTGACCGCGCTCTGTACCGCCGCGGCGCTGGCGCTGGCCGCCTGCGGCGGCGGCGATGGCGGCGACGGTGCCACCACCGCCAGTGCCGCGCCAGGCGGATCGGCGCCGTCCGGCGCGCAGGCCAGCGCGCCGGCTGGCGGCCAGAGCGCAGCCACGTCCCCGTCGCCGACCTCCCCGGCCGGTTCTACCACAACCACTATCACGGCCGGGGCCTGCTATACCGTCAGCGGTCCGGCGCCGGCCGCCGCGCCGGGCAGCGGCATCTCGCTGCTGCCGGCGCGCGGCAGCGCGGTCAGCAACTACCGCGTACTGGAGGAGCCGCGCAGCGCCGGCCTGTGCTACGCCAACTATCGCCGCGAGCAGGTGGGCCTGCCGCCGCTGGCGGCGCGCGACCCGCTCAATGCCGCCGCGCAGGCCCATACCGACTACATGCTGGCCAACGCCACGCTGACGCACGACGAAAGCAGCGGCAATCCGGGCTACACCGGCGCCACTGCCCACGAGCGCATCCAGGCCGCCTATCCGACCGATGCCACCGCGGAAGTGGTGGCCGGCGCCAACCGCTGGACCTCGGTGGCCAATGCGCAGCTGTCGATGTCGCCCAAGGACGCGCTGGTGTCGGACCTGGTGGACGCGCCGTTCCACCGCGCCGCGCTGCTGGGCAGCTATGGCTCGGCCGGCAGCGGCTTTGCCGAGCGCGTGGGCGCCGACGGCAGCGGCACCTCGGCCAGCTACTACCAGACCGTCGACCTCGCCGACCGGGTCCGCGGCGGCAGCGACAACCAGATGGTGGCCTATCCGTTCGATGGCCAGAACGACGTGCCGGTCAACTGGGTCAACACCGAAAGCCCCAATCCGGCGCCGGGCTATGAGAACCGCACCATGGGCTACCCGGTGTCGCTGCAGGCGATCAATACCTCGCTGCAGTTCGATGCCGACAACTTCGTCATCACCGATGCGGCAGGCAACAACGTCAACTGCATCAAGGTCGACAGCCGTTCCTCGGGCCTGAGCAGCGCGGCGCGCGGCCTGGCGGTGTGCACGCCGGTGGCGCCGCTGGCCAGCCAGCAGCGCTATACCGTGCGGGTGACGGGCCGTCTCGGCGCGCAGCCGGTGGACCTGAGCTGGTCGTTCACCACGCGCTGACCACCACGCGCTGACCACCATGCCGCGGCGCGCTCATTGCGGCGCGCCCGGCGGCAACTCTCCACGCAGCTCGATCCGTACCTGGCCAGGCGCCAGCGTGGGATCGGCCTGCACCGCAACCGGCACGGGCGGGCGCAGACCCGCCGGCATCGCCTGCCACAGCCGTTGCGCCCATTCCCGGATCTCCACATGGTCGGGCTCGGCTGCCCACAGCCCGAGCGGCGCTGCCGTGCCCAGGCGCGCCGCGATGGCCGCGGGATCGTCCCGGGTCGAGACGGTGAGGGCGGACGCCGCCGCCGGGGCACGCGCAGCCATCGCTGGGGCAGCCTTGAGTGCAAAGGCCGGCGGTGCGGCAGGCGCGGGCGCTGATGGTGCGGCTTGCGCGATGGCTGCGTCAGCCGGCGCCTGCGGCGCGGCCGGGCTCGCTGGTGTCGGGGCCTCGCGGTCCAGCGCGGGTTCGTGCGGAACGCTTCGGGTCGCCTCTGTGCCGGGCGCTGCGCGAGATGCCGGGCGGGTCGCAGGCGGAGCGGCCTTGGCGGCTGGCGCTGCGGGTTTGGGGGGCGATGCCGCGGCGGTCTCCGGCAAGGGTGGCGATGGTGCCGTCGACGCTGCCGGCGCTGGCTCGGGCGCGGCGATCTCGGCCGCCGCCATCTCGGCGGTCTCCGTCGGCGATAGCGCGCCATCGTCGATCTGCCGCAGCACGATGCTGGTGGTCAGCCCGGCCACCGCGGCGACGCTGGCGACCAGCCCGAGCGAACGCCACCACCGGCGCGCGCGTGCGGCAGGCGTGAGGCTGGGCGTGGAGGATGGCGGTGCGGTGTTCCGGGCGGATTCCGCAGCCCGGGCTTGCAGCCACCCGGCCGCGGCCGGGCCGAGCCGTGCGCCGAACACGTCTTCCGCCGCCTCGCCCGCGGCCACCCGCGCCAGCACCGCATCGCGCCGCGCCGCCTGGGCGGCCTGCAGCCGCGCGGCTTCTTCCAGCACGGCGGCGGCCAGTGCCGGCGGCGCAGCAAAGGGCAGCCCGGCGCCGTCGGCCTGCTGCTGCGCGGCGCGCGCGGCGGCAAGCACGGAGGCTTCCAGTGCCGGTGGCGGCGGGTAGGCCGGCACGGCTTTCAGCAGTGCCGAGAGCCGGTCCTCGCCGGCGATGAAACGGTCAGCGGCGCTCATGGCCGCGACTCCGGCACGCTGCCGGCCAGATCCGCGCGCAGTCGTGCAAAGGCATAGCGTAGCCGGCTCTTCACGGTCTCGAACTTCTCGCCCAGCATCGCCGCAATCTCTTCGACGCTCATATTGCTGAAGAAGCGCAGCACCACCACTTCGCGCTGCGCGACCGGCAACTGCAGCAGCGCGCGGTGGACGTGCTGCGCGTGCTGTCGCAGCTGCAGTTCCGCTTCCGGCGACAGGTCGTCGGCGGGCAGCTCGGGCAGGTGGTCGTCCAGCGCGTCGCGCTGGCGCGCATCGGCGCTGCGCACCTGGTCCAGCCAGGCATTGCGCGCGATCTGGAACAGGAAGGTGCGGAACGCCGCGCTCGGCTGGTAGTCGCCGCAGCGGGTCATCAGCTTGACCCAGGTCTTCTGCGCGAGGTCCTCGGCTTCGCCGGTATTGCCCTGGCACAGCCAGGCCAGGTAGTTGTAGAGGCCGGCGTTATGCCGGCGGAACAGCTCGGTGACCGGCTGCTCGATGATGCCGCCCGCGACCAGCAGCATCAGGTCGTGGTCCGGCAGCGTACGCAGCGCGTCGGCGGGGGCAGCGGATGGGGCGGGGGCGGCAGCCTGCATGCGCCCGAGTATAGGAGAGCGCAGCGCGGCACGACAGTCCGCGCCACCCTGCGCCGGCTGTGCGCCGCGGTGCGGCTCAGCGTGCCGCATGTCCGGCCGGTGCGCTGCCATGAGAGGCGGCCGGCGTTGCCGAAGCCAGGCTTTGCGCCAGGTCCACCAGCTTGACGAACTCGCCGCGGTAGCCGAAGCGGTCGGCGCCGCGCGCGCCTTGCGCCAGCGCGCGCGCATCGGCGTAGCGCCAGGCGCCGGTG
The DNA here is from genome assembly GCF_020618415.1 of Cupriavidus sp. MP-37. Lineage (NCBI taxonomy): Bacteria > Pseudomonadati > Pseudomonadota > Betaproteobacteria > Burkholderiales > Burkholderiaceae > Cupriavidus > Cupriavidus sp. MP-37. The sequence continues at coordinate 2,765,455 of NZ_CP085344.1, read as the reverse complement.
AACTTGCCGCCGCGCAGCACCTGGCCGAAGCCGGCCACCGCCGCGGCAAAGCGGAAGTCGTCGTCGCCCTGCGCCAGCGGGCGCAGCGCCTGCCGCGCGACGGTGACATCGAGCAACTGGCTGGTGCTGGCCGCCGGCAGCTTGTAGCGCAGCCGCACGTGCGCCAGTTCGCCAGCGCGCCCCGTTGCCGGCGCCGCGCGCTGGTAGCGCAGCGGGTCGACCAGCCCGGGCTGACCCGCCAGCGTCAGCTCGTACAGCGCGGTCACGGTATGGCCCGCGCCGATATCGCCGGCATCGACCTTGTCGTTGTTGAAATCCTCGCGCGCCAGCATGCGGTTCTCATAGCCGATCAGCCGGTACTCGCTCACCGTGGCCGGGTTGAACTCCACTTGAATCTTCACGTCGCGCGCGATGGTGGCCAGCGTCGAGCTGATCTCGCTGACCAGCACCTTGTTGCCTTCCATCAGGTTGTCGATGTAGGAGTACGCGCCGTCGCCGGCATCGGCCAGCTGCTCCATCAGCTGCTCGTTGTAGTTGCCGGTGCCGAAGCCCAGCGTCGACAGCGACACCCCCGACTTGCGCTTTTCCTCGACCATGCTCTTGAGCTGGCGGAAGTCGGTCACGCCCACGTTGAAGTCGCCGTCGGTGGCAAGCAGCACGCGGTTGATTCCGCCGGTAATGTAGCTCTGCTGCGCGGCCTGGTAGGCCAGTGCAATGCCGCTGGCGCCGGCGGTGCTGCCGCCCGCCACCAGCTGGTCGATGGCGGCGCTGATGGCGGCCTTGTCGCTGCCCGGCGTGGGCGGCAACGCGACGCGCGTGCTGCCGGCGTAGGTGACCAGCGTGATGCGGTCCTGCGCGCCCAACTGGTTCACCAGCAGCTTGAGTGAGGACTTCAGCAGCGGCAGCTTGTCCGGCGAGTTCATCGAGCCCGACACGTCGACCAGGAACACCAGGTTGGCGGCGGGCAGCGCGCCGCTGGCGACGTCCTTGCCCTTGATGCCGATGCGCAGCAGCACATTGGACGGATGCCATGGCGCGGGCGCCAGCGCGGTGTGCACGGCGAACGGGCGGCCGTCGGCGGGCGGGGCGTAGTCGTAGGGGAAGTAGTTGAGCAGTTCTTCCACGCGCACCGCATCGGCCGGCGGCACCCGGCCGGCATTGAGCAGGCGCCGCACGTTGCTGTAGCTGCCGGTATCGACATCGATGCTGAAGGTGGATACCGGCGCCTGCGCCACCAGCCGGACGCCGTTCTCTTCGATGGCGCCGTAGCGTTCGCGCTCCTCCGGCGCGGGTGCCGGCAGTGGGTAAGGGTGCTGCATTGCCAGCGTGGCGTGCGGCTCGATGCTGTGCATTTCCGCGACGGGTTTGGACTGCGCTGCCCTGGCGTGGTCCGCGTGCGGAGCCGGGGCCATTGCCGGGGACACCGGCGGGGACACCGGCTGGGAGGCCTGCTCGGGCAGCGGCTGCGAAGGGCCGCCGCATGCGGCCAGCGCCAGCGCGAGGGCTGCGGCAAGGCTGGAAAGGATGACCGGTGCGCGTGGTTGCATGTTGTTCTCCTGGAAGGCCGCGGGCAGGGCGCCGGCGTGACCGCCTGTCGATGTAACGGGCGATGCGGGCCGGTGGGGTTGAGGCGGGGCGAAATATTTCTGCCGCCGGCCGTCCGATACAGATGTGGCCAACGCCAGACTTCCTTCCTCGCGGGATGCCGCGATCGCCACTACAATCGTTTGATCCATCTGCCCGGAGATATCGCATGGCTCACCCTGACCTTACTTCGATGGCGTGGCGCGGCGCGCTGGCGCTGGCCCTGTCGGCGCTGCTCGGTGCCTGTGGTACCGCGGGCACAGGTACGGACACGCCGGCCGCCACCAGTGCGCCGGCGGCCGCGGCTCCGCCCACCGCGATGCCGCCGGCGCCGGAGGTGGCCTCGGGCTATCGCCCGGGCATGGCCACCGTCTACGCGCAGCGCCATATGGCGGCCGCGGCCAATCCGCTCGCCACCGAGGCCGGGCGCGCCATGCTGCGCCAGGGCGGCTCGGCCATCGACGCCGCCATCGCCATGCAGGCGGTGCTGACGCTGGTCGAGCCGCAGGCCACCGGCATCGGCGGCGGCGCCTTCATCATGTACTGGGACGGCAAGAACGTGCAGGCCTTCGACGGCCGCGAGACCGCGCCCGCCGGCGCCACCGAGAACCTGTTCCTGCGCCCGGACGGCAAGCCGATGTCGTTCAGCGAGGCCCAGATCGGCGGGCGCTCGGTCGGCACGCCGGGCGTGCTGCGCGCGCTCGAGATGGTGCACCGCAAGCACGGCCGCCTGCCCTGGGCCAGGCTGTTCCAGCCCGCCATCGACCTGGCGGAAAAGGGCTTCCCGATCTCGCAACGGCTCTACACCCAGGTCGCCGCCGACAAGTTCCTGGCCGGTTCGCCGGAGATGGCCGCCTACTTCCTCGATGCCCAGGGCAAGCCCAAGCCGGCCGGCACGGTGCTGAAGAACCCGAAGCTAGCGCAGACGCTGCGCGACATTGCCCGGCGCGGCGCGGGCGTGCTCTACGGCGGCCCGATCGCGCGCGATATCGTGGCCAAGGTGAACAGCGGCAGCAATGCCGGCTCCCTGTCGCTGGCCGACCTGGGCAGCTACCGCGCCAAGCAGCGCGTGCCGGTGTGCACCGACTACAAGCGCTGGAAGATCTGCGGCATGCCGCCGCCGTCGTCGGGCGGCATCGCCATCGCGCAGATCCTCGGTACCCTGCAGGCGCTGGAAACCAAGAATCCCAAATACGCGCTGGCGGCGCTCAAGCCGCAGGCGGTGAACACGCCGGCGCAGCTGGAAGCCCACCCCGACGCGGTCCATGCGATTGCCGAGGCCGACCGCCTGGCCTATGCCGACCGGGGCCTTTACGTCGCCGATGCTGACTTCGTGCCGGTCGACGTCAGCGGCATGGTCAACCCGTCTTACCTCGCCGCGCGCGCCGAACTGATCGGCGAGCAAAGCATGGGCAAGGCCCAGCCGGGTACGCCCCCGGGCGCCACGATGGCCTACGCGCCGGACCGCTCGCCACCGCGCATTTCCACCTCGCAGATCGTCGCGGTCGACGACCGCGGCGGCGCCATCTCGATGACCACCACGATCGAATCGTATTTCGGCTCGCATCTGATGGTGCGCGGCTTCATGCTCAACAACCAGCTCACCGATTTCTCCTTCGTGCCCAGCGAAAACGGCAAGCCGGTGGCCAACCGCGTTCAGCCGGGCAAGCGCCCGCGTTCATCGATGGCGCCGACGCTGGTGTTCGACCGCCAGAGCGGCCAGCTGGTGGCAACGGTCGGTTCGCCGGGCGGCTCGCAGATCATCGAGTACGTATCCAAGGCGCTGGTCGGCATGCTCGACTGGAACCTCGACCTGCAGGCGGCGATCGGCATGGGCAACTTCGGCAGCCGCAACGGCCCGACCGAAGTCGAGCAGGGCCTGGTGTCGCCAGGCCTGGTGCAGGCGCTGCAGGCGCGCGGCCATCAGGTGACGGCGATCGAGATGACCAGTGGCACGCAGGCCATCGTGCGTCGCCAGGGACCGGACGGGAAGACGGTGTGGGCCGGTGGGGCGGATCCGCGGCGGGAAGGGGTGGCGCTGGGGGATTGAAGCGGACGCTAGGTTGCCCTCCCGGGCACCGATGGTTTGCTCCCCTCTCCCGCTTGCGGGAGAGGGGCAGGGGGTGAGGGCAGGCGGTGGCATACCGCAGGCTTGACTTCGTAGAAGCTCCGGCCCTCACCCCAACCCTCTCCCGCAAGCGGGAGAGGGAGTACACCGGGGGCAGCCCTCAGCCGCCCTCAGCCCTCAGCCCTTCGCCTTCTTCGCATACTCCCACCCCATCTCGGCCATCGGCCGCGCGCGCTTGCCGGCGTCGGTGGCCTGTGCCGACGAGGCGGTGCCGTCGACCACGCGCTTCATGATCCCCTGCAGGATGCCGGCGATGCGGAACATGCTGAAGGCCAGGTAGAAGTTCCAGTCGCCGGTGATGGCGCGGCCGGTGCGCTGCTCGTACAGGCGGCGGTAGCTGGCTTCGTCGGGGATGCCGAGCGCGGCGAAGTCGAGGCCGGCGATGCCGCGGAACTGGCCCGGGGCGATATGCCAGCTCATGCAGTGGTAGCTGAAGTCGGCCATCGGGTGGCCCAGCGTCGACAGCTCCCAGTCCAGCACTGCCAGCACGCGCGGCTCGGTCGGGTGGAACATCAGGTTGTCGAGCCGGTAGTCGCCATGCACGATCGAGGTCAGGTCGGCGTCCTGCTGCGGGATATGCTGCGGCAGCCAGTCCATCAGCGCATCCATGGCCGGGATCGATTCGGTCTCGGACAGCTTGTACTGCTTGGTCCAGCGTTCGATCTGGCGCTGGAAGTAATTGCCGGGCTTGCCATAGTCGCCCAGGCCGATGGCGTTGTAGTCGACGGAGTGCAGCGCGGCGATGACGCGGTTCATCTCGTCGTAGATGGCGCTGCGCTCGGCCGTGCCCATGCCGGGCAGCGACTGGTCCCACAGCACGCGGCCGGCGACGAATTCCATGATGTAGAAGGCGCGCCCGATCACGGATTCGTCCTCGCACAGCGCATACATGCGCGCCACCGGCACATCGGTGCCGGCCAGCGCAGCCATCACGCGGTACTCGCGCTCGATTGCGTGCGCCGACGGCAGCAGCTTGCTCTTGGGGCCGGGCTTGGCGCGCATCACGTAGGTCTGTCCCGGCGTGACCAGCTTGAAGGTCGGGTTGGACTGGCCGCCCTTGAACTGCTCCACGGTCAGCGGGCCGGCAAAGCCCTCCACGTGCTGGCGCATCCAGGCTTCCAGCGCGGCGGTGTCGAAACGCTGCTGGTCGGCCACCGGGCGCGTGCCCTCGAAGTGCGATACGTTGCTGGTCATGCTGTCTCCGTTGGTTTTCTGATCGGGTTCGATGAGGGAAGCGGGGGCGGGAACCTCAGCCGGGCGGCTGGCGTCCGCGCAAATACTGGTGCAGCAGCACTTCCATGGTGGTGTGGCGCGAGCCGCTGTGCACCGGCGTGGGCGGCGAATAGTTGGTCATGCGCACGACCCAGTCGAGCGGGCCGTCGCCCATGTCGAGCACGTTGATGCAGCCGGCGGTCTGCAGCAGCGAGCCGAAGAACACGCGCCGTCCGCAGGTGATGGCCTGCGACAGGATGGCGCGGTTGGTGCCGCCATGCAGCACCATCAGCACGGTATCCCAGTCGGGGTCGTCGCGCAGGCGCGCCAGCGCGGGCAACACCCGGTCCAGGAAGGCGCCGATGGTCTCGCCGTTGAGAAATTGCTTATGTTCCGGCACTTCGCCTTCGAAGGCGCCGACAAAGGCATCGCGCAGGTCTTCGCTGGCAATCGCCGACAGGTCGCCGCCGCGGATTTCCTGCAGTTCCGGCCAGACTTCGGCGACGATGCCGTCCATTTCCGGCAGCTCGGCCAGCACGCGTTCCGCGGTCTCGACCGTACGCGGCAGGCCGCTGACGATGACGCGGTCGAAGCGGATCTGCTCGGCGGCAAAGGCGCGGCCGGCGGCGGTGGCCTGCATGCGGCCGGTCTCGTTCAGGGGCACCAGCTCGGGCAGCGCGGTGCGGCGCCCGGCGTCGTCGAAGTAGGAAACCGCACCATGCCGCATCAGGTAGATGCGGCGACGCGAGGACGGCGGCAATTCCATGCGTGGTCTCCTTGCATTGTGCCGGCATGCCCGTCTGCGCGGGCTCGCCGTGTGGGTGATCCGCCCGCGCGGATCAGCGGTATTGCGGCTTGCGCTTCTCCAGGAAGGCGCTGATGCCTTCGCCGCCGTCCGGGTGGTGCAGCGCGGCGACGAAGCTGTCGCGCTCGGCCAGCAGATGCTCGGCGCGAGACGCGGTGGCGGCATGGTTGATCAGCGCCTTGATGCGGCCCACCGCGTGCGGCGACTGCCGCGCCAGGCTCGTCGCCAGGCGCAGCGCTTCATCCAGCGCCTGGCCCGGCTCGGTGACGCGGTTGACCAGCCCGAACTGCGCCAGCCGGCCGGCGTCGACCGGCTTGCCTTCCATCATCAGCTCACTGGCCAGCGGCCGCGGCAGCGCGCGCGCGATCTCGTACGAGCCGCCGCCGTCGGGCGTCAGCCCCACCGAGACGTAGGCCATGACGAACTTGGCATCGCTCGCCGCCACCACGAAGTCGCACGCCAGCACTACCGAGAAGCCCGCGCCCGCGGCCGCGCCTTCGACCGCTGCGATGATCGGCTTGGGAAAGGCGTGCAGCGATTCGATCCAGCCGTTCAGCAGCGCGATGCTGGCGGCCTGCACCTCGGGCGGCTGGCTGCGGTTGCCGAGCAGCCGGTTCAGGTTGCCGCCGGCGCAGAAGATGCCGTCGGCGCCGGTGAAGATGACCGCGCGCAGCGAGTCATCCGCCGCGGCCTGCTCCAGCGCCTGCTGCGAGGCCGCGTAGATGTCGGGGTGCAGCGCGTTGCGCGCCTCGGGGTTCGAGATGGTCAGCACCAGCGTCGAATCGACGCGGCGGGAAAGCAGCTGTGCGGGCATGGGCGGGGGCTCGGTGGGGTGGGGCGGACGACGGCCGGTTACTGCTCTTCGGCCAGCAGCGACAGGCCCAGGCCGGCACGGCGCCACAGCCACGGGCTCGGACGGTAGCGCATGTCGCCGGTCAGCGCTGCCATGTTGCGCAGCGTCTCCAGCACCAGCTGCGGGCCGACCGCGTCGCCGAGCGCCAGCGGGCCCTTCGGGTAGCCCAGGCCGAGGTTCACGGCGAGGTCGATGTCGGCCGGCGTGGCGATGCGCTGCTGCGCGATATCGCTGGCGATATTGATGATGCAGCAGAGCACGCGCTGGGCCACAAAACCGGCCGAGTCGCGGATCACCGTGACCGGTACGCCGTCGCTGGCGAACAAGCCATGCGCGGCATCGCGCGCGGCTGCGCTGGTGGCCGGCGTGGTCATCAGCGTGCGTCGCTTGGTGGCCTCGAACGGCAGCAGCGTGTCGATGGCGACGGTGCGGGCCGGGTCCAGGCCCTGCTGCAGCGCGCTGGTGGTGGCGTCCAGGCCCAGCGGGGTGACGATGATCAGCGCGTCGGCCGAGGGCTGGTTGCCGCCTTCCGGCGTCACGCCGAGCGCGCCCAGCAGCTTGGTCACCATGGCATGGCCGCGCTCGCTGGCGTGGCTGACCCATACGCTCGACGGGCGCGCGCCCGGCACCGCGGCGGCGGCCGGCACCTGCTTCTGGCCATCGGCGTAGGCATAGAAGCCGGCCCCGGCCTTGCGCCCGATCAGCCCGCCGACCGCGCGGATCGCGGTGATCGGCGACGGACGGTAGCGCGGTTCCTGGTAGAACTGGTTGTAGATCGATTCCATCACCGGGTGCGACACATCCAGCCCGGTCAGGTCCATCAGCTCGAACGGCCCCATGCGGAAGCCGGCCTGCTCGCGCATGATGTTGTCGATATCGGCAAACTCGGCCACGCCTTCCTGCGCGACCTTCAGGCCTTCGATATTCATGCCGCGGCCGGCATGGTTGACGATAAAGCCGGGCATGTCCTTGCAGCGCACCGGCGTATGGCCCATGCGGCGCGACAGCGCCATCAGCGCATCGCCCACCGCCGGATTGCCCGACAGGCCGTCGATGACCTCGACCACCTTCATCAGCGGCACCGGGTTGAAGAAGTGGTAGCCGGCGATGCGGCCCGGATACTTCGCGCCCACGGCGATCGCGGTGATCGACAGCGACGAGGTGTTCGAGGCGATGATGGCGTCCTCGCGCAGGATCGCTTCCAGCTTTGCGATCAGGTCGCGCTTGACTTCCAGCTTCTCGACGATGGCTTCGAGCACCATGTCGCAGCCGGCCAGATCTTCGAGCGCGCCGCAGGGCTTGACGCGGGCCAGCGTGGCCTCGGCGTCGGCGGCGCTGAGCTTGCCCTTGTCGGCCAGCTTGGCCAGCGTGTCCTGCAGATACTTGCGCGCGGCTTCCACCGCCTGCGGGTTGGCGTCGTACAGGTTGACGGTCAGGCCTGCCTGCGCGGCGATCTGCGCGATGCCCCGGCCCATGGCGCCGGTGCCGACGATACCCAGCGTATCGATGGTGAAAGTGCTCATCATTCGTCCCAAAAGTTGTGGTTAAATTAGCACGATCGTACGTTTTTTGCACCTTCCGCGACAGACCGGCAGGGCAGGCCGCGTGCGCTGATCGGCCAGCCGGTACATTGCAGACGCCGGATGGTCCACAATCCCCGCACCACGCGTTGCAACGCGGGGACCCTTCCCATAACGGAGACAGACGACATGCTGAAGCTCTGCGGATTTGCCGCCAGCAACTACTACAACAAAGTGAAGCTGGCGCTGCTGGAAAAGAACGTGCCGTTCGAAGAGGTGCTGGCCTGGATCGGCGAGACCGACCCGGCGGCCACGCCCGCGGGCAAGGTGCCCTACATCATCACCGAATCCGGCCCGCTGTGCGAGTCCGAAGCCATCGCCGAATACGTGGAAGCGGCCTATCCGCAGACGCCGCTGCTGCCGGCCGACCCGTACCAGGCGGCCAAGGTGCGCGAGCTCATCGTGTTCCTGGAGCTCTACCTGGAACTGACCGCGCGCGAGCTGTACCCGGAGGCGTTCTTCGGCGGCAAGGTCAGCGACAACGTCAAGGAGCGCCAGCACAAGCTGCTGAGCCGCTATATCCCCGCCTTCGCCACGCTGGCGAAGTTCTCGCCGTATATCGCCGGCGATACCTTCACGCTGGCCGATTGCGCTGCAGCGGCGCACCTGCCGCTGGTGTCGTCGTGCACCAAGATCATCTACGGCACCGACATGCTGGCGGACCTGCCGGTCAAGGACTACCTGAAGACGCTGTCGCAGCGCGAGTCGGTGCAGAAGGTCAATGCGGACCGCAAGGCGAATACTGAGTTGATGATGAGCCGGAGCAGGAAGTAATCGGTTCGACTACCACTTGTGTGCTCCCTCTCCCGCTTGCGGGAGAGATGGAATGAACACCGCCCATCTACCGCCAAGCCAGGCCGCGGCCTAGAAAACAAAGGGGCTCTCGCTTGACCGACGGCATCGATGTGCCAGAGTGAAAGTTCGATCCAACACTCAAGGTCGAGGAGAGCCCAAATGAATGCTATGACATATGGGCTGGACATTGCAAAGACAGTGTTCCAGATGTACTGGATAGACCCCATTACGGGGAAGCCCCAGAACCGGCGATTCAGCCGCACCGCGCTCATCGAATTCCTGTCCAATTGCCAGCCTGGGCAGATCGCACTGGAGGCCTGTGGCGGTGCCCACTGGTGGGCGCGCAAGATCCAGAGCCTTGGCCACGAAGTGGTGTTGCTCAACCCGGGTTACGTACGCGCCTTCGTGCGTACGAACAAGAACGACGCGGCGGACGCCCGAGCCATCTGGACTGCAGCCCGGCAACCCGACATGCCGGTCGTGTCGGTCAAGACCGAAGCGCAGCAGGCTGTGCTCTCGTTGCATCGTATACGGGACGGGCTGGTCAAGACGCGCACCCGGCAGAGCAACCAGATGCGCGGGCTGCTGGGCGAATATGGCCTGCACTTCCGCACGGGGCGGCTGGCCTTCCGGGCCGAGCTGCGCCAGCGCTGGGCTGAGGTCGCTCAGGTCGTACCGCCCTTGTTGATGCGCGCGCTGGAGCGGCAGGTCTGTGCGCTGCGCGAACTCGACGAACAGATCCAACTGGTTGAGCGTGACCTCCAGGAATGGCTGAGGTCTGATCCGGCCGCGCAGATCGTGGAGAAGATTCCCGGCGTCGGCCCCATTACCGCCACCGCCTTGGTCGCGACCATGGGCTGTGCCCAGGCCTTCCGCTCAGGCAGAGCCTTCGCTGCAAGCCTGGGACTGGTTCCCGCGCAGACCGGCACGGGCGGCAACGTACGGCTCGGTCACATCAGCAAGCGCGGCGACGCTTACGTGCGACGACAGTTGGTCAACGCCGGACGCACGATGCTCACGCGCACCAAACATCCGCCGGCCTGGGCACTGTCCATGCTGCAGCGGCGCCCCAAGAACGTGGTGGTCGTGGCGCTGGCCAACAAGATCGCCCGGACAGCCTGGGCATTAATGGCCCATGGGCGCCAATACGATCCCGGACATGTGAGCTTGCGCCCGGCCTGAGCCGGGGGGCATCACCTTCCCTTAACCAGCGCTTGATTAACCTTCACGGCTGCACAGGCAAGAAACAGCAATGACGAAACAGGTAGGACCGTGGGAACCCAAACCTGCCCCAACCCAAGCGGCTTACAAGCCCGTGGCGAGAGATTGAGGACGGTTCTCAGCAGCTTCCATTGTGGCCCGCGAGAACAAGTACTCGCTCCAGGCCGGATATAAGGCAGCAGCCCCATCCTGCGACGTCAAGCTGGTTCCAAAACCTTGCAACCGGGGCGGTGTTCATATAAGGGTTGGGGTGAGGGCCGGAGCATCAACGAAGTAAAGGTCGTCGGCATGCCACCGCCTGCCCTCACCCCCGGCCCCTCTCCCGCGCGCGGGAGAGGGAAGCAAACCAGCGGCTTGCGAGAGAACTCCCACCTGCAAAAACGCCCGCAGTCTGCGGGCGTTCCCATTTCACTTCAATGCTTCCCCAACCTATCCAGCGCCAACGCCAGCGTCTCTTCCTTCTTCGCGAAGCAGAACCGCACCACGCCCGATTCACGCGGCTGCGAGTAAAACGCCGAGACCGGAATCGCGGCCACGCCGATCTCGCGTGTCAGCCACATGGCGAAGTCGGCCTCGCTCAGGTCTGAAATGGCGGAATAATCGACGCACTGGAAATACGTGCCGTCCGACGGCAGCAGCTTGAAGCGCGAGCCCGCCAGCCCCGCACGGAAAAAATCGCGCTTGGCCTGGTAGAACGCCGGCAGCTGCAGGTAGGGGGCGGGATCGGCCATGTAGTCGGCCAGGCCGTGCTGCACCGGCGTATTCACCGTGAACACGTTGAACTGGTGCACCTTGCGGAACTCGGCCATCAGCGCGGCGGGCGCGGCGACGTAGCCGACCTTCCAGCCGGTCACGTGATAAGTCTTGCCGAAGCTGGAGATGACGAAGCTGCGGCGCGCCAGCTCCGGGTGGCGCGACACCGATTCATGCTGCTGGCCGTCGTAGACCATATGCTCGTAGACCTCGTCCGACAGCAGCAGGATGTCGGTGCCGGCGAGGATCTGCGCCAGCTGGTCCATGTCGGCCGCGCGCCAGATCGTGCCGGTGGGGTTGTGCGGCGTGTTGACGAGGATCATGCGCGTGCGCGGCGTGATCGCGGCGGCGAGCTTGTCGAAGGGCACGCGGAACGCCGGCGCTTCCAGCGCGACCGGCACCGCGGTGGCGCCGGCCAGTTCGATCGCGGGCAGGTAGCTGTCGTAGCACGGCTCCAGCACGATGACTTCGTCGCCCGGATGCACCGCGCACAGGATCGCGGTCAGGATGCCCTGGGTGGCGCCCGCGGTGACCGTGATCTCGGTGTCCCAGCTGTACTGGTGGCCATACAGGCTGGCGATCTTGGCGGCGATGGCCTGGCGCAGGCGCGGCACGCCCGCCATCGGCGGGTACTGGTTATGGCCGGCGCGCATGGCGCCGGCGACCGCATCGACGATGCTGGGGTCGCAGTCGAAGTCCGGGAAGCCCTGGCCCAGGTTGACCGCGTTCTTTTCGGCGGCAAGCGCCGACATCACGGTAAAGATGGTGGTGCCGACGCCGGGCAGGCGCGACGGCGGCGGCGTCAGTGGGGCGAGCGTGGTGTCTGCGGACATGGGGCAGGGTGTCGATGCGATGGGAACGGTAGGCGGTCAGGCGTGCGGCAGCGCGCAGCGCGGCGCCGCGAGCCGCCATTCTAAAGCGGATCGGCCCTAACGCGGATCGGCGGCCGGGTCCAGCGTGGCCAGCCAGGCGCCGAAGGCCGGCGGCGTCATCACCTCGACGCCACTGCTGCGGCGCAGCCGGCTGCGCAGCTTGAGCACCGCCTTGTCCTTCGATACCAGGCAGGCGGCGCCGGCAAAGTGGGCCAGCTCGACGAACTTCTGGTCGTCGGTGTCCTTGCAGCGCGGCAGGCGAATCGCGTCGCTGTCGGCCTGCGGCGGCGCCGCTTCCAGGCGCGCGAGGCGGTCGACGGTGGCCAGCGCCGCGCCGATATCGACGTCGAAGCGGGCAAATTGCGGATAGGCCAGCACCCGGCGCAGTTCCTCGCGGCAGTCGGCGCGGATCACCGGGGCGATGGTGCCGGCTTCCAGCGCGGCGCGGATCGGCTCGACGTGCGGGTCCTGGAACACCAGCAGGTCGACCCAGATATTGGAGTCGAGCACCACGCGCGGCGCAGATGTGACGCCGGCGGGCCGGTCGGAGGTGCCGGCGGGCGGGTTGGTTGCGGTGGTGTCGAGGCGCATTCGCTACAATCTGGGCTGGTTTGTCCTTGGCTAATGCCGCGATTTTGCCATGCTCATCGTTTTGTCTCCCGCCAAGTCGCTGGACTACGAGACTCCCGCCCGCATCAAGACCCACACGCTGCCGCGCTTCATCGACCGTTCCGCCGCGCTGATCGAGCGCCTGCGCCGGCTGGCGCCGCAGGACGTGGGCGCGCTGATGGACATCTCCGACAAGCTCGCGGTGCTCAACGTGACGCGCTACGCCGACTGGTCGCCGACGTTCACCGCGGCCAACAGCAAGCAGGCGGTGCTGGCCTTCAACGGCGATGTCTACGACGGCCTCGACGCGAAATCGCTGGCGCCCGAAGAGCTTGCCTTTGCGCAGAAGCACCTGCGCATCCTGTCCGGCCTGTACGGCGTGCTGCGCCCGCTGGACTGGATGCAGCCGTACCGGCTCGAAATGGGCACGCGCCTGGACAATGCCGCCGGCAAGGACCTGTACGCGTTCTGGGGCGACGACGTCACGCAGATGCTCAACGCCGACATGGCCGGGCTCCGGCAGGAGGGCGCGCCGGTGCTGGTCAACCTGGCCTCGGAAGAGTATTTCAAGGTGGTGCGGCCCAAGGTGCTGCAGGCGCGCATCGTCACGCCGGTGTTCGAGGACTGGAAGGGCGGCCGCTACAAGATCATTTCGTTCCACGCCAAGCGGGCGCGCGGCACCATGGCGCGCTACGCGGTGACGCACCGCGTGACCGAGCCGGAGAAACTCAAGCGCTTCGCCGAAGACGGCTATGCCTTCGACAAGGCGGCCTCGGATGCGACCCGCTGGGTGTTCCGCCGCCGCCTGGAAGACTGAGAACGCGTCCCGAAACCCTCGCCACGAGCCCGCCAGCCATGCTGCATATCTCTTCGCATTTCGATTCCGGCGCCATCGAAGTCGAGGCGCTCGACCGCGCCGACGATATCCGCCTGCGCATCCGTGCCGATTCGCACGCCGACTTCCGCCAGTGGTTCCATTTCCGCCTGCAGGGTGCGGCCGGGCAGGCCTGCCGCATGCATTTCCTGAACGCCGGTGACTGCACCTATCCGGACGGCTGGCGCGACTACCGCGCGGTGGCGTCGTACGACCGCGCCAACTGGTTCCGCGTGCCGACGCGCTTCGACGGCCAGGTGCTGACCGTCGAGGTCACGCCCGAGCACGACAGCATCTGGTTCGCGTATTTCGAGCCGTATCCGGATGAGCGCCACCTGTCGCTGCTGGCAAGCTGCCAGCGCTCGCCGCTGGCGCGGCTGTCGCACCTGGGCAGCACCGTCGAGGGGCGCGACATGACGCGCGTCACCGTCGGCGAGCCCGGCCCGGGCAAGTCGACCATCTGGATGATCGCGCGCCAGCACCCGGGCGAGAGCATGGCCGAGTGGTTTGTCGAGGGCGTGCTGCAGCGGCTGACCGGCACCGGCATGTGGGCGGGCGATCCGGTCGCGCGCAAGCTGCTCGAGCGCGCGGTGTTCCATATCGTGCCCAACATGAACCCCGACGGCTCGGCGCGCGGCAACCTGCGCACCAACGCCGCCGGCGCCAACCTGAACCGCGAGTGGATGGCGCCCAGCCCGGATACCAGCCCCGAGGTCTACCATGTGCGCCGCGCGATCGAGGCCAGCGGCTGCGACATGTTCTTCGATATCCACGGCGACGAGGGCCTGCCGTACAACTTCGTCGCCGGCAGCGAGATGCTGCCGGGCTTCACCGAAGCGCGCCGGCGCGAGCAGCAGCGCTTTATCGAGGCCTTCAAGCGGGCCTCGCCGGACTTCCAGGACGTGCACGGCTACGCGGCCAGCAAGTACAACGCCGATGCGCTCAAGCTGGCGTCCAAGTACATCGGCCATACCTTCGGCTGCCTGGCACTGACGCTGGAGATGCCGTTCAAGGACAACGCTGATATGCCGGATCCGGCGGTTGGCTGGAATGGTGCGCGCAGTGCGCTGCTGGGGACGGCGATGCTGCAGGCGATATTGGATTATCTGGGCTGAGGCCGGCGATCGGTTTGCTCCCCTCTCCCGCTTGCGGGAGAGGGGCAGGGGGTGAGGGCAGGCGCGTGGCAAGCACGAGGCCTCAGCACTTCGTCGAAACGCTCGCCCTCACCCCCGCCCCTCTCCCATAAATGGGAGAGGGGAGAGCACAAGCGCCCCACTCGGGCGCCCGTGGTCTGATTGCGCCTACTGCTTCTTCTTGCTCTTGCTGCTTGCCTTGGCCGACGTCGACTTGGCCGAACTCGACTTCACCGACTTCGATGACGAAGCCTTGCCGGACTTCGAAGCCGTGCTCTTGCCCTTGGCCCCCTTGCGGCTCTTGCTGGCCGACGTGCGCGTGGTGGTGGGTGCCGCCGGCGCGGCGGCAGGCTCGCTGATGGTGGCGCCGCTGCTGTCCAGCAGCTCGTACGCCAGCATCATGCCGTCGTCATAGCCGCACCGCACCTTGACCGGTTGCCAGTCGTCGCTGCCTTTGCGCTTGTGCGCGGTCGCGGCGAAGGTGACCACCGAGCTGACCGGCACGGCCTGCTTGCCGGGCGAGAAGCGGCCGCTCCAGGGCTCGGTGGTGGCCTGTCCCGCGGCGAGGGCGCCGGTCGGGATCTTCAAGGCATCGTAGGTGGCCGAGCGCGGCACCACCCAGCTGGCGTGGGCGGCGCAGTCGGCCACGTCGCTGGTGGCGTTCTCGGTCTTCATCAGCTGCTCGCGCATGCGCGCGCGGTACTCGGACAGGCTGACGCGGCCGCGGTCGGGCAGGTTGATGGTCTTGGTGGGAGGCGAAGCGGAAGCTGCCGGGGCGGGCAGGGCGGCGGGGCGGGCTGGTACCGGGGTGGGTGCGGTTGCGGGAGCCGGCGCCGGGCTGGGGGCGGTGCCGGCGCTGCCGGCGGCCTCGTCCGGCAGGTTGGCGCAGCCTGCCAGCGCGATCGCACCGGCTACGGCGGCGGCCACCATGCGCAGCCGGCTGCCGAGCATTGCGGAGATTCGTCGGATCACGGTGTTAGCGTTGTGAGCGTGTGTGCTTGCCTGGGATTGCCTGCCGGCGCCAGGGCCCGGCAGCCAGGATGGGTTCGCAAAGGATTGCCATGATAGAGGAAACCCATCTGCCAAAGTTCCTAAATCTTGTTACCCATTCTTCTAACGCACCGCCAACCCGCTACCGTCTGCGCGAAGTGATCCCGGCGCGGGTGGGAAGGGTCCGACCCGCGCCCCGGCGCCGACACCGCGCGACGCCGCGCGCCGGCGCGCGGCCTCAGGCCACGCGCGACGGCATCGCGCGCGTAAACCGCAGCAGTTCGTCGAGCAGGCTGTTCAGGTCGTGCCGCAGCTTGGCGAAGCCGGCGCTGTGCGTCAGGCCGGCCTCGTCCATGTACAGCTTGCGGTTGACCTCCAGCTGCAGGCTGTGGCGGCCGGCCTGCGGCTGGCCCACCACGCGCACGATCTCGACGCCCTTGTACGGGTGGTTGCGCCAGACTTCGTAGCCCATCTCCTTGAGCACGCCCTCGACCCGGTCGGTGAAGCGCTTGTCGCAGGTGGTGCCGTCGCGGTCGCCGACGACGAAGTCCGGATGCTCCAGGCCGGGGAATTCGGTGGCGAACGGGGCGGCGTGGCTGGGCATCGAATGGCAGTTGATATGCCAGGCGCTGCCATGGCTGGCGACGGCGCGCTCGGCCAGCTTCTGCAGCTGCGCATAGTAGGGCAGGTAGCAGCGCTCGATGCGCGCCTGCACCTCGGCCACGCTCAGCTTGCGGTCGTAGATGGCTTCGCCGGTGTCCAGCACGCGCCAGACCAGGCCCTTGCCCAGCCGGGTCTTGGAGGTTTCCTGCCTGGCGCCGGGCCAGGGTGCGTCGAGCAGGGCTTCGTCGATTTCTTCGAGCGCGCGGTTGGCGTCGAGGTAGCTGCGCGGAAAGCCCGCGCACAGCAGCGGGATGCCGCGCGCCGGGGCGCCGGCGTAGAGCTCGTCGACGAAGGTGTCCTCGGCCTGGCGCAGCAGCGGCAGCGGCAGTGCCGGATCGGGGCGGAAGTCCGTCGGGTACGTGGTCGCGCTGTGCGGCGAGTCCAGGAACAGCGCCGCGGGCTCGCCCTCGGGCTGGTACAGGCAGAACGGACTGTCCGCGATGGTTCGGTCGGTGTCGGTCATGGTGTGCGTTGCGTTCAGTCGAGCGAGATCTTGGCGGCGGCGGCGACGCGCTTGTTCTTGGCCACTTCGCTCTTGATCTGGGCGGCAAAGTGCGCCGGGGTGTCGCCCACCGGCGTGGCGCCGAGCTTCTCCAGCTTGGCCTTGACTTCCGGCAGCGCCAGCACCTTGACCGCGGCCGCATGCAGCTTGTTCTGCAGGTCGGCCGGCAGGTTGGCCGGGGCGATCAGGCCGAACCAGGCGGCGTCGTTGACCTCGCCCAGGCCGAGCTCGGCAAAGGTCGGCACATTGGGCAGCGCGGCCACGCGCTTGGGCGCCGCCACGGCGAGTGCGCGCAGCTTGCCGCCCTCGATGAACGGCAGCGACGACGGCAGGTTGTCGAACAGCACCTGCACCTGGCCGGCGAGCGCGTCGTTCAGCGCCGGGCCCACGCCCTTGTACGGCACGTGCAGCAGTTCGGTCTTGCTGCTCAGCTTGAACAGTTCACCCATCATGTGCGAGACGCTGCCGTTGCCGGCCGAGCCATAGGCCAGCTTGCCCGGCTGCGCCTGCGCCAGCGCGATGAAGGCCTTCATGTCGGTGGCCTTGACCGACGGGTGGATGCTCATCACGTTCGGCACCGAGGCCAGGTTGGTGATGGGGGTGAAGTCCTTGGTGGCGTCGTAGGACAGGCGCGGGTACACCGCCGGATTGATGCCGTGGGTCGAGGCCGTGGCGATGCCGAGCGTGTAGCCGTCGGGCGCGGCCTTGGACAGGAAGGTGGTGCCGATGCTGCCGCCGGCGCCGCCGCGGTTGTCGACCACCACGGCCTGACCCAGCTGCTGGCCGAGCTTGTCGGCGACGATGCGCGCGACGATGTCGGTGGTGCCGCCGGCGGGGAACGGCACCACCAGCGTGATCGGCTTGGTGGGGTAGCCGGACTGGGCGACGGCACTGAACGACAGGCCGGTGGCGAGGGCGGCCGAGGCAGCGGCGAGGACGCGGAGAAGGTGGCGACGTTGCATGATCTTGGTGGCGAAAGGTATCGGGGAAGAGACAAAGGCGTTTTCACGATTCTGCTCGTGCAAGCAGGACCGCCGCAAACGAAATAAAATCCCTAGCTCATTCCATTTGGTCGTGAAGTAGAGGTGATTTATGCGACGCCTATGTCCGTCGCTGACCGAGTTGCACGCCTTCGAGGCGGCGGCGCGCCATAACAGCTTTACCGTAGCCGCCCGCGAGCTGCATGTCACGCAGGGCGCGGTCAGCAAGCAGGTGCGCAGCCTCGAGGCCTACCTCGGCGTCGAGCTGTTTCAGCGGGTGCGCCAGCGGCTGGTCCTGACTCCCGCGGGCGAGCGCTACCTCGAGCGCATCGCGCCGAGCCTGAACGAGCTGGAAGCCGCCACGGTGGAATTGATGGCGGGGCAGGGGCGGGGCGGCGTGCTGCATATCGCCAGCATGCCGACGCTGGGCGCCAAGTGGCTGATCCCGCGCCTGCCGCAGTTCTTCGCGCGCCATCCGGAGGTGACGCTGGAGTTCGTGCCGCATGCGCAGGGCTACGATTTCTCCGAGCCGGAGCTCGATGCCGCAATCCGCTTCGGCGACGGCGTCTGGCCCGGCAGCCTGGCCGACTACATGACCGGCCGCGAAGTCCTGCCGGTGTGCCGTCCGGGCCTGCTGGCGTCGGAGCCCGACGGCGTCGCGCCGACCCCGGCGGCGTTGCTGCGCTATCCGCTGCTGCACCACACTACCGTGCCCGAGGCGTGGCCGGACTGGTTCGCCACGCTGGGCCTGCCCACGCGCGACGCCTGGAGCGGCGCGCGCTTCGACCAGTTTTCACTGCTGACGCAGGCGGCGCTGTCGGGACTGGGCATCGCGTTGATCCCGCGCTGCCTGATTGAAGAAGAGCTGGCCACCGGCGCGCTGGTGGTGGCGCATCCCGCGCAGGTGCTGGCCAAGAAGGGCTATTACCTGTGCTATCCGGAGCAGAAGCAGCATCTGCCGGCGCTGCGCACGTTCCGGGCGTGGGTGATGGAGGGGGCGGACCTGGCGCGGCCGGGGTGAGGAGCGACAGAAACCAGTGAATGGTTCCAGTTGAGGGCGGGGGTGAGGGCCGGCGGTGGCAATATCGATAGCCTGACTTCGTTGATGCTCCCGCCCTCACCCCAACCCTCTCCCGCAAGCGGGAGAGGGAGCAAACCAGGCAGTCCTTATTTCGACAGCACCTTCATCGCCTGCTCCAGCCCCGCCAGCGTGACCGGGAACATCCGTCCCTTCATCAGCTGGTTGATCACCGTGATCGACTGCCGGTACTGCCACAGCCCTTCGGGTTCGGGGTTGAGCCAGACGAAATGCGGGAACTGCTCGGTCATCCGGTTCAGCCATACCGCGCCGGCCTCGGCATTGTTGTACTCGACCGACCCGCCCGGCTGCAGGATCTCGTACGGGCTCATGGTGGCGTCGCCGACGAAGATGATCTTGTAGTCGGGCGTGTACTTGTGCAGCAGGTCCCACGTCGCCAGCTTCTCGGCGTGGCGGCGGCGGTTGTTCTTCCACACGTAGTCGTACAGGCAGTTGTGGAAGTAGTAGTACTCGAGGTGCTTGAACTCGGTCTTGGTGGCCGAGAACAGTTCCTCGACGCGCTTGATGTGGTCGTCCATCGAGCCGCCCACGTCCATCAGCATCAGCACCTTGACCTTGTTGTGGCGCTCGGGCCGCAGCTTGATGTCGAGCAGGCCGGCGTTGGCCGCGGTGGAGTGGATGGTGTCGTCGAGGTCCAGCTCGGTGTCGGCGCCTTCGCGGGCGAAGCGGCGCAGCCGGCGCAGCGCGACCTTGATGTTGCGCGTGCCCAGTTCGACCTGGTCGTCATAGTCCTTGTAGGTGCGCGCCTCCCACACCTTGATCGCGGTGCGGTTGCCCTTGGACGGGCCGCCGATGCGGATGCCCTCGGGGTTGTAGCCGCCATGGCCGAACGGCGAGGTGCCGCCGGTGCCGATCCACTTGTTGCCGCCCTCGTGCTTTTCCTTCTGCTCCTCGAGCAGCTGCTTCAGGCGCTCCATCAGCTTGTCGAGGCCGCCCATGGCCTCGATCCTGGCCTTTTCCTCGGGCGACAGCTCGCGCTCCAGCGTCTTCTGCAGCCAGTCGAGCGGAATGTCGGATTTCCAGTCGACCAGGCTCTCCACGCCCTTGAAGTAGGCGGCGAAGGTCTGGTCGAACTTGTCGAAGTGCTTCTCGTCCTTGACCAGCGTCATCCGCGACAGGTAGTAGAACTCGTCGATCGATGGCGTGATGACCTGCGCCTTGAGCGCTTCCAGCATGGTCAGGTATTCCTTGACCGACACCGGCAGCTTGGCGTGGCGCAGCGAGAAGAAGAAATCGATCAGCATGGTGCCTCGCTTTCAGTCGGCGCGGCGCGTCAGCGCGGGCGCTCGAGCTGGAATTGCAGGTGTTGCCGCACCGCCGGCCATTCGCTGGCGATGATCGAGAACACCACGGTGTCGCGCAGCGTGCCGTCCGGCATGCGCATGTGGTTGCGCAGCACGCCGTCCTGCCTGGCGCCCAGGCGGGCGATGGCGGCGCGGCTTTGCTGGTTCATCCAGTGCGTGCGGAACTCCACCGCGATGCAGTCGAGATGGTCGAAGGCATGGCCCAGCAGCATCAGCTTGCACTCGGTGTTCAGCGGCGTGCGCTGGACCCGGCGCGCATACCAGGTCGAACCGATCTCGACGCGCCGGTTGGCCGCGTCGATGTTCATGTAGGTGGTCATGCCGGCCAGCTCGCCGGCCGCATCGCGCACCGCGAACGGCAGCATGGTGCCGCGCTGCTGCAGCTCCAGGCGCCGCGCGATCTCGGCTTCCATGCGCTCGGGCGCGGGCACGCTGGTGTACCAGAGCTTCCACAGCTCGCCGTCGGCGCAGGCGGCGCGCAGGCCGTCGGCGTGCTCGGGGCGCAGCGGTTCCAGCGTGGCATGGCGGCCCACCATGGTCACCGGTTTGGCAAAATCGGTCGTGTCGGTCATCGGACTGGCCGCGCGCTCAGCGGTTGGCGCGGTTCATGAACACCAGGCGCTCGAACAGGTGCACGTCCTGCTCGTTCTTCAGCAGCGCGCCGTGCAGCGGCGGGATCGCGGCCTTCTTGTCCGGGCTCTTCAGGGCCTCGGGCGGGATGTCCTCGGCCATCAGCAGCTTGAGCCAGTCGATCAGCTCGGACGTCGACGGCTTTTTCTTCAGGCCCGGCAGGTTGCGCATCTCGTAGAACGATTCGAGCGCGGCCGCGACCAGCTCGCGCTTGATGCCGGGATAGTGCACGTCGACGATCTGCTGCATCGTCTCCGCATCGGGGAACTTGATGTAGTGGAAAAAGCAGCGGCGCAGGAAGGCGTCGGGCAGCTCCTTCTCGTTGTTCGAGGTGATGATCACCAGCGGACGGTGCTTCGCCTTGACCAGCTCGCGGGTCTCGTAGACATAGAACTCCATGCGGTCGAGTTCGCGCAGCAGGTCGTTGGGGAATTCGATGTCGGCCTTGTCGATCTCGTCGATCAGCAGCACCACCTGCTGGTCGGCCTCGAAGGCCTGCCACAGCACGCCCTTGACGATGTAGTTGCGGATGTCGTGGACGCGGTCGTCGCCCAGTTGCGAGTCGCGCAGGCGCGACACGGCGTCGTACTCGTACAGGCCCTGCTGTGCCTTGGTGGTCGACTTGATATGCCATTGCAGCAGCGGCATGCCCAGCGCGGCGGCGACTTCCTCGGCCAGCATGGTTTTGCCGGTGCCGGGTTCGCCCTTGATCAGCAGCGGGCGCTGCAGCGTGCGCGCGGCATTGACGGCCAGCTTGAGGTCGTCGGTGGCAACGTACTGGTCGCTGCCTTCGAAGCGGACCGGCTGGGAGGAGGCTTGGGCGGATGCGTTGGCGGTGTTTGACATGAGGCAACCTGAGGTGACGGCCGCTCGGGCGAGGGCCGGGTTGGCGTGCTTGGCGCGGTCTCTTCGCGCTGTGATGCGCGCTTTCGTTATGAAAACAGGGTCCGTGGCGGGCGCCCGCGTGCCGCTGGCGCAGCGTACGCGAACGGTCGTGCGGATTCCCGGAATGGGCCAGTATAAAAGACCTTGGCGGTTCGTGTTGGGGCGGCCAGACAGGGTTCCGCCGGCGCCGACCGCTGGCTGGACTGGCAGGTGCCGGCTGCGGTACAATGCGGCGGTTTGACGCGCCCCCACGTCCAGTTCTCCAGCATCCGGCAGTCCGCGTTCAGAAGTCCCAGCGGCCCTTCCGGGTCGCGGCGATTGCGCGAGGTGGTTCCAGAATGGTGTTCCACACCCCGGCAAACCGACCGGATGCGACATCTCTGGCGGGTTGCACCTCGGCCAACCGACTGGCTGCCCTGGTGGCTCCGCAGAAGCATTCTGAAACCGTCTCCGCCCGGCAGGGCAGGTCACACGGTTTAACTTCCAATCCGCAAAGACAATGAAAAAGCTCCTCACGATGGTGGTGCTGGGCGCGGCTGCAACGGCCGTGCAGGCACAGGAAGTCAAGGGCAATGGAGACGCTGCCAAGGACAAGGTTGCAATGTGCATCGGATGCCACGGCATTCCGGGCTACCGTGCGTCCTTCCCCGAGATCTATGAAGTGCCGCTGCTGGGCGGCCAGAGCGCCAAGTACATCGAGAACGCGCTGAAGGCCTACCAGAAGGGCGAGCGCAAGCACCCCACCATGCGCAGCATTGCCGCGACGCTGACCGAGCAGGACATCGCCAACGTGGCGGCGTACTACTCGCAGCAGACCGCCGGCACGCAGAACAATTCCCTCAAGTAAGAGACCCCAGATGAAGACGCTCAAGACGCTTTCGTTCGCGCTCGGCGCACTCGTGCTGGGTGCTGCCGCCCTGCCGGCCTCGGCCGCCGACCTTGCCAACGGCAAGACGCTGGTGGAAAAGGGCAACTGCGTGGCCTGCCACGGTGCTGGCATGAACAAGCCGATTTCGCCCGACTACCCCAAGCTGGCCGGCCAGCATGCCGACTACCTGTATCACGCGCTGATGTCCTACCAGGTGTCGGGCAATGCGCTGGTGGGCCGCTCCAACGCGATCATGGCCGGCCAGGTCAACGCCAACCCGGCAGTCACCGACAAGGACGGCAAGCCGCGTCCGTTCACGCGCAAGGAACTGAAGGACATGGCCGCCTACATCGAGTCGCTGCCGGGCGACCTGGTGCTGAAGAAGTAACGGCAACGGCCGGCGGCGCCGGCCGCCTGCGCGCAACCAAGCCGCTTCACCGGAAGCGGCTTTTTTTCGTCCGCGGCGCGCGTTCAAGCCAGCCGCAGCCGGCGGGCCATGCCGGGCGACATCCAGCGGCCGCCATCGCCAACCACCAGCCCATCGACGCCGGCGCTGCCCCCGGCCAGCCTTTCCCAGGCATCCGCGCCGGCCACCATCAGCGCTGCGCCGAGCCCGTTGACCGCCGCCGCAGTCGGTGCCACCAGCGTCACGCCGTGCGGCCCGGCCGACGGCAGCCCGGTGGCGGGGTCGAGCACATGGTGATAGCGCCGGCCGCCGGCGACAAAGCAGCGCTCGTAATCGCCCGACGACGCTACCACGGCATCGGACACCTGCAGCACGCCTAGCAGCCGCGCCGCCGCGAGCGGGTCGCGCACGCCGATGCGCCAGTCGCGCCCCTGCAACTGGCCCATGGCCAGCACATCGCCGCCGCCGTTGACCATCGCATTGGCCAAGCCATGGCGCCGCAGCACCTGCATGCCCGCGTCCAGGATCGGCAGCTTGGCAATGCCGCCCAGGTCCAGGCGCATGCCAGGGCGGGCCAGCATGGCCTCGCCGCGGCGGGCGTCGAGCATGACCTGCCGGTAGTCCACCAGCCGGCGCTCGCGGGCCAGTTCGGCGGCATCGGGGACGCGGTTGCCATCCGCGCCGAAGCGCCAGCCGGCGAAGGCCCCCACCGTGATATCGAAGGCGCCGCGGGATCGAGCCGAAACTGCCGCGGCGGCCTGCAGCACCGTCATCAGTTCGGGCGCCACGCGCACCGGATGGCTTCCGGCCGCGCGCTGCAGGGCGCTGACCTGGCTGTCGGGCCGGTAGCGGCTCATCAGCTGCTGCAGCCGCAGCATCTCGGCAAAGGCCGCGGCGATGGCGGCCTGCACCGCGCCGTGGCCGTCGCCTTGCACGACGATGTCCACGCGCGTGCCCAGCAAGCGGCGCGATGCATGCGTGACGGACGGATCGGCCAGCGCGGGCCGCACGAACATGCCGGTGGCGAGCAGCGGCACGCTCGCGGCGCCGCGAAGGATGGCGCGGCGCCTGCGGTCGGTGTGGGGGATGGAAGACTGTGTGCGCAACAGGGTCTTGAAGGGCATGACGAGGGTGGTGTCGATCGCGAAAGCGGCGGTGAGCGTTGCCGTGCCGCCATTCTGGCCGCGCCACCGGCGGAAAACATGCATCGATTATGAATATTTAAGAGAACCATGACGATCATCAACCTCGATCGCGCCAACTGCTTCGACCATCTGTAGCCGGCAGCAGCAAGCCACCACAAGACAACACAAGCAGCAAGCCGGCGGAGCGGACTCCGCCTTTGCCATGACGGTTCGAGGAACGAAGATGACCAGGCATACGCAGCATCCCCTGCCACCCCACGATGCGCCGGCCGCGCCGGGACGGCGGCGCTTCATCCATACCGCGGCGCTCGCCGGCGTTGCCGGCGTGGCCGCCTGCACCGACAACGGCGGCGCGCCGGTGGCACCCACGCCGGCCAGCAGCGCCGGTGCCCATGCCAGCCATGCAGGCCCCACCGCCGCCAGCGCGGTGCACCTGAAGCCGGGCGAGCTGGATACCTATTACGGACTGTGGAGCGGTGGCCATGCCGGCGACATGCGCGTGCTGGGCTTGCCGTCCGGGCGCGAGCTGCACCGCATTCCGTGCTTCGTGCCGGACGCCCTGACGGGGTGGGGCATCACCAATGAATCGAAGCGCGTGATGGGCACGCGCCCTGACGGCAGCCTGCAATACACCGTCGGCGATACCCATCACGTGCATGCCTCGTACAAGGACGGCAACTACGACGGCCGCTATGCCTGGATCAACGACAAGATCAATGCCAGGCTGGCGCGTATCCGGCTCGACTACTTCATCTGCGACAAGATCACCGAGCTGCCCAATGTGCAGGGCTTCCACGGCATCTTCCCCGACAAGCGCGATCCAGTCGACGCCAGCATCAACTACACCACGCGCGTGTTCTGCGGCGCCGAGTTCGGCGTGCCGCTGCCCAATACGCCGACCGAGGACGGCAGCAAGTACCGCTCGCTGTTCACCTGCGTCGACGCCGAGTCGATGGCGGCGCGCTGGCAGGTGCTGATCGACGGCAACTGCGACCTGGTGGCGACCTCGTACGACGGCAAGCTCGCCGCGACCAACCAGTACAACGTGGAAATGGGCGTGCGCTTCGAGGACATGATGTCGGCCGAGCGCGATGCCTGCCTGTTCTTCAACATCGCCCGCATCGAGGCTGCCGTCAAGGCAGGCAAGTTCAAGACTATCGGCGACTCGAAGGTGCCGGTGGTCGACGGCACGCGTGCCGCCAACCAGGACCCCGGCACGGCGCTGACCGCCTATGTGTCGGTGCCCAAGAACCCGCACGGCGTCAACGCCAGCCCCGACCAGAAATACTTCATCTGCGCCGGCAAGCTGTCGCCGACCGGGACGGTGATCGAGCTGGCCAGGGTGCTCGACTGGTTCGACGGCAAGCTGGCCAGGCTGGACGACGCCATCGTCGCCGAGGTCGAGCTGGGGCTGGGGCCGCTGCATACCGCTTTCGACGGCCGCGGCAACGCCTACACCACGCTGTTCCTGGACAGCCAGGTGGTCAAGTGGAACATCGACGCGGCAATCCGCTTCCACCGCGGCGACAAGAGCGCCAGGTACGTGGTGGACCGGCTCGACGTGCAATACCAGCCCGGCCACCTCAATGCCTCGCAATCCGAGACCGTCGCCGCCGACGGCAAATGGCTGGCGGTGGGCTGCAAGTTCTCCAAGGACCGCTTCCTGCCGGTGGGTCCGCTGCACGCCGAGAACGAGCAGCTGATCGACATCTCCGGCGACAAGATGGTGTTGGTGGCGGACCACCCGGTGCATAGCGAACCGCACGACTTCATCATCTTCCGGCGCGAGCTGCTGCGGCCGAAGCAGATCTACGCGCTCGACGACTTCCCGCTGGCGGTCAAGGATGCGCAGCAATCCGGCGTGTTCCGCAACGGCCGCAAGGTGACGGTGAAGCTCACCTCGCAGGCACCGGTGTTCAGCCTGCGCGAGATCAAGCTGAAGCGCGGCGACGAGGTCACGCTGATCCTGACCAACCTGGACAAGATCGAGGACCTGACGCACGGCTTCGCTATCCCGAAGTACAACATCAACTTCATCGTCAATCCGCAGGAGACGGCATCGGTGACCTTTATCGCCGACAAGCCCGGTGTGTTCTGGTGCTATTGCACCCACTTCTGCCACGCGCTGCATCTCGAGATGCGCAGCCGCATGATCGTCGAGGCCTGAGACGGCCTGGCGCAGCGTTGCGCGCGGCCCATGCGCCGCGCGCAATGCTTTGCCTGCGGCCTTTCCATGATGCAAGCAATCTTCCAGGGACTCGTGGCTGTCGCAGCCGCGTGGCTGATGCTGTTCGGCCTGATGTCGCCGGCGCATGCGGGCGCCTACGAGGCCGAGTTGCCGCCGCAGCTGGCCACCGCGGCCGACCTGTGCGCGCTGGTGCCGTGCGCGCAGGTGCTGCCCGGCGCCACCCAGTTCTCGGCGCGCATGGGGCAGCCGCCCTATGTCGAGGGGTATCGCACCGGCCCCGGCGGCAAGCGCGAGCTGCTTGGCTACGTCATGCTGTCCACCGATATCACCGATACGCCGGCGTATTCGGGCAAGCCGGTGGTGACGCTGATCGGCATGGATACGCAGGGCCGCTATGCCGGCGTCAAGGTGCTGAAGCATTCGGAGCCGATCCTGCTGCTGGGCATCCCGGAATCCGCGCTGCTCGATTTCAACCGGCAGTACGTCGGCAAGTCGGTTGCGGACAAGATCGAAGTGGGGCAGTCGCGCCCCGACGAAGGCGTGGTCGGGGTCGATGCGATTTCCGGGGCCACGGTGACGGTGATCGCGCAGAACCAGGTGCTGACCACGGCGGGCGCGGCGGTGGCGCGGCAGGTCGGCATCCTGGCGCCAACCCAGCGCGCGCCGGCTCGCTATGTTGAAAGCGGCATGCACTACAGCTGGCCGCAGCTGGTAGCGATGGGCGCGGTGCAGCGCCTGCTGGTGCAGCCCGCGCAGGTCGGCCTGCCGGGCGGCGGCGCGCCGTTTATCGAGCTGTGGTTTGGCGACCTGAACCATCCCGATATCGGCCGCAGCGTGCTGGGCGATGCCGGCTGGCAGGGGCTGCGCGCGCAGCTGCGGCCGGGCGAGCAGGCCATCTTCGTGATCCGCACCGCGGGCACGGAATCGTTCAAGGGCTCGGGCTTCGTGCGTGGCGGCATCTATGACCGGGTGCAGGTGCGCCAGGACGCCGACGCGTTCACCTTCCGCGACCTCGACTACCTGAACCTCTATGGCGTGGTCGCGCAGGGCGCGCCGGAGCCCACCGAGTCGGCGATCTTCGTGATCCGCTCGCCGGCCTTTTCCGCGGCGTATCCGTGGAAGCTGTCGTTCCTCGGCAACCGGGTCGACCGCGCCACCGGCACGCGCAGCTTTGCCAGCTTCGACGCGCCGTACTGGCTGCCGGCGGCGCTGCTGCAGGGTGGCCGACCCCATCTCGACGTGCCGGAAGCGCCGTGGCGCAAGATCTGGCGCCGGCAGGCCGGCACCATCGCGCTGTTCGTGGCGCTGCTGGGCGCCGTCACGCTGGTCTACGCGCTGCGCGACCGCCTGACGCGCCGTGCCACCCACAAGCACAAGTGGCCGGTGAATGCGTTCAAGTACACGGCCTGGGCCATCAGCATCGTGTTCGTGGGGTTCGGCGCGATGGCGCAGCCGTCGGTCACGCAGGTGCTGACGTGGTTCCACGCGCTGCTGCTGCGCTGGGACTGGGCCTTGTTCCTCAGCGATCCCTTTATCTTCTGCTTCTGGATCTTCATCATCGTCACGGTGCTGCTGTTCGGGCGCGGGCTGTTCTGCGGCTGGCTGTGCCCGTTCGGCTCGCTGTCCGAGGCGATCTACAAGCTCGGCGGCTTCCTCGGGCTCAAGCGCTGGCAGCGGCAGTTGCCGCGGCGCTGGCACGACCGGCTCAAGTGGGTCAAGTACGGCGTGTTTTTCGGGCTGCTGGCGGTTTCGGTGTTCTCGATAGGGCTGGCCGAGCGGCTGGCGGAGATCGAGCCGTTCAAGACCACCTTCCTGGTCGGCATCGCCAACCGCGCGTGGCCCTACGGGCTGTTCGCGTGCGCGCTGCTGGCGCTGTCGCTGTTCATCGAGCGGCCTTACTGCAAGTACCTGTGCCCGCTCGGCGCGGCCCTGGCCATGCCGAGCACGTTCCGCTGGTTCGGCCTGCGGCGCAAGCCCGACTGCAACCGCTGCAAGGCATGCGCGGCGGGGTGCGGGGCGCAGGCGATCGATGCCGATGGCCGCATCGACCCGCGCGAGTGCCTGCATTGCCTCGACTGCATGGTGCTCTATACCGATACGCACGGCTGCCCGCCGCTGGCGCGCGAGCGCAAGCGGCGCGAGCGCGACGGGCTGCCGCTGACGCCGGTGGCTCGCAACGGGTATTTCATTCCGCTGGTGCCGGTGACGGCCGCTGCGGCGCAGCCGCCGGGCCCCGATCCGCGCATGCCGACCGACCCCGTGACGCCGCCCTACGCGGCCACGAGCGGCGCCGCGCGCTGGATCGCCGAGCTGTGGGACCACCTGTGGCCCTGGAGCGGGCCGGGCTGGCGCTCCGCCGCCGCGTTGCAGCTGGCAGGGGTGGCGGTGGCGCTGGCGGCAACCGTGGCGTGGGCGCTGGCGGCCAGCGGACAACTGCGCGCCGGCGCGGTGATCGGCTGGTGGCTGGGCTGGAGCCTCTACGAGGTGCTGATCCGCCTGTCGGCAAAGCGCTACGTCAAGGATGGGCCATGGTGGCGCGGCCGCCATCGTCGCGCCACTGTGATGGACATGCTCAGCTATGTCGGCTTCAAGAACCTGCTGGTCGGTGCCGTGCTGTTCCTGGCGCTGAAGGCGATGGGGATGCTGTCCGCATGAAGTTGCTGTCCGGTATCCCGTTGCTATGGCTGGTCTGCGGCATGACCGGCGCGCCGGCGGCGACCTGGCGCGTGCAGCCCGGCCAGTCGCTGCAGGCGGCGATCGATGCCGCTGCCGCCGGCGACACCATCGAGATCGCGCGCGGCCACTACACCGGCAACTTCACCGTCGGCAAGCCGCTGGTCTTGCGCGGCATCGCGCGGCCGACTCTCAGCGGCGCGCTGCGCGGCGATACGCTGCGCATCGCCGCGCCCGACGTGACGGTCGAAGGACTGATCGTGCGCGACTCCGGCGACAGCCTGAAGGACCAGAACGCCGGCATCACCATCGCGCCCGGCGCGCACCGCGCCGTGGTGCGCCACTGCGAGCTGACCTACAACCTGTTCGGCCTGTGGATCGAAAAGGCCGACGAGGTCCGCATCGAGGCCAACACCATCACCGGCAAGCGCGACTACAACTCGGCACAGCGCGGCAACGGCGTGCAGCTCTACAACACGCGCGGCGCACGCATCCTCGACAACCAGATCAGCTTCGTGCGCGACGCGCTCTACGTCGATGTGTCGCACCACGCTGTGTTTCGCGGCAACCGGCTGCACCATAGCCGCTACGGCACCCATTACATGAACTCGTACCACAACCTGTGGGAAGGCAACGACAGCTACCGCAACCGCGGCGGGCTGGCGCTGATGGAAGTGCGCGACCAGGTCGTCCGCAACAACCGCACCTGGGCCAATGCCGACCACGGCATCATGCTGCGCACGCTGCAGGACTCGGTGATCGAGGGCAACGTGGTGGCGCACAACCAGCGCGGCTTCTTTATCTACGATGTCGAGTATGCGCAGCTGCGCGGCAACCTGGTGCTCGGCAACGCCATCGGCGTGCACCTGTCGGCGGGCTCGACGCGCAACGTGGTGCAGGGCAACGACTTCATCGGCAACCGCGAGCCGGTGCGCTATGTCGGTGCGCGCGACGAGGCCTGGGGCGGGCGCAATCCTTCCGAAAGACTGCAAGGCAACTACTGGAGCAACTACCTCGGCTGGGACCGCGATGCCGACGGCGTGGGCGATATCCCGTACCGCGCCAATGACCTGGTCGACCGGCTCAGCTGGCGCTACCCCGGCGTGACGCTGCTGCTCGGCAGCCCCGCGTTGCAGGCGCTGCGGCTGGCCGGGCGCCAGTTTCCGGTGCTCCGGGCGCCCGGGGTGGTGGACGAATATCCGCGCATGCGTCCGGCCCGCGCCAACTGGAGGCAATGGCATGCGCCGGCCGACGCCAGCCGCTGAGCCGGCCATGGGCACCATCGTGCTGTCCCATGTCAGCAAGCGCTTCGGCGCGCTGCGCGCCGTCGACGATGTCAGCCTGAGCGTCGGGCAGGGCGAGCTGCTCGGGCTGATCGGCCATAACGGCGCCGGCAAGAGCACGCTGTTCCGGATGATGCTGGGCCTGCTGCCGCCCACTCGCGGCACGCTGGCCGTCGCCGGTGCCGCCGTGGGCACGCGCGCGTTCCGCGCCGCGCGCCGCCGCATCGGCTACCTGCCCGAGCACCTGGCCCTGTACGACAACCTGAGCGGACTCGAGACCTTGCACTTCTTTGCGCGGCTCAAGGGCGTGCCGGCGCAGGCGTGCCTGCCGATGCTGGCACAGGTCGGCCTGGCGGATGCCGCCGCGCGTCCGGTGCGCGAGTACTCGAAGGGCATGCGGCAACGGCTGGGGTTTGCACAGGCGCTGCTGGGCGTGCCGCGCGTGCTGTTCCTGGATGAACCGACCAACGGCCTGGACCCCGCCGCGATCCGCGACTTCTACGCCATGCTGAACGCCCTGCGCGCGAGCGGGGTGACCATCGTCATCACCTCGCACATCCTGGCCGAGCTGCAGCAGCGCATCGACCGCTTCGCCATCCTGTCGGCGGGGCGGCTGCAGGCCGCCGGCACCCTGGCGGCGCTGCGCGCGCGGGCCGGCCTGCCGCTGACGCTGGTGCTGCGGGTCGAGGCGGGCGCGCGCGACGAGGCGCTGCGCCGGCTGCGCGCGCTGCCTGCGCTGGAGGTCGAAAGCGCGCAGCCTGGCGCCGTGACGGTGCGTTGCCCGCCCACCGCCAAGATGGCGGTGCTGGCCGCGGTGCAGCCGCTCGCCGGCCGGCTGCTGGACCTGCAGATCCGCGAGCCGTCGCTCGAGGACCTGTTTCTCGGGATGAGGGGATAGGCATGAGCGAGTGGTTCGACGCGCGGCAGGTGGCTGCACTGGCCGGCAAGGAATTCCGCGAGCGCATGCGCAACCGCTGGGTGCTGGCGGTGGCGGCGGTGTTCACGGCGCTGTCGCTGGCGATCGGCTACTTCGGCGGCGCGGAGCAGGGCGTGCTGGGGCCGCGCTCGCTGGAGTTCGTCATCACCAGCCTGGCCAGCCTGGTGATCTACCTGGTGCCGATGATTGCGCTGCTGCTCGGCTTCGACGCCGTGGTGGGCGAGCGCGAACGCGGCTCGCTGGACCTGCTGCTGTCGCTGCCGCTGACGCGCGGCGAGCTGCTGCTGGGCAAGTACCTCGGGCTGGCCGCCGCGCTGGTGCTGGCCACGGCCGGCGGCTTTGCGCTGATGGCGCTGCTGCTGGCGCACCAGTTCGGCTGGGCCGGGCTGTATCACTACCTCGGCTTCGTCGCCAGCGCCGTGCTGCTTGGGCTGGCGTTCCTGAGCCTGGCGCTGTGGCTGTCGGTGCTGAGCCGCGACCGCGCGCAGGCGTCGGGGCTGGCGATCGGGCTGTGGTTCTTCTTCGTGCTGGTGTTCGACCTGCTGCTGCTCGGCTTGCTGGTCGCCGGCAGTGGCGTGGGCGAACAGCATGCCGCCATCGACTGGATCGCGTGGCTGCTGTTGCTCAACCCCGCCGACCTGTTCCGCATCGTCAATGCCTTTTCATTGGACCAGCTGCGCAGCGCCGGGGGCGTTGCCAGCATCGTGCCGCCCGCGCTGGCCAGCCCCTGGCCGACCGGTGCGGCGCTGCTGGCGTGGATTGCCGTGCCGCTGGGCCTTGCCGCCAGGAGTTTCCGCTGATGTGTACCCCGCTGTGTTCCCCGCTGTGTTCCCCATTTTCACGGCATCGCCGCCACCTGTTGCTGACCCTTGCCGGCAGCGCCGTGCTGATCGCCGGCTGCGGCCGCAAGCCGGAAGGCGCGGCACAGCCGCAGGAGTTCGACGCCGCCACCGCCTGCGCGCTGGACGGCATGCTGCTGGCCGATTACCCCGGTCCCAAGGCGCAGGTCTTCTATGCAGGCGAGGCGCGCCCGCACTGGTTCTGCGATACGGTGGAGATGTTCCATGCGCTGCTGCGGCCGGAGCAAGCGCGGCCGGTGCGCGCGGCGTTCGTGCAGGACATGGCCCGCGCCGACTGGGAGCGGCCGCGCGGCCACTGGTTCGACGCCAGCACCGGCATCTATGTCGCCGGTAGCCGGCGCCACGGGTCGATGGGGCCGACGCTGGCCAGCTTCAGGACCGAGACCGACGCGGCCGCCTTTGCCGCGCGCCATGGCGGGAAACTGCTGCGCTACGCCGAGGTGACGCCGGAACTGGCCGACCTCAGCGGCGGCGCCATGCACGACAGCCGCATGTAGCACGGCGGGCTGAGCGCCCGCCGTCGATGCTTCAGATGCCGCTTCAGTTACCGCTTCAGTTGCCGCTGCCCGACACCAAGCGGCGCTGGCGCACCGACTCGGCCAGCCCTTCGAGCACCTTGACCGAGTCGTCCCAGCCGATGCAGGCATCGGTCACCGACTGCCCGTAGGTCAGTTCCTCGACCGGCTGGCCCTGGACGTGGTCCTGACGGCCGGCGACCAGGTGCGATTCGACCATCACGCCGATGATGCGCTGGTCGCCGGCGGCAATCTGGCGGCCGATCTCGGCGCACACCGGGATCTGGTTCTCGTGCTTCTTGCTGCTGTTGGCGTGCGAGGCGTCGATCATCAGGCGCGAGGCCAGGCCGGCCTTGGCGATGGCGTCGCACGCTTCCTGCACGCTGGCGGCATCGTAGTTGGGCGCCTTGCCGCCGCGCAGGATCACGTGGCAGTCCTCGTTGCCCGAGGTCGACACGATCGCCGAATGCCCGCCCTTGGTCACCGACAGGAAGTGGTGCGGCTGCGACGCGGCCTTGATCGCGTCGACCGCGATCTTGACGTTGCCGTCGGTGCCGTTCTTGAAGCCCACCGGGCACGACAGTCCCGACGCCAGCTCGCGGTGCACCTGCGACTCGGTGGTGCGCGCGCCGATCGCGCCCCAGCTGACCAGGTCGGCGATGTACTGCGGGCTGATCATGTCGAGGTATTCGGTGCCGGTGGGCACGCCCATTTCGCTGATGGTCAGCAGCAGCTCGCGCGCGGTGCGCAGGCCGTCGTTGATCTTGAAGCTGCCGTCCATGTGCGGATCGTTGATCAGCCCCTTCCAGCCCACCGTGGTGCGCGGCTTCTCGAAGTACACCCGCATCACCACCTCGAGCTCGCCGGCGAAGCGCTCGCGCTGCACCTTGAGCAGCTTGGCGTATTCGAGCGCGGCGCGGGTATCGTGGATCGAGCACGGGCCGATGATGACGATGAGCCGGTCATCCATGCCGTGCAGGATGCGGTGCATGGCCTGGCGCGCGCCGTAGATCACGTCCGAAGCCTGTTCGGAGCAGCCGAACTCGCGGATCAGGTGCGCGGGCGGCAGCAGCTCCTTGAGTTCGCGGATGCGCAGGTCGTCGGTGTTCTTCAGCATGATGGCTCCAGGATTCTTGTGAGGTCGTGAGGGTGTGGGAAAACAAAGGGGTATAAAAAAACCGCCAGGGTCGCTGGCGGTTTTTTTTGTATTCGGGGCGCTGCTTACAGCCATCCCTCCCTATCCGCCAGCGGTGTGAGATCGCCAAAAAAGTAAAAGTAAAACTTAGCGGACATGGCGGGAAAAGGCGTTGGCTTGGGTCAGCTTGAAACGATTTTCTTCGCGGGCGCCGGATTTATGCTGCACTGCGTGGCAGAAAGGCAGGAAATTGCGCGCCGCTTCGGTGTTGTTCGTTGCGCATTGGCTGCTGGCCGCGCGACGAAGCATCTTTATAGCGCCTTTTGCCAGGGTTGGCAAGTGTCGCCGCAGCCATGCCGTGCGCTGGCGCACCAACTCCGGTTGGTTCCGGGTTCGGCCTCGCCAGCCTGTATTCACGGGCCGCTTTCGGGCTTTTCCCGGCATCGGCCGTGCCTATATTGAAAGCGGGGAGCAGTGCGCACGGGGAGGTGCATCATGAGCGTCGATGAAGCGAGGCTGAATGCCTTCATGGAAAAATTCGTCGGCGATATCGGCGCGGTGATGCATGCCGCGACCGTGGTCGTCGGCGATGAACTCGGCCTGTACAAGGCGCTGGCGGAAAAGCCGATGACCGTCGCCATGCTGGCGGCCAAGACCCATACCGACGAGCGCTACCTGCGCGAATGGCTGTCGGCGCAGGCGGCCAGCGGCTACGTCGACTACGACGCGGCTTCGGCGCAATTCAGCTTGAACGAGGAACAGGCCTACGCGCTGGCGCAGGAAGGCAGCCCGGCCTTTATCCCGGGCGCATTCCAGATTGCGGTGGCGCAGTTCCGCGCGATTCCGAAGATGATCGACATCTTCCGCAACGGCCGCGGGCTGGGCTGGCACGAACACGACCCGGCGCTGTTCCACGGCACCGAGCGCTTCTTCCGGCCCGGCTATGCGGCGCACCTGGTGTCGGAATGGATTCCCGCGCTGGACGGCATGGCTGCGCGGCTCAGGGCCGGGGCGATGGTGGCCGATGTCGGCTGCGGCCATGGCGCCTCGACCATCATCATGGCGCAGGCGTTTCCGGCGTCGCGCTTTGTCGGCTTCGACTACCACGAGCCTTCGGTGCGCCATGCGGCCGAGGCCGCGCGCCGCGCCGGCGTGGCCGAACGCGTGCGCTTCGAGGTGGCCAGCGCCAAGGACTACGGCGGCAAGGACTATGACCTGGTGGCGGTGTTTGACTGCCTGCACGATATGGGCGATCCCGTGGGCGCGGCGCGCCACGTGCGCGAGACCCTGCGCGCCGACGGCGCCTGGATGATCGTCGAACCGTTTGCCAACGATGCGCTGGAACAGAACCTGAACCCGGTGGGGCGGGTGTTTTATTCCGCGTCGACCTTCATCTGCACGCCGGCGTCGCGGTCGCAGGAAGTCGGCCTGTGCCTGGGCGCGCAGGCGGGCGAGGCGCGCCTGCGCGCGGTCGCGGAGCAGGCGGGCTTCGGCGGCTTCCGGCGGGCGGCGCAGACGCCGTTCAATCTGGTGTATGAGGTGCGGCCGTGATGGGGGTGGCCGTGAACTGCGGCCTTAATGCTTGCGGCCTGGGTGCTCCCTCTCCCGCTTGCGGGAGAGGGTTGGGGTGAGGGCGGGCGTTGGCCGAAGCCGCTATGTTGGAAAAAACCGTTGGCCTTGCTTCTTGGTTCCTAGCTAAACCACCCCTCACCCCGGCCCTCTCCCCATGAGTGTATGGACCGGGGACATGGGTAACACATGTGCCAGGACATGGGTAACAGTCCAGTCTCCAGTTTAATTGGCCTCCTGTAGGTCTATTGTGGCCACCTTCTGATGGCAGAAGTAGACATCAAAGGTGCCGTCCAAATCCACGCGAGGGCGCAGCGCTACGGGCGTTCCGACCAAGGCTCGTCCGACCCGGAACGTCTTTCCTCGGAAGCAGATGCGCCCGCCGTCGCCTACCTTTCGCACGATGTCATCGCTGCCGTACTCGATAGGCGGGAGCTCGCGCGGCATCGTCCGTGGACTAGGCGCATAGCGGCTTGCGGGTGTCTCCATATCCAGGGCGTGGTGTGGGCGCTTGAAGTTGTACACGTGGCGCCAATGGCTGAAGTGATGCTGCGCATCGTCCAGATCCCGGAAGCGCTGGTTGGCCAACAGCTCTGCCTGCATGGTTCGATGGAAGCGCTCGTCCTTACCGTTGGTCTGCGGATGGCGAGGTCGGCTATGACTGAGCCGCACCCCCAGGCGGATCAGCCAAGCACCCAACGTGGTAAGTGCACGGGGCACTGGAGAACCCCAGGGCGGGCCGTTGTCTGCATTGATGCGCTCGGGCAGCCCATAGCGCGCAAAAGCCTTCTCTAACGCTTCCTGTACGGATTCAAACTGTTCGTTGCCCAAGGCCCTGAGCAGCACATTGAACCGGGAGTGATCGTCCAAGACCGTGAGTGGGTGGCACCGCTGCGTGTCGGTAGCGAAGTGGCCTTTAAAGTCAATTTGCCATAGTGCATTGGGCCGGTCGTGCTCGAAGCGCTGCCAGGCTGTAGCGGCCGAGCTGGCGGCCGGATCGATCAAGCCATGGCGGCGCAGCACCCAATTGACTGTGCTCGGGGCGATTTGGACGCAGTGGTCACGCTCCAGTACGCGTGCGATCTTGCGGGCGCCCCAGGCCGAATGTTCGGCTCGGATCGCTAGCACGCCCTCTTCGACGGCAGCTGGAGTTCGGCCGGGAGAGCTATGTGGCCGCCGAGTTCGGTCGTCCAGATCCTCTCGGTTCAACCACTTGTAACCGGTCTTGCGACTGATGCAGAAGCGGCGGCAAAGCTCCGCAATATTGGCGTCCGCCTGGCGTGCCAGGCGGACGAACTCTTCTCTTTGCTGCTTCACGGTGTTTTGGCTCCAGGGCAACGTTGTCCTCCCGCTGACTAAGCGGGAAAAGTGTTACCCATGTCCTGGCACACCTGTTACCTATGTCCCCGGTCTATACACATGAGGGGAGAGGGAGAACACCTTGCTCAGGCCGTCCCGCCCACCGTCATATTCTCGATGCGCAGCGTCGGCTGGCCCACGCCCACCGGTACGCTCTGGCCTTCCTTGCCGCACACGCCGACGCCGGAATCCAGCCGCATGTCGTTGCCGATCATGGTCACGTCCTTGAGCGATTCGGGGCCGTTGCCGACCAGCGTTGCGCCCTTGACCGGGTAGGTGATCTTGCCGTCCTCGATCATGTAGGCCTCGCTGGCCGAGAACACGAACTTGCCGTTGGTGATGTCGACCTGGCCGCCGCCGAAATTGACCGCATACAGGCCCTTCTTGACGCTGGCGATGATCTCCCGCGGGTCCTTGTCGCCGTTGAGCATGTAGGTGTTGGTCATGCGCGGCATCGGCAGCGCGGCGTAGCTTTCGCGGCGGGCGTTGCCGGTGACCGGCATCTTCATCAGGCGCGCGTTGAGCGTGTCCTGGATGTAGCCGCGCAGGATGCCGTCCTCGATCAGCGTGGTGCACTGGGTCGGGTTGCCTTCATCGTCGAGGTTGAGCGAGCCGCGGCGGTTGGCCAGCGTGCCGTCGTCGACCACGGTCACGCCCCTGGCCGCGACGCGTTCGCCCATGCGGCCGGCGAACGCCGACGAGCCCTTGCGGTTGAAGTCGCCTTCGAGCCCGTGGCCGACCGCCTCGTGCAGCAGCACGCCCGGCCAGCCCGGGCCCAGCACCACCGTCATGGCGCCGGCCGGGGCCGGGCGCGCATCCAGGTTGACCAGGGCCGACGACACCGCTTCGTCCACGTATTGCTGCAGCAGGTCGTCGGTGAAATAGCCGTAGGCATAGCGGCCGCCGCCGCCGGACGAGCCGATCTCGCGGCGCCCGCCCTGTTCGGCGATCACCGTGACCGAGACCCGCACCAGCGGGCGCACGTCGGCGGCGATCACGCCGTCGCTGCGCGCCACCAGCACCACGTCATACTCGCCGGCCAGGCCTGCCATGACCTGGACCACGCGCGGATCCTTGGCGCGCGCCATGCGTTCGATGCGCTCCAGCAGCGCGACCTTTTCCGCCGCGCTCATGGAGTCGAGCGGGTCGTTGGGCGCGTACAGGTTGCGCCCGGCGTGCGTGGCCAGCTCGCCGGCGACCTTGACGCGGCCGCTGCCGACCTTGCCGATGGTGCGGGTGGCGGCTGCCGCCTGCGACAGCGCGGGCAGGCTGATTTCATCCGAGTAGGCGAAGGCGGTGCGGTCGCCGGAGACCGCGCGCACGCCCACGCCCTGGTCGATGCTGAAGCTGCCCGACTTGACGATGCCTTCTTCCAGGCTCCAGGCCTCGTTGCGGGTGTACTGGAAGTAGAGGTCGGCATAGTCGACCTTGTGCGTGAAGATATCGGCCAGCACGCGCTGGAGCCTGGCTTCGTCCAGGCCGTACGGTGCCAGCAGCAGTTGCTGCGCGGTGGCCAGGTTGCGGATTCCGAGATCGCCGGCGTTCATGAGAGGTCCTTTTTTTCCTTGTGCCGCGCGGGCTGGCCGGCGCGGCAAACAATCCTGTGGGCGAGGGCGCCAACGGCCCCCGCGCTTGCGTACATGCTACAGCACCCGGTGCCGCAATGCCGGCAGGTTCTGCCGGACTTCCTCCAGCCGCGCCGGGTCGATCACGCCGCCGACCACGCCTTCGCCTTCGGGCAGCATCGCCAGCACTTCGCCCCACGGGTCGACCAGCATCGAATGGCCCCAGGTGCGCCGGCCGTTCTCGTGCTTGCCGCCCTGCGCCGCCGCCAGCACATAGCACTGGTTCTCGATGGCGCGGGCGCGCAGCAGGATTTCCCAGTGGGCCTGCCCGGTGGTGTAGGTGAAGGCGGCCGGCATCAGGATCAGGCTGGTGCCGCCGTCGGCGGCCAGGCCGCGGTACAGCTCCGGAAAGCGCAGGTCGTAGCACACCGACATCGCAACCCGGCCGCACGGGGCGTCGAAGCTCACCGGCGTGCGCCCGGCCAGGATGGTGCGGGATTCGTCATAGCTTTCGGTGCCGCGGGTGAAACCGAACAGGTGGATCTTGTCGTAGCGCGCGACGCGCTCGCCGCGCGGGTTGAAGGCGAGCGAGGTGTTGTACACGCGCTGCGGGTCGTCGCACCACATCGGCAGCGTGCCGCCGACCAGCCAGATGCCATGGCGGCGCGCGGTCTCGGCCAGGAACTGCTGCACCGGGCCGTCGCCGTCGTGCTCGCGCACGGCGACCTTGTCGGATTCGGCGCGGCCCATGATGCAGAAGTATTCGGGCAGCAGCACCAGCTCGGCGCCGCCGGCGGCGGCCTCGGCGATGCGCGCCTCGGCGCGCGCCAGGTTGGCGTCAAGCGAGGTGCCGGTCACGGTCTGGACCGCGGCAACGCGGAACGGGGCAGGGCTGGCTGGGGTGGCTGGGATCATGGGGGCGGCATCTTCTTCTAGCGCGGGAAGGCCGGGTCCGCGCGGTCCTGGAAGGTCGGGCCTTGCGCCTTATTGTCCTCCACTTTGCCGACCTGTGGGTTGGCCCAGCTGCCCGAGATCCGGTAGTGCTGGGTGAACATCTTGGAGAACTCGTCGGCGAACAGCAGTTGCGCGGCGAGCGTGCCGATGCCCAGCGCCGGGTTGATGAAGGCCGCCGCGATCGAGGTGGTGGTGGCATTGATGCGCGGCACCACCGCCACATGCAGGTCCTGGGTCTCGCGCAGCAGGTTGGCGGTGCCGCTCATGCTGGCGATGATCTGCGGGCTGCGCAGCTGGAAGTCCTGGATCGTGCCGACGCCGTTCTCGATGGTGCCGCTGCCGGTGATGCGGTCGAACAGCAGCCCGCGCCCCGAGAGCGTGCGGAAGTCCAGCGTGGCGAAGCGCAGCAGGCCCTGCAGGCTGAGCACGCCCAGCAGGCGCGCCGCGCCCGGCTCGACGCTGAGGATCTGGCCGTTTTCCAGGTCCAGCGACAGCTTGCCGGTCAGCGTCGGGTAGTCGATCGACAGCGGCGAGCCGCGCCACGCCACGCGGCCCTCGAGCTTGCCCTTGCCGTCGCTGAGCGTGTGCGGCAGCCCCAGCCGGTCCAGCGTGGCGCCGGCATCGCGCACGTCGATGGCAAAGGACAGCAGCGTGCGGCGCTCGGCGCTGGCGTCGGCGCGCAGGCGGCGCGGCACGCGCCAGCTGCCGTTGCCGGTCAGGGTCGCGCCGGGCTGTTCGATCTGCAGCTTGTCCAGGGTCCAGACCGGATCGGTGCCGCCTGCGCTGGTTTCCGTATGCGCCTTGACCTCGAGCTTGCCGAAGTCGTGGCCGCGCAGCATGAACTGGTCGGCGACCAGATCGATCGCGGGCAAGGTGTCGATGCTGCTGGCCAGGGCATCGACCACGTTGTGCTCGTCGTTGGCATCGGGCACGTTCAGGCGCGCCAGGCGCAGCCGCAGCGAACCGGCGGCAGGCGTCGCGCCCGGGCGCCATTGCGCCGCGCCGGCGATCTGGCGCGAGTCGACCCTGGCGTTCCAGCCGTCGGCTTCGCGGCTGGCATCGAGCGCGACCTCGTCCAGCGTGCGGCCCATGCCGTGCAGCGTGCGCGCGCGCAGCGCGATGCGGTTCGGCAGGAACGGCGAGGGCGGCTCGTCGGCACCCGCGCTAGCAGTGCTGCCGCTGTTGCCAGGGCCGCCGGCGAAGGCCGCACGCCAGGCATCGATATCGAGCTGGTCGAAGGTGGCCGCGGCGCTGACGCCAGCCGCCGGCGGCGGCGCCGCCTGCTGCACGCCGATGCCGCCCGCCAGCACTTCGAAGCCGCTGCCACTGTTACCGCTATTGCCGCTATCGCGGCGCAGCAGGTAGCGGGCGTTGAGCACATTGCCCAGCTGCAGCGCCAGTTCGTCGGTGCTGGCGCGGGTGGCATTGGGCGCATGCGCCGTCGGGCGCAGTTCCACGCGCAGCGGCAGCGCGGGCACGGCGGCCTTGGCCAGCGGTGCCGGCAGCTGCAGCGCCATGCCGTTGAGCTCGGAATTCAGCTGCACCTGCAACTGCCGTTCGCGCACGCCGATCACCGCGCTGTAGCCGGTGGCGCCTTCCAGCCGCGCCGCCAGCGGCGCCAGCGCCGTGCCCGCGGCGGCTTCGCGCAGCCCGGCGGCCGAGGCCTGGCCGCTCGCGCTGACGCGCGTGGTGCCGTCCGGCTGGGTGCCGCCGGCGAGGCGCAATTCGCCGCCCAGAAAGCGTGCGCGCAGGTTCTCCAGCCCGAAGCCATGCTCGTTGAAGGTGATGACGCCGCTGGCATTGCCCAGCGGCGGCATCTGCGGGCCGAGCACGACATCGTTGCCGGGGAAGCGGAAGCGGCCGTCGACCCTGGCCGCGTCGGCGTGCTCCAGCGGCATCTCCAGCTTGAGCTTCAACTCGCCATTGCCGCTGGCCTTGGCCGCGTCGGCCACGTGCCCGGTCCATTCGCGCACCGGCGAGGCGTTGATGTAGCGCACGAAGCCTTGCACCGGCCCGGTGGCGCTGCCGTCGATGGCGAGCTTGCCGCGCGGGCTCAGGTCGTCGATGCGGCCGCTGACATCCTGCAGCGTGACGCCGGCAATGTCCTGCACCGTGGCGCGGCGCGCCAGGAAGGTCATGCCGCCGCGGTCGAACACCACGCGCCCGGCGATGTCGGTGAACGCCGGCCATGACGAAGCGCCGCCCGCGCTGCCGTGGGACGGCTCGTGCGGGACGGCATGGGGGGCGATCTGGTAGCTGACGCGTTCGATCGGCACCTCGACGCGGAATTCGCCGGCCTTCTCGTGCGGCGCCTGGAACGGGAAGTGCGCCAGATCGCCGCGCAGCACGAAGCTGACCCCGGTGGCCTCGCCGCCGGTGAGCGCGCCGGACAGGTAGTGGCGGGTGCCGGCCGGAATGCTCAGCGGCAGGTAGCGCGGCACGCGCGCCACGTTGGCGCGGCTCATCTCGCCGGCCAGGTCGGCGATGCCCGAGACGCCATCGCCGCCTTCGCGCCAGCTGCCGCGCACCGAGCCGGCGGCGTCGGCATTGGCAAAGCGCACGCTCTCCAGCGTCACCGCGAGCTTGCCGTCGCGGTGCTGCCAGCGCACGTCGCCGCCGATCTGGTCGAAGGCCAGGCGCGGGTCTTCGAACAGCCCCGGCAGCACCAGCGCCGCGTCGTTGCCCTCGAAGCGCGCGCTGCCCTGCTGGTCGTCGAGCGAGAAGGTGCCGGACAAACGCGAGAAGCCCGGCGTGCCCAGGCGCGGATGGCCGGCGGCATCCAGCGCCGGCACCGCGGGCTGGCCGTTGACCGAGACCTCGCGCAGCGTGCCCTGGATGCTGTAGTGCGGCTTGCCGCCGCCGCGCTCGAGCATGCCGGCGCGCGCGCGGCTCCAGCTGACGTTGAGGTTGTCGAGGTGGCCGGCCGGCTGCAGCGCGCGCAGCCGGCGCAGCACCGCGGTGTCGATCGGCATCGAGGTGGCCAGCGCGCGCACCGTGTTCAGGTCCAGCGAGGGCGCCTTCAGCGAGAACTTGCTGAGGCTGCCGTC
This sequence comes from Cupriavidus sp. MP-37, assembly GCF_020618415.1. NCBI lineage: Bacteria > Pseudomonadati > Pseudomonadota > Betaproteobacteria > Burkholderiales > Burkholderiaceae > Cupriavidus > Cupriavidus sp. MP-37. The sequence continues at coordinate 2,723,479 of NZ_CP085344.1, read as the reverse complement.
CTTGGCCCGGGCCCAGCCGATGGCGACCTTGCGCATGCCTTCGCGCCAGCTGCCGTCGGCCACCGCGGGCGCGTTGCTGTGGTCGGGCACCGCCGGCTGCTGGGGCTGCGGCGGCTGCCACAGCAGCGTGTCGACGGTCAGCAGGTTGCTGCCGTCGCGCTCGGTCCGGTGCAGCAGCAGGGCCTGCGCATTGGCCAGCCGCAGCGGCGCGGCGGCGCCGGCCAGCTGCAGGTCGACGCCGCTGGCGCGCAGCCGGGTCTGGCTGCGCACGATGCGCCCCTGGCGGAATTCGATGCTGCCGTCGGTGCTGAAGGTGCCGCTGGCGACGCGCTCGAACATCGCCAGGTAGCGCTGCAGCACCGGTAGCTGCAGCTGGCCCAGGTCCCAGCTGGCCTGGCCGGTCCAGTGGCGCCAGTTGCCGGCGCTGTGCAGGTAGTCGTCGCGGAAGCTGGAGCGCACCTCGAGCGGGCGCGGGCCCAGTGCCGGCGAGCGCGCTTCCAGGTGGAAGGTATGGCGCGCGCCGTCGCGGCGGGTGTCGAGGCGGATCTCGCCGATGTCGAGCCGGGGCAGGCGCGCCTTTTCGTCGAGCCAGCGCAGCTTGCCGTCGGACAGCGCCACGCGCCCCTGCGACATCAGCCAGCCGAGGAAGCGGTCGTCGTCCGGCTGGCCGCCGGTGGCGTCGACCACCATGCCGGCGACCAGCAGCCGGCCCTCGGGGGTGCGGCGCACCAGGATGTCGGTGCCGCTGGCGCTCAGGCTGACGAACTGCAGGTTCATGCTGACCAGCGACCGCCACGCCAGCTTGCCGTCGAGCGTGGCGGCCGACAGCAGCGCGCGCTGCTGGGCGTCCACCGCGCTCAGGCCGCGGGCGCGGAAGGCGGGATGCCAGCCGTCCCAATAGGTATCGAGCGAACCGATCCTGACTTGCGCCGACAACGCCTGCGAGCCGCGCTGTTCCAGCCACTCGCGCGCGGCGGAGGCCTGCGGCCACAGCACGAAGCGGATCAGCAGGCCGGCCGCCAGCGCCAGCACCGCCAGCCCCAGCGCCAGGCGCACCAGCGCGCGCCCCAGGCCGCGCCAGAACGGATGGCGCACGGCTGCCGCGGCGGCGCGGGCACCGGCGCGGGCCAGCGCGCGGGCGCGCGACCATGCCGAGGCCCGGCGCGAGGCGCCGGGGGCGTCGATACCAAGGGAAGCGGGAGACGAAGCAGGCAGCGTGGTGGCGGCCTCGTGCCCGCCCGCGCCGCCATTGGGGGGAGAACCGTCAGCGGGTTGTGGGGCGCGGCTGGACATGCGCAGATTATCCGACAATACTAGCCGCTCTCCAATCTGGTGCCCGGCCTGCTGAAACAAGTATGCGCGAGCTGCGCGCACCGCGGGGGCGATGGCGCGTCCGCGGCGCGAGGGCGCAGCAGCGGGGTACCCCTGGCCGCACCTTTCGCACCTTTGCTCGCATTTCAAATACTGGAATGACTGCCTCTGACCCGACGAGTTCCGCCGCTGGCGACGCTGCTGACCAACATGGCGCGAGCGCCACACCGGAACCCGCCCATGCGGCCTCCGTCGCACCGGGGCAGGGCCCCGGCACCATGGCCGCCGGCGCCTTTGCCGTCACCGCGGCGCAGACGCTGCAGCCGGACGGCGAACGCCCCGGGGCAGGCGGCGACGTATTGTACTCGGCCGCGTACTCGCACTACGCGCGGCGCGTGCTGCAGGCCCGCCCGGACCTGCCCGAGATCCTCGCCGCCGCGGTGGCGCAGCCGCTCACGCGCGCCTGGATGGAAGCGCGGCTGCAGGCGCTGCACGAGCCCTCGGCCGACGCCGAGGACGCCGCCAAGCGGAGTCTGCGCAGGCTGCGCGCCGAGGTCATGTGCGCGGTGATCGAGCGCGACCTGCGCGGCCTGGCAACGCTGGGCGAGGTCACCGGCGCCATGACCGACCTGGCCGAACTGGCGATCCAGCACGGCCTGGCGGTGCTGGGCGACGACCTTGCCGCGACCTTCGGCCGCCCGGTCGGCGCCCACAGCGGCGAGGTGCAGGAGCTGGTGGTGGTGGGCATGGGCAAGCTGGGCGGACGCGAGCTCAATGTCTCGTCCGACATCGACCTGATCTTTCTCTACGACGAGGACGGCGAGACCCAGGGCGGCCCGCGCACCCTGTCCAACCACGAGTACTTCATCCGCCTGGGCCGCCGGCTGATCAACCTGCTCGCCGAGGTGACCGCCGACGGCTATGTGTTCCGCGTCGACATGCGGCTGCGTCCCAATGGCGATGCCGGCCCGCTGGCCTGCAGCCTGGGCATGCTGGAGGAATACCTGGTGGTGCAGGGCCGCGAGTGGGAGCGCTATGCCTGGATCAAGGGCCGCGTGGTGTCGGCGCTGGACTCGCCCCATGCGCAGCGCACCGCCGGCCTGCTGGCGCGCCTGACCTCGCCGTTCGTGTTCCGGCGCTACCTCGACTACGGCGTGATCGCGGCGATCCGCTCGCTGCATGCGCAGATCCGCAGCGAGGCCGCCAAGCGCAGCGGCGGCCTGCCCGGGCATGGGGTCAACCAGCGCTCGTTCAATATCAAGCTGGGCCGCGGCGGCATCCGCGAGATCGAGTTCATGGCGCAGGTGTTCCAGCTGATTCGCGGCGGCCAGGACCCCGCGCTGCGCATCCGGCCGACGCTGGAGGTGCTGGCGGTGGCGGTCGGGCGCGGCCTGCTGCCCGCCGGCCAGGCCGAACAGCTGGGCGATGCCTACCGCTTCCTGCGCCAGCTCGAACACCGGCTGCAATACCGCGACGATGCCCAGACCCACCACCTGCCGACGTCACCGGACGAGCAGCACGCCGTGGCGCAGATGATGGGCTGCGCCGACTGGCCGACCTTGCTGGCGCGGCTGGCCGCGCTGCAGGAGCCGGTCGCGCAGCAGTTCGAAGCCACCTTCTCCGACCCGGATGCCGGCCCGTGCGAGGCGCTGTGGCCGGACATCGTCATCCACGACAGCGCCGCGCGCGCGCAGGACAACGCCCACGACCCGTCGCACGCTGAAGGCGACAGCGCGGTGCCGTGCCAGCGGCTGCAGGCGGCCGGCTTTACCGACTGCAATGCGCTGCTGGACCGGCTGCGCGCGATCGCCGCGTCGCTGCGCTATCGCGCGCTGTCCGAAGCCAGCCGCGCGCGCTTCGACCAGCTGGTCAACCGCGCGCTCGACCTGGCCGCGCGCCAGGACGATCCCGACAGCACCATCGGGCGCTTTATCGACTTCCTCGAGGCGATCAGCCGGCGCGCCTCCTACCTGTCGCTGCTGTCCGAATACCCGCAGGCGATGGACCGCGTCGCGCAGACGCTGCATGCCTCGCGCTGGGCCGCGGCCTACCTGACGCGCCATCCGCAACTGCTCGACGAGCTGCTCGACAGCGACGCGCTGGCCGGTGCGCCCGACTGGGCCGCGTTCCGCAAGCGCCTGCATGAACGGCTGCTGGCCGCGGAGGGGCAGGTCGAGCAGCAGATGGACATCCTGCGCCGCGAGCACCATGCCGAGACCTTCCGCGTGCTGCTGCAGGACCTGCAGGGCATGCTGACGGTCGAGCAGGTGGCCGACCGCCTGTCCGACCTGGCCGATGCCATGCTCGACGCGACGCTGGAAACGGTGTGGCGCCAGCTGGCCACGCGCCACCGCGAGGTGCCGCGCTTCGCGGTGATCGCGTACGGCCGGCTGGGGGGCAAGGAGCTGGGCTATGCCTCGGACCTGGACATCATCTTCCTGTACGACGACGAGCACGAGCGCGCGCCCGAGGTCTATGCCGCCTATGCGCGCCGCCTGATCACCTGGCTCACCAGCCATACCGCGGCCGGCGCGCTGTTCGACGTCGACACGCGGCTGCGGCCCAATGGCGCGGCCGGGCTGCTGGTGACCAGCTTCGATGCGTTCCGCCGCTACCAGCTGCGCGAGGGCGACAACACCGCCTGGGTGTGGGAGCACCAGGCGCTGACGCGCGCGCGCTTCTGCGCCGGCGATGCCGCCATCGGCGCGCGCTTCGAGGCGCTGCGCGACGAGGTGCTGTGCCAGCAGCGCGACGCCGCGGCGCTGCGCGGCGAAATCGCGCAGATGCGGCGCAAGGTGGCCGAAGGCCATCCTAATCCCACCGAGCTGTTCGACCTGAAGCACGACCGCGGCGGCATGGTCGATATCGAATTCACGGTGCAGTACCTGGTGCTGCTGCACAGCCGCGCCCATCCGCAGCTGACGCGCAACGCCGGCAATATCGCGCTGCTGCGCGAGGCCGGCGAACTGGGCCTGATCGATGCCACGCTGGCGCTGGCGGTGGGCGACGCCTACCGGCTGTTCCGCGCGCGCCAGCACCAGCTGCGGCTCGATGGCCAGGCCCATGCGCGCGTGGCGCCGGCATCGATGGCCGCGCATACCGCGCCGGTGCGCACGCTGTGGCGGGCCGTGTTCGGTGAGGACTGACGCCTCCGGCGCGCCGGCGCCGGCCGGCGCATCGTGGCCGGGCCTGCTGGCAGCGGTGGCGCTGGTGTGGGCGCTGTCGGCGGCGTTCACCTTCCTGCCGTGGTGGCACGCTCACGGTCTGTACCTGCGCGATGCGGTGCGGGTGGACGGGCAGTGGTGGCGCCTGGCCACGGCGATGTGGGTGCACCTGGACGGCCATCACTGGCTGGCCGACATGCTCGCCGCCACCGGCGTGCTGGCGATCTGCGCGCGCGTGGCGCGGGTGCGCAGCCTGCTGCTGGTGCTGGTGGCTTGCGGCATCGCGGTGCAGCTGGCGCTGCTGCGGTTGCCGGCGATTGCCTGGTACGGCGGGCTCTCGGGCGCCCTGCACGGGCTGGCCGTATGGGGCGCGCTGGGGCTGTTGCGCGCGCCGGGACTGGCGCGCGCCACGGGCGTGCTGCTGTGCCTGGGCGTGCTGGCCAAGATCTGGGTGGAACAGTCATGGCTGGCGCCGGTGGTATTCGATCCGGCGTGGGGCTTCGGCGTGGTGCGCGTGGCGCATGCGGCCGGCGCGGTGGCCGGCCTGCTGTGCTGGGTCTTGCAGGAGTGGTGGCTGGCGCGGCGGCCGGCGCGCAGCAACGGCGCCGCCGCCTGAGCGCCCGTCAGCGTTGGCGCTGCTACCAGCCCCGGCGCCGCAGCGCGAAGCTGAGCAGGCCTGCCACCGCAAGCAGCAGCGCGCTCCACAGCGGTACCGCGCCGCCGCCACCGCCGCCCTCCGCCGCCGGTGCCGGCGCAGCCTGCACCGGCGGCATCCCCAGCGCGGCCAGCAGCGCGCCGTCGGCATCGAGCAGGCCTGCGCCGCACACACCCGGATTGGTGGTGCAAAACGTGCCGGACGGATGCGGGCGCGCTGAATTCTTCAGCGCGGCGGTGACCTGCGCCGGCGTCAGCGAGCCGTTGAGCGTGAACATCATGGCTACCACGCCCGATACCATCGGTGTGGCAAAGCTGGTGCCGGCGGACGACGTCACCACGTAGTTGCCGAGGGAGGTCTTGCCGTCGTTGCTGAGGGTGCGGATCACCGATGGCGTGACCGTGCAGCGGCCGTCGACCACCTGCGAGTTGCCGCAGCCGCCGCCCGGCGCACTGATCGCCACCTGCGCGCCGACGTTGGCATAGCTGGCGTTCTCGCCGTCGTTGGCGTGCGCGGTGACCGCGATCACGCCGCTGCAGTCGGCCGGCGCCTCGACCGCGCCGCGGTTGTTGCCGGCCGCGGCCACCACCACCACGCCGCGCGCGTTCAGGTCGTTGACCGCCTGCTGCTCGATGCTGCTGCAGGTGCCGCCGCCCAGGCTGATATTGACCACGCGCGCCGGGTTAGGGTTGTCCGGCACGTTCGGCACCGGCAGGCCGCCGGCCCAGCGCATGCCGTCGACGGTGTCGGACAGCAGCGCGCCGCAGCGTCCCGAGACCCGCACCGGCAGGATGCGGGCATTCCAGTCGACGCCGGCGATATCGCGCGCGTTGTTGGTCAGCGCCCCCAGCACGCCGGCCACGCGCGTGCCATGCCAGCTGTTGTTGGTCGGTTCGGGCGTGGGCGTGCTGCTGCCCGGGCAGGTGAAGCCGGCCGGCAGGTTGTCGCCGGCATCGGTCGGGTCGCCGTCGCGGCCGTCGCCGTCATTGGAGACCGTGGTGGTGCTGATGAAGTCGAAGCCGGACAGCAGCCGTCCCTCCAGGTCGGGGTGGCGCAGGATGCCGGTGTCCACCACCGCCACCACCATGCCGTTGCTGCCGCGCGTGCGGTCCCACGCGCGCGGCAGGTTGGCGCCGCCGACGGCGGTGCCGGTGCCCTTCAGGTACGGCTGGCTGACCTGGAACTCGGGATCGTCGGGCAGGGTGTCGTGCAGCCGCAGCCAGCGGTCGGGCACGGCGTCGGCCACGCGCGGATCCTGGCGCAGGCGCGCCGCCGCCGCTTCGGGGTCGGCGGCGAAGCTGTCGGGGATCTGCACTAACTGCAGGTTGCCACCCATGGCCCGGCGTGCCGAGACGGCGATGCCGGTGCGTTCGCTCAGTTGCTTGAGGGCCTCGGCGGCAGCCGGCGACCTGGCGGCACCGTTGCCGTCGACCGCGGTGGTGCCGTCGCGCCAGCGCACGATGATGTGGCCGGTATAGGCGGATGCGGACTGCGCGCCGGCTGCGAGTGCCGTGCCGGTCGGGACCGCGCCGCAGGCAGCGGCGGCGGCCAGGGTGATGGCCCGCCAGCGGCGGGCCGCGAAGTTGCGGCGGAACACGGACAGCGCGGATTGCGGCATGGATTTCTCCTCCCTGGGGCGTGGCGCGCTCGGGCCGGGCCGGCGCGCGGGCATGTTATGTAGCGAATACGATCCAGCCGGGTTGTGCAAGGGTGGTTTTTGGTCTTGTCCCCGTTCGTTAGTGCGGCATTCCGTACAGATTTCCAGCCTCAGCGCGGTGGCATGTCGCGGCTGGTTGGAATATTGCGGCTGGGCTTGAGCAGCCGGTCGGGTTCGGCGGTCTCGATGCGCGGCGTGGCGCGCAGCGTGTCGACGGCCTGGTCGAGGGTAGCGTCGGCCGACGGCGAGATCGCCGTGACCAGCCAGACCCCGCCCGACATCGGCCGCTTGACCACATAGCGGATCGGACCCTTGATTTCGGCCAGCAGCTTGCCGGCGTCTTCGGACAGGTCCACCGCGGGCGGCTTGAAGCGGACCATGATGTCGCCGAGCGCACGGTCATCGCTGATGCTGCCCGGCGGCGGCGCCGAGGCCTTGGGCTGGGCCTGGCAGGCGGACAGCGCCAGCAGGGCGGCCGAGGCGGCGGTGGCAATGGCCAGCACCGCGCGCAGCGAGGCGCGCGGGCGGTGGCCGGTGGGCGGCGCTGGGCGGGTCATGGGGAAGCTCCTGTCGATTGATAAATTGGCGCGATGCCACGCAAGGCCGGCCGCGCAAGTGGCGCGAGCCTTAGCCTTAGCCGGCGGCGGCGCGGCGGGCGCGCTTGCCGTCCTTGCCCGCGCGCGCGGGCTGGCCGGCGCCGCTGTCGGCCATGCCCTGCGCCAGCATCTCCTGCGCATGTTGCAGCGTGGTGTTGGTGACGGTGGCGCCGCCCAGCATGCGCGCGGTCTCGACCACGCGCCCGGCAGGGTCGAGCACGCGGATGCGCGAACGCGTGACCGATGCCTCGGCTTCGGCGGTGGTTTCCTTGCTCACCAGCAGGTGGGTGCCGGCCTGCGCCGCTACCTGCGGCAGGTGGGTCACGCACAGCACCTGGCGCGCGCGGCCCAGTTCCTGCAGGCGCCGGCCGACCACTTCGGCCACCGCGCCGCCGATGCCGGTGTCGACTTCGTCGAAGATCAGCGTGGGCGTGGGCGAGGCTTCGCTGGTGATCACCGAGATCGCCAGGCTGATGCGCGCGAGTTCGCCGCCGGAGGCCACCCGGGCCAGCGGCCGCGCGCTGACGCCGGCGTGGCCCGCCACCAGGAACTCGACCTGCTCGAGGCCGTAGCTCTGGCCTTCGTCGAGCGCATTGAGCGCGGCGACAAAGCTGCCGCCCGCCATCGACAGGCCCTGCATGGCGTCGGTGACCGCGCCGGACAGCGCCTGCGCCGCTTGCTTGCGGGCCTGGCTGAGGTGCTGCGCCAGCGTCAGGTAGGCGGCCTTGGCCGCGGCCTCGCGCGCCATCACCTTGTTCAGGTCCTGCGCGGCCTGCAGGTCGTCGAGCTGCTGGCGGCGCGCGATCAGCTCGTCGGGCAACTGCTCGGGCGGCAGGCGGTACTTGCGCGCGGTGGCGTGCAGCGCCTGCATGCGCTCTTCCACCACCTGCAGCCGCTCGGGGTCGAGCTCGAGCCGGTCGACATAGCGCGTCAGCGAGTGCGCGGCTTCCTCGGCCTGCAGCTGCGCCGGCTCGAGCGCGGCCAGCACGTCGCGCAGCGCGGGATCGACATCGGCCAGCTGCTGCAGCCGGTGGACGATGCCGTTGAGCGCCGACAGCACCGAACCGTCGGCCTCGGACAGCGCATCGAGCGCGGCGCGGCTGCCGTCGATCAGGCCGGCGGCGTGCGAGAGCCGGTTGTATTCGGACTGGATCTCGTCCCATTCGCCCGGCTGCGGGTTGAGCTTGTCCAGCTCCCCAACTTGCCATTCGAGCCGCTCGCGCTCGAGCTGCATCTCGCGCGACTGGTGCTCGACCGCTTCGCGCTGGCGCACGCAGGCACGCCAGGCGCGCCAGGCCTCGGCCACCGCGGCGGCCTGCTGCGTCAGCCCGGCGTGGGCGTCGAACAGCAGCCGCTGCGCGTCCGGGCGCAGCAGTTGCTGGTGCGCATGCTGGCCATGGATGTCGACCAGCTGGTCACCGACTTCGCGCAGCTGTGCCAGGGTGGCGGCGGCGCCGTTGATAAAGGCCTTGCTGCGGCCGCCGGCATCGACGGTACGGCGCAGCAGCACGGTCGGCACGCCGCCGTCGTCTTCGCTGTTCAGTTCGCGCTCGGCCAGCCAGGCATCGAGCGCGGCATGGGTCGAGAAGGTGGCGCTGACGCTGGCGCGCGGCGCGCCTTCGCGCACCACGCCGGCATCGGCGCGTTCGCCCAGCACCAGTGCCAGGGCGTCGATCAGTATCGACTTGCCGGCGCCGGTCTCGCCGGTGAACACGGTAAAGCCGGAGGCGAAGTCGAGGTCGAGGGTGTCGACGATGACGAAATCACGGATGGACAGGCTGCGCAGCATCGTGGCGGGAAGGATGGTCGGTCCGATGAACGGTCGGCTCGGGCTGAGGGGCGGCTGGATGGCGCTCAGAGGCGGTTGTCTTCGGACGGGTATTCGTGCCAGTGCAGCTTCTTGCGCAGCGTGGCGTAGTAGTTGTAGCCCACCGGGTGCAGCAGGTTGATGGTCTTCTGCGAGCGCCGCACCACGATGCGGTCGCCCGGCAGCAGCGAGGTCAGCGACTGCATGTCGAAGTTGACGCTGGCGTCGCGCGCGCTGGCCACCTCGATGGTGACCTCGGCGTCGTGCGGCAGCACGATCGGCCGGTTGGACAGCGCGTGCGGGGCGATCGGCACCAGCACCACGCCCGACAGCGTGGGATGCAGGATCGGCCCTCCGGCCGACAGCGCGTAGGCGGTCGAGCCGGTGGCGGTCGACACGATCAGGCCGTCGGAACGCTGGTTGTACATGAAGTGGCCGTCGACCGAAACCGCCAGCTCGACCATGCCGGAAATGCCGGAGCGGTTCACCACCACATCGTTCAGCGCCAGCGCGGAGAAGATGTCCATGTCGTCGCGCACCACGCGCGAGGCCAGCAGCAGCCGGGTTTCGGACTCGTAGCGGCCGTCGAGCATGTCGGGCAGCACGGTGTGCGCATCCTCCAGCGCAATATCGGTCATGAAACCGAGCCGCCCATGGTTCACGCCGATCAGCGGCACGTCATAGCCGGCAAGCTGGCGCGCGAGGCCCAGCAGCGTGCCGTCGCCGCCTAGCACCACCGCCACGTCGGCCTGCGTGCCGATCTCCTCGGCGGACAGGGCGGGGTAGGCGGTCAGCCCGGTGGCCAGCGCGGTCTCGCGCTCGAACACCACATCCTGGCCGTTGCGCAGGATGTAGGAGGCGATCTCTTCCAGCGGCCCTTCGATGCCGGCGGTGGAGTACCGGCCCACCAGGGCGACGGTCTTGAACGGAGTGCGCACGGCGCTGGCTTTGGCTGGGGCGGACATGCCGGGATTAGACCATACCGCCGCGACGGTTGTCAGCAGGCGCCGGCGGCCCATCCGGCCGGGCCGCCAGAAGGTCCAAAACTTGCGTAAAATCGGGGCATCATGGATGAACGCTCCAAAACGCTGCTCAAGACCCTGATCGAGCGCTACATTGCCGAAGGCCAGCCGGTCGGCTCCCGCACCCTGTCGAAGTACTCGGGGCTGGACCTGTCGCCGGCGACGATCCGCAATGTGATGTCCGATCTCGAGGAAATGGGTTTTATCTCCAGCCCGCACACGTCGGCCGGCCGGATCCCGACGCCGCGCGGCTACCGGCTGTTCGTCGACTCGATGCTGACGGCCAAGCCGCTCGAGCGCAACGCCGACCTGGCCGAGCTGACCGGGCAGATCCAGGACCAGCTGGGCGGCCAGCAGCTGGGGCCGCAGCGCATGATCACCGCGGCCGCGCGCACGCTGTCCAACCTGTCGCACTTTGCCGGCGTGGTGATGACGCCGCGCCGCGCGCAGGCGTTCCGGCAGATCGAGTTCATGCGGCTGTCGGACAAGCGCATCCTGCTGATCATCGTCAGCCCCGAGGGCGACGTGCAGAACCGCATCATCCAGACCGAACTCCCTTACACGCCGGCCCAGCTGATCGAGGCGGCCAATTTCTTCAACTCACACTATGCCGGCATGAGCTTCGACACCGTGCGCAACCACCTGCGGCTGGAGCTGCAGGACCTGCGCCGCGACATGTCGCAGTTGATGCAGGCCGCGGTCGAGGCCGGCAGCACCGCCGAGGACGAGGACGACGACCACGTCTATATCAGCGGCGAGCGCAAGCTGCTCGAAGTCGACGACCTAGCCTCGAGCATGGACAAGCTGCGGCGCCTGTTCGACGTGTTCGAGCACAAGACCAGCCTGCTGCAGCTGCTGGACGTGTCCAGCCATGCGCAGGGCGTGCAGATCTTTATCGGCGGCGAAAGCCGGCTGGTGCCGATCGAAGACATGGCGGTCATCACCGCGCCGTACGAGGTCGACGGGCAGATCGTCGGCACGCTGGGCGTGATCGGCCCCACGCGCATGGCCTACGAGCGCGTGATCCCGATCGTCGACATCACCGCGCGGCTGCTGTCGAGCGCGCTGAGCCAGAACTAGTGGTCCGGCGTCCCGGTCCGGCCGGCGGCTCCATTCCCGCCGCGCGGGCCCGGCGCCGGTGCGCCGCGCCCGCCCCATCCCGGCATCGCGCCAATCCGGAAGCGACATGACGTTTTCTCCCGAACCGGCCTACCAGCACGGCCAGGCGCCGCGCACGGCGATCCTGCTGGTCAACCTGGGCACGCCCGATGCCCCCACGCCCAAGGCGGTGGGGCGCTACCTGAAGCAGTTCCTGTCCGACCCGCGCGTGGTCGAAATCCCGCGCGCGGCGTGGCTGCCGCTGCTGTATGGCGTGATCCTGCCGCTGCGCTCGCGCGCGTCGGCGCTCAAGTACGAATCGATCTGGCTGCGCGAGGCCCATATGACGGGCTCGCCGCTGCTGGTCTACAGCGAGCGCCAGGCGCACGCGCTGCAGCGGCTGCTGCACCAGAACGGCCACGACGTGACGGTGGCGTGCGCGATGCGCTACGGCAACCCCTCGATCGCCTCGGTGATGGAAGCGCTGCGCCGCCAGGGCTGCGAGCAGGTGCTGGTGCTGCCGATGTATCCGCAATACTCGGGCACCACCACCGCCACCGCCTTCGATGAGGTGTTCCGCGTGCTGGGCCAGTGGCGCAACCAGCCGGAGCTGCGGCTGGTCAAGCATTTCCATGACCATCCCGCGTATATCTCGGCGCTGCAGCAGCAGGTCGGCGCCTACTGGAGCCGGCACGGCATGCCGGATTTCGGCCAGGGCGACAAGCTGATCCTGTCGTTCCACGGCGTGCCGCGGCGCACGCTGGAACTGGGCGATCCCTACCACTGCGAGTGCCTGAAGACCGGGCGCCTGCTGGGCGAGGCGCTCGGCCTGCAGCCGGGGCAGTACCAGGTGACGTTCCAGTCGCGCTTCGGCAAGGCCGAGTGGCTGCAGCCCTATACGGCGCCGACGCTGGCCGAGCTGGGCAAGGTTGGCGCCGGGCGCGTGGACGTGTTCTGCCCGGGCTTCCCGGCGGACTGCATTGAAACGCTGGAAGAAATCGCCATGGAAGGCCAGACTGAGTTCAAGGTCGCGGGCGGCAAGGACTTCCATTTCATTCCGTGCATGAACGATGCCGCGCCGTGGGTCGCGGCGATGGCGGAGATCGCGCTGCAGCACCTGCAGGGCTGGCCGCTCGCCACGCCGCATCCGCATGAACTGGAGGCGCGGCGCACGCGTGCGCAGGCGCGGGGAGCGGCGGCATGAACGTGGATTTCGACGCGGATGCGCGCCAGCGCATCGACAAATGGCTGTGGTGCGCGCGTTTCTTCAAGACGCGCTCGCTCGCGGCCGAAGCGGTCGAGCGCGGCAAGGTCACGGTCAACGGCCAGCTGTGCAAGAACTCGCGCGAGGTCAAGCCCGGAGACAAGGTTGCGCTGGAGGCACACCAGCAGCGCTGGGAGCTGGAAGTGAAGGGCATCGCCGCGGCGCGCGGGCCGGCGCCGGTGGCGCAGACGCTGTACCAGGAAAGTGCCGAGAGCCAGTCGCGCCGCGCCGCCGAGGCCGAGCGCCGGCGCCTGCAGCCCGAGCCATCCGCCCAGCTCCAGGGGCGCCCGACCAAGCGCGACCGCCGCCGCATCGACGACTTCAAGGGCTGACATGGCAGCGCGGCGGCACCGTTGCCGGTGCCGCCGCGCCATGGACAGCAAGATGAGCGGGCCAGCCGGGCTTATTCCTGCGAGCCTTCCTGGCTGACGAAGGGGACGATGTAGTGCTTGAACACCGCCTTGCCGCTGCCATACTCGGTATCGCGCGGGGTGAAGGCGCCGGACAGGCAGATAAAGACGGTCATGACCGCCAATGCGGCCACGACGCACAGCGTCACGACTGGCAGCTTATGCATGGCCAACCTTTCGGAAGCGGCACAATAATGAACCATCCCCTGGCCCTCGACATTTTTGTCATTTTTCTTACTAAGAATCTTAGTGAGCGCGATGACGCAAAGCAATAAGGCGTCGATTTCGGCAGGCCAGGCTTTGTAACCGTGTGTTTCCGCGTCGCGCCGGCGCCACTCTTGAAAAGCGGCGAGCTGCCACCACCTGCATCGGACACACGCCGATTTACCACCCGCGGCCAGCCCACGGCGGGCCGCGACACTGCATTGATACGGATCGACATGGAAGACCAGAAGCAGACGCCATCCAACCAGACTGCGACGCCTGCGGGCGATGCGGCGGCCAGTGCAGCCAACGCCAGCCCGGAGACCGGCGCGCCGGAAACCGCGGCGACCGCCGTGGACGACGTGGCGGCCCAGCTGGCCGCGCTGGAAGCCAAGGCCAGCGAGCATTACGACCTGTACATGCGCGCCGTTGCCGAAGGCGAGAACATCCGCCGCCGGGCCCAGGAAGATGTCGCCAAGGCGCACAAGTTCGCCATCGAGAACTTTGCCGACAACCTGCTGCCGGTCATGGACAGCCTGCAGGCCGCACTGGCCGACGGCTCCGGCGATATCGCCAAGCTGCGCGAAGGCGTGGAACTGACCGCGCGCCAGCTGGCCGCGGCCTTCGAGCGCGGCAAGATCGTCGAACTCAACCCGGTGGGCGAGAAGTTCGACCCGCACCGCCACCAGGCCATCTCGATGGTGCCGGCGGAGCAGGAGCCCAACACCGTGGTGACCGTGCTCCAGCGCGGCTACACCATTGCCGACCGCGTGCTGCGCCCGGCGCTGGTCACGGTGGCGGCGCCGAAGTAAGCCGTCGCCGCTGGCACGCGGACGGGCGGCGCCCGTCGCCCGTCGCGCCACGACGCCCGGTGCCTGCCGGCCCGGGCGTTCGTCATTGGCAGCGAACCGCATCAGGAGCGAAGCATGAGCACCGAACCGCAAGCCGGCGCGCCGGACCCGTCCGCGGCCCCGCATCTGGACCACCGCGCCTTTGACGCCTTCGCCATGCGCGAGGTCGACGATGCCACCATCGACGGCGCCATCGCCGCCGCCGGCGACGCGCTGGTGTGCGTGTTCTTCTGGGGCGTGGACTGCTTCAACTGCGAAATGGCGAAGAAGGCCATGCTGGCCAATCCCGGGCCGGTGCGCGCGCTGGAACTGCACTGGCTGCACGCCAACGTCTATGCGCACCCGGAGCTGGGGCGGCGCTTCGGCCTGCACGGCATCCCGGTATTCATGTTCTTCCAGAACGGCAAGAAGCTGGGCCGGGCCACCGGCTGGCACGGCCACGGGCAGTTTGCCGCGGCCGTGGCCAATGCCCGCCTGAAGGCCAGCGGCAAGCCGCTGGCCGGCTAGCGCAGAACCGGCTTCAGCGCGTCAGCGCGTAGCCGATGCGGAACTGCCACGGCAGCTTGTGGTTGTAGTCGAGCAGGCTCTCGCCATAGCCGACGAAATATCCCGCCATCAAATAGCCGGCCGTGCCGGGGATCAGCCGCGCCATCGGGTAGGTCAGCTGCGCGTCGACGCTGCCGTACCACTTGCGCGTGCCCTTGCGCAGCGTCGCCGAGAACTCCCATGAGTCCGGACGGCCGTAGGCGATGCCCAGGTCCATGAAGCCGCGGTAGTGGGCGATGTCCGGGTTATCGGCCTTTTCCACGTAGGCGTAGAGCTTGGGCGCGACACGCCAGTGCCAGTCGTTCTGGTCGCCGAAATAGAAGGTCGGCTTGACGAACACCGTATTGATGCTGCGTGATTGCGTGCCGTCGCGGCCGTTGGATTCATGCTCCAGGCCGGTGGCCAGCGACAGCCGGCTGATCACGTTGTTGCGCACGCCGGTATCCGACAGGTAGTAGAACAGGCTGGGGCGGTAGTTGGTGTCGCGGAACGGTGCCGAGTCGTCGTTCAAGTCCCACAGCGAGAACTGGGTGTAGCTGAAATAGAGGTTGTCGAACAGGCGCTTCGAGGCAGGGTCCTCGCCCTCGAAGATGCGGTACTTGAAGCTGAACTGGAACTTGGCGTTGGCGCCCCCGTTCGCGCCGCCCATGAAATACATCGGGTCGTGGAACGACAGCCGGGCGCTGTCGCGCAGGTCGGCCGGGGCGGGCGCCGCGGCCTCGGCCGTGGTGATGCCCGTCACCGGGACGGGCGCGCTGTCGGCGGATTCAGGGCTGTCCACTGTGGCCGGCGCCTGGCTGGCCACCGGCGGCGTCGACGTGGCCGCCTCGCCCGGCTGCGGCAGCCGGTTCAGCGTGACCAGCACCGGCGCGGCGTCGATGCCGGTGGCATCCAGCCGCACCTGGCCGCGCAGCACCGGCGGCAGCGCCACCGTGTAGCGGATGGCGCGATGCTCGCCGCGGCGCAGGTTGACCACGGCCGGGCCCGAGACTTCGCGCCACAGCACCAGCCGTACCGGCGCCTGCAGGTCGCCGGAGGCGGTCACTTCGAGCGTGTCGGGAATACGGTAGCGGCGTGTGGTGTTGTCGGCCGACACCACCAGGGTCAGGGTCAGCGGCTGGTTGGCGTCGATCACGCGCGGCGGCTGCAGCAGCGCCACGCCGGCATGGCCGGCCAGCGGCCAGGCCAGCATCAGCGACAGGCAGAGCGGGGCGACGGCACGGCTGGCCGGGGCCAGGCGTCGCCGCGGGAAAAGGGCAGTACGGGGCATCAAGATGAGCGACGTTGCCAGGTGATGGCAACGCAACTAGGGAAAACTCGGAGCCCAAAGCCTACCACGCACGCCTGCAACGGCTTGTGAGGAATTGTACGCTGCACTTTTTTGCGCGTACCGGCGCAACGTCAGCGGTTGGCGCGACGCTTGACGCAGTCGACGTAGTGGTCGCCGTCCGGGGGCTGGCCGGTGCGCTGCGCCTGCCACAGCATCTCGCCCAGGCATTCCATCACCTGGTGCTGGGCTTCGTGCGGGGAATCGAGCCGGCGCGCCAGCGCCTCGTAGGCCTGGCGGATGCCGCGCGGCTGGTCGACCGAGACCTGCTCCGAAATCGACAGGTGCATCGCCAGATGCAGGAAGGGGTTGGTCTGGCCTTGCTCGGGGGTGTAGTCCTGCGCCAGCGCGCCTTCGGTGTCGCGCAGCAGCTCGTGGTACTCGGGGTGCTCGCCGATCCAGTCGACGGCGATGGCTTCCAGCGGGGTCAGCACGCCGCCTGCAATCTGCTTCTGCCAGGCATCGCAGAAGAACCGGCGGACTTCTTCTCGGGAGGGATTGAACATGGTGGCGCCATTGTAAACGACGGGGGCTGCCCTTGCCGGCTGCCCTGGCGATGCCGCCAAGTAGAATGCGGGATCGCCGACTCCCTGCCTGCCCGATGAGCGCTTCCGCCCCCACCGCCCCGACCGCCGCCCGCGACAAGCTGGCCGGCGTGCTGCTGATCGCGGTCTCGGCCAGCGCCTTCGGCGCCATGGCCATCTTCGCCCGCTTTGCCTACGCCGCCGGCGCGGACGTGTATGGGCTGCTGCTGGTGCGCTTCATGCTGGCCGCCGCGGCGCTGGCGTGGGTGATGCGTACGCGCGGCATCGCGCTGCCGCCGTGGCGCCGCGTGCTGGCGCTGGCGGCGATGGGGGGCATCGGCTATGTCGGCCAGTCGTTCTGCTTCTTCAGCGCGCTCAATCACGCGCAAGCCAGCCTGGTGGCGCTGCTGCTGTACCTGTACCCGCTGTTCGTGACCATCCTCGCGGCCATCTTCCTGAAGGAGCGGCTGACCACCGCGGCGGTGGTGGCGCTGGTGCTGTGCTCGGTGGGTGCCGGGCTGACGGTCGGGGGCGGCGTGGGCTCGCCGCTGGGGATCGCGCTGGGGCTGGCGGCGGCGGTGATCTATTCGGTCTACATCATCGTCGGCGCGCGCCTGACCGCCGGCGTCAACCCGATCGCCACCACCACCGTGATCTGCACCGCGGCGGCGCTGGTCTACGGGGTGGTCGGCGTGCTGCGCGCCGGCGCCGGCACGCCGCCGCAGTTCCCGGCCGATGCCGGCGGCTGGCTGGCGCTGGCGGGGATCGCGCTGCTGTCGACGGTGCTGGCGATCCTGACGTTCTTTGCCGGGCTGCAGCGGCTGGGCGCGGCGCAGGCATCGATGCTGTCGACGCTGGAGCCGGTGGTCACCGTGGTGCTGGCGGCCTTGCTGCTGGGCGAGCAGATCGGCGCCGCGCAGGCAGTGGGCGGCGGCCTGATCCTGGCAGGCGTGCTGTGGCTGACCCGCCGCGGCAGCGCGCCGGCGCCGGCGCGCGCCGACATGCAAGGGAATTGAACGGGTTGCTCAAAGGCGCTGTCGTGGCGTGTGCCAGCGCTTGGGTACAATCGCGCCTTCTCTCACCTCCCGTACAGAAAGGACGCGCATGTCCCAGATCGACCACGCCGCGCTGGCGCAGCTGTTCACCGAGGCCCGCACCCACAATGTGTGGCAGGACCGCCATGTCGACGACGCCGTGCTGCACCAGATCTATGAAGCGATGAAGTTCGGCCCGACCGCGGCCAACAGCAGCCCGGCGCGCATCGTGTTCGTCAAGAGCGCTGCCGAGAAAGCGCGCCTGGTCGACTGCGTCTCGGCCGGCAACGTCGACAAGACGCGCTCGGCGCCGGTGACCGCGATCATCGCCTTCGACACCGCCTTCCACGACCAGCTGCCCAAGCTGTTCCCGCACGCCGACGCCCGCTCGTGGTACGCCGGCAACGACGCCAAGATTGCCCGCGACGCGCTGATGAACAGCTCGCTGCAGGGCGGCTACTTTATCCTGGCGGCGCGCGCGCTGGGCCTGGACTGCGGCCCGATGGGCGGCTTCGACGCCGACAAGGTCAACGCAGCGTTCTTCCCGGACGGCAAGTGGCAGGTCAACTTCCTGTGCAACCTGGGCTATGGCGTCGCCGACAAGCTGTTCCCGCGCGGCCCGCGGCTATCGTTCGACGAAGCCTGCCGCATCGTCTGAACGCGGCCGGTACCGGCAAGCATAAAAAGCGACCCGCGGTGGTCATGCCGTTAGGTACGTGACCGTCGTCCCCGCGAAAGCGGGGACCCAGTGACTTTTAACGACGCTGGATTCCCGCTTTCACGGGAATGACGGTAGCAATTGGAACCGCTCAGGCGGTCCATTGCTGCATCGGCTTGCAGGCCAGGTAGCGGCGCGGTTCGCCGATCCCGAGCCGCGCGCGCGCCGCGTCGATCGGTTCGTGCAGCAGCTTCTCGTAATCCTCTCCCAGCAGCCAGCGTGCGCGCCGGCCCAGCCGGTAGCCCTCCAGCACCGCGCGCGCAAAGGCCAGGCTGCCGGTCACGCGCAGGCTCTTCAGCGACGCCGCGATGGCGATGAAGGCCCAGCCCCTGCCGCCGGTCTGCGCATAGCTGAACGCCACCAGCGCGGCTTCGCCCAGGCTTTCGTCGGCGCGGTAGCCGGTCAGCACGTGCCAGATATCGTGGATGTCGCGCGTGCGCCGGCCGAACCACAGGTAGGCGTCCTCGAGCACCGGTTCCTGGTCGAGGTTCGACACCTTGGCCAGTCCGTCCGCGCTGTAGCCGGTCTGTTCCAGGAACGCGCGATAGGCCGCGCCGACCGTGCCCGGCCCGAAGCCGGCCACGTAAGCGGGATCGGACAGGCGCTCGGCCAGTTCGACGCGCTGGTAGACCATGCGGCGGCCGTCGTGCGTGGCCAGCAGCCGGCTGAAGTTGCGCGGCATCGACGGACCGTTGAGCGCGCGCATGATGCGGAATACCTGCTCGGTGTCGTTGCCGTCCGCCATCAGCTTGCGCACGGCGCGGAACGCGGCGAAGAGATCCTGCTTGTAGGGGTTGGAACCCGTCGTGGTGGTCATGGGCGGTCTCCCGGGATCAGGCGAACTGTGCCGGCCGCGGCGCGGAGTCTTGCATCCGCGCGGCGGCGGCGCGCACGAAATCGACGCTGGTGGCGATGGCGGTGACCGGCAGCATGTGCCCGCCGCTGACCAGGGTCAGCGTGGCGCCCGGCACTTTCGCCACCAGCGCTTCGCCATGCTCGGCGAAGTCGAGGATGCGGTCGTCGCGGCCGTACAGCACGCTGACGGGCACGCGCAGCGAGCCGTAGTCGCGCAGCAGCGCCGGCAGGCTCCGCGCGGCGCCGATCAGGTCCTCCGACGCCGCCAGGAAATGGCGCGGGCGCAAGGCCAGCAGGCCGCCGCCGCGGGTCGGGAAGTCGTCCGGCACCGGGTCGGGGCCGAACACGATATCCATGACCTCGGCGCGATGACGGATCGACATCGGCACCACCACGGTCCAGGCCAGCAGCCGGCGCTGCCAGGCGCGCGGCACGGTCATGGCCCGGAACACGGGCGAGATCTCCCTGGGCGGATGGGTCAGCGGCGCGATCAGCGCGAGGCCGCCGACGCGCTCCGGATGTCGGATCGCCAGCGCCAGCGCAATCGCGCCGCCCAGCGAATGGCCGACCACCAGCGGCCGTTCCAGGCCCAGCCGGTCGCACAGTGCGGCGAGCGCGTCGGCCTGCGCGGGCAGGTCGGCGGCGCTGCCGGGCGTGCGCGTGGAATGGCCCGCGCCGGGGCGGTCGACGGCGATGACGCGGAAGCTCTCGGCCAGCGGCGCGATCATGCCGTAGCCGAAGTTCTCGAGCTGGCCCGACAGGCCATGCACCAGCAGCAGCGCCGGGCCTTGCCCGCGCTCCACCACATGCAGGCGGGCGCCGGGCACGTCGACAAAGCGGCCGGGCGGCTGCATGGCCGCTTCGATGCGCCGGGCGGTACGCCATGTGTACAGCCATAGCGCGGCGCCGGTCAGCAGGACTAGCGCCAGCAGCACGGCCAGGCCGACGACGAGGGCTGTCATGGCTGCACCTCGCTGGCGGCCACGGCGGCGTTGGCGCCCGTTGCGTCCTGTTGGTTGCGCCGCTCGCGCAACGCGGGGGCCGCGGCGGGCGGGGCGCTGAACTGCAGCACGCCATCGGCGATGCGGCCGTGCCGGATCGTCAGCAGGTCTTTCAGGTAGTTCTGGTGCACGCGCCACGGCTTGCGGTCGCCTTGCCGCGGCAGCACGCCGGCGGCGCGCTGCACATAGCCCGAGGTGAAATCGAGGAACGGCGTCGGCTGCACCGCGGCGGGTGCGCGCGGCACCGCGATGCGGTGGCCATGGCGGTCCATGTGGCGCAGCAGGCGGCACACGTACTCGGCCGTCAGGTCGGCCTTGAGCGTCCACGAGGCGTTGGTGTAGCCGAACGCCAGCACCAGGTTGGGCACGTCGCTGAGCATCATGCCCTTGTAGGCCAGGCATTCGGCGGCGCGGCGCGGCTGGCCGTCGACCGTGAGCGCAATGTCGCCCAGCATGTTCAGCTTCAGCCCGGTTGCCGTCACCACGATATCCGCGTCCAGCGAGTTGCCGCTGGCCAGCTCGATGCCGCCTTCGGTGAAGCGCCTGATGGTGTCGGTGACCACCGAGGCGCGGCCCTCGCGCAGCGCGCGGAACAGGTCGCCGTCGGGCACCAGGCACAGGCGCTGGTCCCAGGGCTTGTAGCGCGGCGTGAAATGCGTCGCCACGTCGAAGCCGGCTGGCAGCTGCGCCGCGGCCATGCCGACCAGGCGCGCCTTGACGCGTTCGGGCCGGCGCCGCGCCAGCTGGAAGAAGGTCATGCCGAGCAGCACGTTCTTCCAGCGCGTGGCGGCGTAGGCGAGCCGCTCCGGCAGCACGCGGCGCAGCGTGCGCGCGATGCCGTCTTCGCCGGGGCGCGCCACGATATAGGTGGGCGAGCGCTGCAGCATGGTCACGTGCGCCGCGCGCTCTGCCATCGCCGGCACCAGCGTGACCGCGGTGGCGCCGCTGCCGATCACCACCACGCGCTTGCCGGCATAGTCCAGCGCTTCGTCCCAGAACTGCGGATGCACGATGCGGCCGCGAAAACGGTCCTCGCCGTCGAACGCGGGACGGTGGGCCTCGGCATAGCTGTAGTAGCCGGCGCACACATAGAGCAGGCGCGCGCGCAGCCGCACCAGGGCGCGGTCGGTGCCGCGTTCGGCTTCGACGGTCCAGCAAGCCTCGGCGCTGTCCCACGCCGCGCTGACCACGCGGTGGCCGAAGCGGATCTGGCGCGTGATGCCGGCTTCTGCGGCGGTCTCGCGGATATAGGCGCGGATCGACGGGCCATCGGCGATGGCCTTGGCGCCGCGCCAGGGCTTGAAGCGGTAGCCCAGCGTGTACATGTCCGAGTCCGAGCGGATGCCGGGGTAGCGGAACAGGTCCCAGGTGCCGCCGATGGCGTCGCGCGCCTCGAGGATGGCGTAGCGCTTGCCGGGGCAGCGCCGTTGCAGCTGGCGCGCCGCACCGATGCCGGACAAGCCGGCGCCCACGATCAGGACATCGAGAACTGCGTCATCGGAACTGGCATCGCGCATGGGAGGCATCCGGACGAGTGGCGTTTCTGACAACATAGATTGTCAGAAGCCATCCGGCAAGTTTTCCGCGCGTTTTCCGGCCATAGGGAATGCCATAATGGCGCGCATGACCTCCGAGCTGACTCCCGCGCGCCGCTATCGCGGCGCCGAAGCCGAAGAGCGCCGTGCCCAGCGCCGCGCGCAACTGATCGCCGCGGCCGTGCAGGTCTATGGCGAGCGCGGTTACCAGAACGCCACCGTCAAGGCCGTGTGCGAGGCCGCGGGACTGACCGAACGCTATTTCTACGAGTCATTCGCCAACAGCGAGGCCTTGCTGCTGGCATCGTTTCAAACGGTGACCCAGCGCCTGCTGCACATCCTGGTGCAGGCGCGCGAGGCGGCCGGCAACGATGGCGCGCAACAGGCGCTGGCGATGCTGCGCGCCTATTTCGGCGCGCTGCAGCGCGAACCGCGCTCGGCGCGCGTGTTCCTGGTAGAGATCCGCGGGGTCAGCAAGCTGGTCGACGGCGCGCTGGCCGACTCGCTGGATGAATTTGGCGGGCTGCTGGCGCAAGCGCTATTGCCGCCGGGGCGCGCGCGCGATCCGCTGCTGACGGCGGGCGTGGCGGGCGGGGTGGTCCATCTCGCCGTGCGCTGGATCCGGCAGGGCTACACCCCCGATGTCGACGTGGTGGCGCGCACCGCGCTGCAGCTGGGGGGGGGGGGGGGGGGGGGCCCGCCCCCCCCCCCCCCCCCAGCGCCGGCCGCGGCTACAGCTGCGGCGCCGGGGTTTTCTCCCTGAACTCGCACAGCGGCTCGATCGCGCAATGCCAGCATTCCGGCTTGCGCGCCTTGCACACGTAGCGGCCGTGCAGGATCAGCCAATGATGGGCATCGTGCAGGAATTCGTGCGGCACGCACTTGAGCAGCTTCTGCTCGACCACGTCGACGTTCTTGCCCGGCGCCAGGCCGGTGCGGTTGGAGACGCGGAAGATATGCGTGTCGACCGCGATGGTGGGCTGGCCGAACGCGGTGTTGAGCACCACGTTGGCGGTCTTGCGGCCCACGCCCGGCAGCGCCTCCAGCGCTTCGCGCTCGGCCGGCACCTTGCCGCCATGGCGTTCGACCAGGATGCGGCAGGTCTCGATCACATGCTTTGCCTTGGTCTTGTACAGGCCGATGGTCTTGATGTATTCGCTCAGGCCGGCTTCGCCCAGCTCCAGCATCTGCCGCGGCGTATGCGCAACCGGGAACAGGCGGCGCGTGGCCTTGTTCACGCCGACGTCGGTGGCCTGCGCCGACAGCAGCACGGCGATCAGCAGCTCGAACGGCGAGCTGTACTCCAGTTCCGTGGTCGGGGCCGGATTGACTTCGCGCAGCGTCTCGAAGATGGCACGGCACTTGGCAGCGTTCATGGTTCTTTTTCTTGGTCGTTGGCCTGATCCTTGGCGGGATCGGAGTCATCCTGCTGCGGCGTCAGCCCGGCGCGCGCGCGCCGCGCTTCGGCGGCGTCGATCTGCGCCTGCACCGCGGCCGACACGTTCTCGGTATTGCGCGGCCGCGCGGCCTGCTGCTTCTGCCGCGCGCGTTCGATCGCGGCCTGGATGATGGCGCGCTTGCGTTCCTGCGCGGCGCGCTCGGCGTCGTTCTCCGGCGCTTCGGCCTGCACCGCGGCAAGCTTGGCGGCGGCCTTGGCGGCGAGGCGCGCGTCGTTTTCCTCGCGCTCGCGCACCAGCCGCGCGTTGCGCGCCAGGTAGCGCGCGTGCGCGGCATCGGCCTGCGCCTGCGACCACGCGTCCCAGCCGGTGCGCGCGCCGGTAACGGGAACCATGTCGATGCAGTCGACCGGGCAGGGCGGCACGCACAGGTCGCAGCCGGTGCACAGCTCAGGGATTACGGTATGCATCTGCTTGGCGGCGCCGGCGATGGCGTCGACCGGGCAGGCCTGGATGCAGAGCGTGCAGCCGATGCACAGGCTCTCGTCGATGCGGGCGACCGCGCGCGGCTGCTCGCTGCCGCGTTCGGGATCGAGCGGCAGCGGTTCGGTGCCCAGCAGCGTGGCCAGGCGCGCGATCCCTTGTGCGCCACCGGGCGGGCAACGGTTGCAGGCGGCTTCGCCGCTGGCCATGGCCTCGGCATAAGGGCGGCAGCCGCTGAAGCCGCACTTGGTGCACTGGGTCTGCGGCAGCAGCGCCTCGAGACGGTCGGCGAGGGACTTGACGGCGGGATTCACGACAACGGACAGCAATTCAGGGGACAAGAGCGGGGTCAAAAAGGCGCGCCAGCAGCTGCACCGGCAGCCGCACCAGCGCGGCGCGGCCACGGGCAAAGCACGATATTTGCGCAATGCTGTGAGCGGTTGGCGACATAACGGCGGCCCTGACGGGGCGGACAATGTGCTGGCGGCCCCGGCGGCACCGGGGTCTCTGCGGACCCTGCGGTTTTCGCGCCGCAAGGATTATCCCCGATTTCGCCGGCGGACAGAAACGGCGATGATGCGCGTCGCGCAGCCGGATTGCCGCATTCCGGCCTGTGCCATAATCCGCGCAACGATCGACCACACCTCATGTCAACAGAGCCCAAGACCAAACGCGACCCGGAAGGGACGCGCCGACGCATCCTCGCTGCGGCCACCGAGGAATTCGCCAAGGGTGGTCTGGCCGGCGCCCGCGTCGACCAGATTGCCCGGCGCGCGGAAACCAACGAGCGCATGCTGTACTACTACTACGGCAGCAAGGAGGGGCTGTTCCTGGCGGTGCTCGAGAAGCAATACGCGAACTTCCGCGCCGCCGAAGAGCAACTGCGCCTGGTCGACGAAGACCCGGTCGAGGGGGTGCGCACACTGGCCCGCTTCGTCTGGGACTGGTACTACGAGCACCCCGAGTTCATCCGCCTGGTCAACAGCGAGAACCTGCACGAGGCACGGCACCTGAAGAAGTCCGCGCAGCTGCAGCAACTGATCAACCCGGTGGTCGACGTGCTTGCCGACGTGATCCGGCGCGGCCAGCAGCAGGGACTGTTCCGCGACCATATCGACGTGCCGCAGTTCTACCTGACCATTTCCGCGCTGGGCTACTACGTGCTGTCGAACCGCTACACCATCAGCGCCGTGATCGGCCGCGACGTGGCGTCGCAGCAGGAGCACGAGCGCTTTGCCGAACTCCACACTGACATGCTGCTGAGCTACCTGAAGAGGCCCTGAGCCGCCCGCAGCGCTGCCCAGACAAGAACGCCCGCTTGCGCGGGCGTTCTTTTTTACTTGCTGGCGACGGCCACCGGAGCCTGGTGGTATTTGCGGATAAAGTCGCGCAGCTGCGGGTAGATGTCCTCGCGCCAGCGCCGGCCCGAGAAGATCCCGTAGTGGCCGCAACGCTCGGCGTTCAGGTGCTGCTTGCGGTTTTTCGGGATGCCGGCGCACAGGTCGTGCGCCGCGGCGGTCTGGCCCGCGCCGGAGATATCGTCGAGCTCGCCCTCGATCGTCATCAGCGCCGTGCCCTTGATGTCCTGCGGGCGCACCGGCTTGCCGTCGATGGCCCAGGTGCCGTTGGCCAGGCGGAATTCCTGGAACACCTCGCGGATGGTGTCGAGGTAGTACTCGGCGGCCATGTCCAGCACCGCGTTGTATTCGTCGTAGAAGCGCACGTGCGCCTCGGCGTCGTCGGCGTCGCCCTCGACCAGGCTCAGGTAGTAGTCATAGTGCGACGACAGGTGCCGGTCCGGGTTCATCGCGACAAAGCCGGCATGCTGCAGGAAGCCCGGGTAGACCCGGCGGCCGTGGCCGGGATAGTTCGCCGGCACGGTGTAGATGACGTTGTTCTCGAACCACTCGTACGACTTGTTGGTCGCCAGCGAGTTGACCGCGGTCGGGCTTTTGCGCGCGTCGATCGGGCCGCCCATCATGGTCATGGTGCGCGGCGTCTTCTCGCCGGCCGATGCCATCAGCGAGATCGCGGCCAGCACCGGTACCGTGGGCTGGCACACCGAGATCACGTGCAGGTTCTCGGCGCCGATATGGCGGATGAATTCCTGGATGTAGTAGATGTAGTCGGACAGGTGGAAGGCGCCTTCCTCGACCGGCACCATGCGCGCGTCGATCCAGTCGGTGACGTAGACCTTGTGGTCCTGCAGCAGCGTGCGCACCGTGTCGCGCAGCAGCGTGGCATGGTGGCCGGACAGCGGCGCGGCCACCAGCACCACGGGTTCGTCCTTGAGCAGCTTGATGGTCTCGGGGTCGTCGGCATAGCGCTTGAAGCGCAGCAGCTTGCAGAAGGGCTTTTCCAGCACGGTCTGCTCGACGATGGGGATGTCGCGCCCGTTGGAGCGCACCGACTTGATATCGAACGCCGGTTTTTCGTATTCCTTGCCGAGCCGGTACAGCAACTCGTAGCCGGCGGCCAGGCGCGGCGCGCCAGGTACCAGCGACATCGGGCTGAGGGGGTTGGTGAAGGTCTTGGCGGTCGCCTGGGCCCACGCGGTCAGCGGGTGCAGGATCGAGCGCTGGAACTCATGCAGTTGATAGAGCATGCCGTTTCTGCCTGGTCTTACTGAGGATGCGTACCACCAAGTAACAATGTACTGACAATACACCTTGGATCGTGTGGCGCCGATTATGCCTGAATCGAACGACCGTGCTAACGATCTTGCTTTGCAGCATATACCTTAAAGTACTTCCCTATGCGGGGAACACAATAAGGCATAGGCCTGATTTTTCGGTGACAACGTCCTACAACATCGCAAACAAATGCAAAAAAGCGGCCGAAGCCGCTTTTTTGCATTGCATTGTGATGCCCACGCCAGTTGGCTGCCGTTGCGGCGCGGCAACTGGTGGCGGTGTTACATCACGGCCGCAATCGCGTCGACCACCGCATCGATGTTGCGGCTGTTCAGCGCCGCCACGCAGATGCGGCCGGTGCTGACGGCGTAGATGCCATGCTCGTTGCGCAGGCGGTCCACCTGCGCCGAGGTCAGGCCCGAGTACGAGAACATGCCGCGCTGGGCCTTGACGAAAGAGAAGTCGCCCGGCACGCCCTTGGCGGCCAGCTTGTCGACCAGCGCGTGGCGCATCAGCTTGATGCGGTCGCGCATTTCGGCCAGTTCTTGTTCCCACATGGCGCGCAGTTCCGGGCTGTTCAGCACGGTCGCGACCACGGTGCCGCCGTGGGTCGGCGGGTTGGAGTAGTTGGTGCGGATCACGCGCTTGACCTGCGACATCACGCGCTGCGCTTCTTCCTTGCTGGTGGTGACGATCGACAGCGCGCCGACGCGCTCGCCGTACAGCGAGAAGCTCTTCGAGAACGAGCTCGACACGAAGAACGGCAGGCCCGAATCGGCGAACAGGCGCACCGCGGCGCCGTCGGCGTCGATGCCGTCGGCAAAGCCCTGGTAGGCCATGTCCAGGAACGGGATCAGGTTGCGTTCCTTGACCAGCTCGACCACCTGCTGCCACTGCTCGGGCGACAGGTCGACGCCGGTCGGGTTGTGGCAGCAGGCGTGCAGCACGACGATGGTGTTGGCCGGGAACGACTTCAGCGATGCCACCATGCCGGCGAAGTTCAGGCCGTGGCTGGGGGCGTCGTAATAGGCGTAGTTGACCACCGGGAAGCCGGCGGATTCGAACAGCGCGCGGTGGTTTTCCCAGCTCGGGTCGCTGATGGCGACCTTGGCGTCCGGATACAGGCGCTTCAGGAAGTCGGCGCCGATCTTCAGTGCGCCGGTGCCGCCAAGTGCCTGGGCCGTCACCACGCGGCCGTCCGTGATCAGCGGCGATTCCTTGCCGAACAGCAGCGTCTGCACCGCCTGGTCATAGGCCGCGATGCCTTCGATCGGCAGGTAGCCGCGCGGGGTGGCGGTGGTCAGACGGGCTTTTTCTGCCTCCTGGACGGCGCGCAGCAGGGGGATTTTCCCTTCGTCGGTGAAGTACACGCCAACGCCCAGGTTGACCTTGGTCGCGCGGGTATCGGCATTGAAGGCTTCGTTGAGGCCCAGGATCGGGTCGCGCGGGGCCATCTCGACGGCAGAAAACAAACTCATTTGGAATCTCGTGGTCGGCTATGTGAAAAACGGAAGGCGTAGAATGCTCCGTACTGCGCTGGAGGCTGGCAGGCCCGGCCGCGCTCTTCTTGGCTTGAAGCGGGGGCTGACAACCCCAAGATTCTAGCGTAATCCGCCCGTTTTCCTCAGGTATTTCCCTAGTCACGCCCCTATGACGAACCTTGCCGAAGTCGCGCCGGCCCTGGACGAAGACAAATTCGTCACATTTCCCGGTTCCCCGTTCCAGCTGTACCAGCCGTTCCCGCCCGCCGGCGACCAGCCCGAAGCGATCCGGCAGCTGGTGGAGGGGGTGGAAGACGGCCTGTCGTTCCAGACCCTGCTGGGCGTCACGGGTTCGGGCAAGACCTTCACCATGGCCAACGTGATCGCCCGCATGGGGCGGCCGGCGATCGTGTTCGCGCCCAACAAGACGCTGGCGGCGCAGCTTTACGCGGAATTCCGCGAGTTTTTCCCGCGCAATGCCGTCGAGTACTTCGTCAGCTACTACGACTACTACCAGCCCGAGGCCTACGTTCCGCAGCGCGACCTGTTTATCGAGAAGGACTCGTCGATCAACGAGCATATCGAGCAGATGCGGCTGTCGGCGACCAAGAGCCTGCTGGAGCGCCGCGACACGGTCATCGTCGCGACCGTGTCAGCGATCTACGGTATCGGCAATCCGACCGAATACCACCAGATGATCCTGACGCTGCGCGCCGGCGACAAGATCAGCCAGCGCGACGTGATCGCGCGCCTGATCGCGATGCAGTACACCCGCAACGAGACCGACTTCCAGCGCGGCACCTTCCGCGTGCGCGGCGACACCATCGACATCTTCCCCGCGGAGCATGCCGAAATGGCGGTGCGGCTGGAGATGTTCGACGACGAAGTCGAGTCGCTGCATTTCTTCGATCCGCTGACGGGGCGGGTGCGGCAGAAGATCCCGCGCTTCACGGTCTACCCCTCGAGCCACTACGTGACCCCGCGCGAGACCGTGCTGCGCGCGATCGAGGCGATCAAGGACGAGCTGCGCGAGCGGCTGGAGTTCTTCCACAAGGAAAACCGGCTGGTGGAGGCGCAGCGGCTGGAGCAGCGCACCCGCTTCGACCTCGAGATGCTGTCCGAGCTGGGCTTCTGCAAGGGCATCGAGAACTATTCGCGGCACCTGTCCGGCGCGCGCCCCGGCGACCCGCCGCCGACGCTGGTCGACTACCTGCCGCCCGACGCGCTGATGTTCCTCGACGAGTCGCATGTGCTGATCGGCCAGCTCAACGGCATGTACAACGGCGACCGCGCGCGCAAGACCACGCTGGTCGAGTACGGCTTCCGCCTGCCGTCGGCGCTGGACAACCGGCCGCTCAAGTTCGACGAGTTCGAGCGCAAGATGCGGCAGGTGATGTTCGTTACCGCCACGCCGGCGGCGTTCGAGCGGGAGCATGCCGGTCAGGTGGTGGAGCAGGTGGTGCGGCCGACCGGCCTGGTCGACCCGGTCATCATGGTGCGCCCCGCGACCACGCAGGTGGATGACCTGCTGTCGGAGATCCATGCCCGCGTCGGCGCCGGCGAGCGCGTGCTGGTGACCACGCTGACCAAGCGCATGGCCGAGCAGCTGACCGAGTTCCTGACCGAGAACGGCGTCAAGGTGCGCTACCTGCACTCGGATATCGATACCGTCGAGCGCGTCGAGATCATCCGCGACCTGCGCCTGGGCACCTTCGACGTGCTGGTGGGCATCAACCTGCTGCGCGAGGGGCTGGATATTCCCGAAGTCTCGCTGGTGGCGATCCTCGACGCGGACAAGGAAGGCTTCCTGCGCGCCGAGCGCTCGCTGATCCAGACCATCGGCCGCGCCGCGCGCAATGTCAACGGCACCGCCATCCTGTACGCGGACCGCATGACCGACTCGATGAAGAAGGCCATCGACGAGACCGAGCGCCGCCGCGCCAAGCAGATCGCCTTCAACCAAGCCAACGGCATTACGCCGCGCGGCGTGGTCAAGCGCATCAAGGACATCATCGACGGCGTCTACAACGTCAGCGACGCCAGGGCCGAGCTGCAGGCCGCGCAGGAGCAGGCGCGCTATGAGGAGATGAGCGAAAAGCAGGTCTCCAGGGAGATCAAGCGGCTGGAAAAGCTCATGCTCGACCATGCACGCAACCTGGAGTTCGAGCAGGCCGCGCAGGTGCGCGACCAGTTGGCCAAGCTCAAGGCGCAGGTGTTCGGCGCCAGCGGCGAGGGCGCGCTGCCGCCTGCCTCGCCTGCCTGATACGCCGCAACGGTGGGCGCGCTTCGCCTATAGTGAAATCCTCGGCGGCGCCGGCGGGGCAGGGCAACAGACCGCTGCAAAGGAGGCACGATGGAACGCCAGTTTGAATACGGCGGCTACGCGGTAGTGGTCACCGCGGTCCCGAATGCCGCGGGCGGCTTTGCCGCGCAGATGCGCATCGCCGACGCCTTCGGCGAACCGACCGGCCCGAGCTTCGAGGCGATTGCCGGCGACGCGCCCACGCCTGAAGCCGCCATCGCTCTGGCGGAGGCGGGCGCCATGCGCGCGATCGACGCGGGCGAGGTCAGCTAGCGCGCCGGCGGATACCCCCATTTCCCGTGGAGAAAACACAATGACCGACATCGGCGAATGGAAGAAGAAGGTCTATGAAACCCACGAAGTGCAAGTGCAGGTCAGGCAGCGTTCGCAGAGCGAATGGTCGTACACCGTGCGCGTGTGCCGTCCCGGCACCAACATCCGCGCCGCCGGCACGCTGACCGACAGCTCGCGCATCACCGACCACTACAAGTCGGCCGAGGCCGCGCAGGTGGCCGGGTTTGCGCACGGCGAGCGGCTGGCCAAGCAGCTCGCCTAGCGCCGCGGTCCGTCGCGATCGGCGGCAAGCCGGGCTGGCGGAATGGGCGGCAGGTAGAATCGCGCCTCCATGCCACCTTGCCAAGTCTTGATCCGATGAAGCCATACGCCATCCTGATGTGTTGCATGGGGAATATCTGCCGTTCCCCCACGGCCGAGGGCGTGCTGCGCGCCAAGCTCGATGCCGCCGGACTGGCGGCGCTGGTGGAACTGGATTCGGCGGGCACGCATGAATACCACCTCGGCCGCGCCCCCGATCCCCGCACCCAGCGCCACGCGCTGCAGCGTGGCTATGACCTGTCCGCGCTGCGCGCGCGCAAGGTCGGGGTGCCGGACTTCGACCGCTTCGACCTGATCCTGGCGATGGACCGCGAGAATCTCGCCGGCCTGCTGCGGCTGCGTCCGGACGCGGCCGACAAGGTGCGGCTGCTGATGAGCTTCGCCACCCGGCACGACGCCGACGAGGTCCCGGACCCGTATTACGGCGAAGGCGATGGCTTCGAGCGCGTGCTCGACTACATCGAAGACGCCTGCGACGGCCTGGTGGCCGAACTGCGCCAGCGCCTGCAGCATCCGGCGGCCTGATCCGGCCCGCTGCACAGCCTTTCCCGGCCCCGCCGCGGCGCGCTGCGCCCGCGGCCGGCGGCCCGATCCCGACGAGAATCCATGCTTCGCAAACTGTTCCGCAAGTGGCGCGAGTCGCGCAATGCCAGCCTGCAGCTCGACGCCATCCTGGCCGCGGCCGATCCGGACGCGCCGCTGGCCGAGCGCAACGGCTGGCTGATCGAACTGGCCTTCTGGATCCGGCGCGACGGCGGCCTCGGCGCCGAGGCCGACGGACCGGAAGACGGCGCGCCGCGCCGCCATCCGGAACTGGTGCGCCTGCGCTACCTGCTGCAGGTGCTGGAGCGGCATCCGGACTGGGCCGGGCGCTTTGCGCAGACGATGCGCAGCCTGGTGCGCGAGAACGACCCCACCGGCCTGTTCTGCGATACCGGCGTGGCGCAGCATCCCGGCTTCGTCAGCGAGATGGTGAGCCGGCTGCAGAGCCGCTTCCTGCCACCGCCGCCGAACCGCAGCGACATGGCAGCTCTGTTTGCGCTGGTGTTCGTCGGCGATGGCGATGCCGACTGGGTCGAGGCCATCGACGAGGCGCTGATGGCGCGGCTGGCACGGGTGCTGGAAGCCGGCCACGCCGATGGCGCGGCGGCCGGGCTGGCGCGCTATCGCGAGGCGCTGGACCAGACCCTGGCCACCAGCATCGCGGTGCTGGTCAGCCAGGTGCGCGCCACCGGGCTGAGCCAGGCGATCCGCTCGCGGCTGGCGGGGCGTGTCGAGGATACGCCGTTCTTCCGCCTGGACCAGGCCATCGAGGCGCTGCGCGAGGAGGGCCTGCGCCGCGACGACCACAGCTTCGCGCACCGCCTGAACTATTTTCGCGGACTGCTCGATGGCTGCCACGCCGCCGCACGCCAGGTGTACGAAGAGCTGGAGGAAAACGGCGTATCGGTCGAAGTGGTATTCCAGATCGAGCGCATGAAGGTGCAGCTCAGCCGCATCGAGCTGCTGCTGGCGGCGTGGCTCGAGCCCGGCCGGCCCGGCATGCCGGCGCACCTGGTGGCCGAACTGATCCGCTCGACGCAGGCGCGGCGCAGCATTGCGCATCTGGCCGGCAGCTCGTTCGCGCAACTGGCGCGCAAGGTGGTGGAACGCTCGGCCGAGACCGGCGAGCACTACATCACGCGCGACCGCCGCGAATATGCCGAGCTGGTGCGCGCCGCGGCGGGCGGCGGCCTGGTCTCGGTGGCGACGGTGTACCTGAAGTTCCTGATCTACGGGCTGCACCTGGACAAGTTCAGCGAAGGCCTGCTGGCCTCGCTCAACTACGCCGGCAGCTTCCTGGCCATCCATTTCGCGCACTTCACGCTGGCGACCAAGCAGCCGGCCATGACCGGGCCCGCGCTGGCGCATCGGCTCGATGGCGCCGGGCGGCCGGAAGGGCGCGAGATCTTCGTCGACGACACCGTCGCCATGATCCGCTCCAACGCCGCCGCCATCGTCGGCAACCTGGCGGTGGTGTTCCCGGTGGCGCTGGCCGTCCAGTGGCTGGCGCACAGGGTGCTGGGCACCAACCTGATCACGCCGGCCAAGGCCATCGCCACCATCGAGTCATTCTCGATCCTGGGCCCCACGCCGCTGTACGCGGCCTTCACCGGCGTGCTGCTGTGGCTGTCCAGCCTGTTCGCGGGCTGGGCCGACAACTGGTTCGCGCTGCACCGCGTGCACGACGTGATGGCCTACCACCGCCGGCTGCAGTACGTGCTGGGCGCGCGCGGCGCCACCCGCGTGGCGGACTTCTGGAAACGCAACCTGTCGGGCATCGTCGCCAATGTGTCGCTGGGGCTGCTGCTGGGGCTGGGGCCCGAGATCCTGAGCTTTTTCGGCCCGCATATGGAAGTGCGCCATGTGACGCTGTCGACCGGGTCGGTCGGCGCCGCGATCGGCGTGCTCGGGTGGGATGCGCTGCGCATGCCGGCGCTGTGGCTGGCGGTCGCGGGGATCGCGCTGATGGGCATGCTGAATGTGGCGGTCAGCTTCGCGCTCGCGTTCAATATGGCGCTGCGGTCACGCAATTTGCGGCGTGTCGATCGCGCCGCGCTGAGCGCTGCCGTGCGGCGGCGCATCCTGAAACAGCCATTGTCGCTGCTGGTGCCGCCGCGCGCGGCACGTCCGCAGGCGGCTGCAGGCGGGCGCCAGGCCTGAGGGCGGGGTGGTGCGGTGCGGCAGGGGTAGTTGACTGAATTAGTCGGGTACCTTTATACTTGACGGAAACGATCAAGTATTAGCTTCACCCCCACGCTTCACCCCAGAGCCCTGCACCATGAGACTGACCACCAAAGGCCGCTTCGCGGTCACTGCGATGATCGACCTGGCCATGCGCCAGGACCAGGGACCGGTCACGCTCGCCGGCATCAGCCAGCGGCAGAAAATCTCGCTGTCGTACCTGGAGCAGCTGTTCGGCAAGCTGCGCCGGCACGAGATCGTCGAAAGCGTGCGCGGCCCGGGCGGCGGCTACAGTCTGGCGCGCAAGGCCGAGGACGTCACCGTGGCGGACATCATCATCGCCGTGGACGAGCCCCTGGATGCGACCCAGTGCGGCGGCAAGGGCAATTGTAACGGAGATGACGGCTCGGGGCGCTGCATGACCCACGAACTGTGGGCCACGCTGAACCAGAAGATGGTCGAGTACCTCGACTCCGTTTCCCTCAAGAACCTGGTGGACCAGCAGCGCGAGCGCCAGCCCGCCGTGCTGCACGACATGCGCGAAGACGCCGCGCAGCCGGTCGTCGCCGCGCGCGGCAAGGCCGACAAGCAGGAAAAGCCGGTCCGGGCCAGAATGGTGAATTCAGTTTTCAGCCTGGCGCAGTCCTGAGCGCGCCGGCAAGACAGCAACACAGCGATCAGCGGTCCCTTACAAGGCAGTCATAACGATGAGCACCCCACATTTCCCCATCTACATGGATTACTCGGCCACCACGCCGGTGGACCCGCGCGTGGCGGACAAGATGATTCCGTACCTGCGCGAGCAGTTCGGCAATCCCGCCTCGCGCAGCCATGCGTACGGCTGGGAAGCGGAACGCGCGGTGGAAGAAGCGCGCGAGCAGGTGGCCGCACTGGTCGGCGCCGACCCGCGCGAGATCGTGTGGACCTCGGGGGCGACCGAATCGGACAACCTGGCGATCAAGGGCGCCGCCAACTTCTATTCGGGCAAGGGCAAGCACATCATCACCGTGAAGACCGAGCACAAGGCCGTGCTCGACACCACGCGCGAACTGGAGCGCCAGGGCTTCGAAGTGACCTACCTGGACGTGAAGGACAACGGCCTGCTCGACATGGACGTGTTCAAGCAGGCGCTGCGCCCGGACACCATCCTGGTATCGGTGATGCTGGTCAACAACGAGATCGGCGTGATCCAGGACGTCGAGCAGATCGGCGAGATCTGCCGCGAGAAGGGCATCATCTTCCACTGCGACGCCGCGCAGGCGACCGGCAAGGTGGCGATCGACCTGAACCAGCTGAAGTGCGACCTGATGTCGTTCTCGGCCCACAAGACCTACGGCCCCAAGGGCATCGGCGCGCTGTACGTGCGCCGCAAGCCGCGCGTGCGCATCGAGGCGCAGATGCACGGCGGCGGCCATGAGCGCGGCATGCGCTCGGGCACGCTGGCCACGCACCAGATCGTCGGCATGGGCGAAGCCTTCCGCATCGCCCGCGAAGAGATGGCGACCGAGAACGAGCGCATCCGCATGCTGCGCGACCGCCTGTGGAACGGCCTGTCGGACATGGAAGAGGTCTACCTGAATGGCGACCTGGAACACCGCGTGCCGCACAACCTGAACGTCAGCTTCAACTTCGTCGAAGGCGAGTCGCTGATCATGGCGATCAAGGACGTGGCGGTATCGTCCGGCTCGGCCTGCACCTCGGCCTCGCTGGAGCCGTCGTATGTGCTGCGCGCGCTGGGCCGCAACGATGAACTGGCGCACAGCTCGATCCGCTTCACGGTCGGCCGCTTCACCACCGAGCAGGAGATCGACTACACCGTCGAGCTGCTCAAGAGCAAGATCGGCAAGCTGCGCGACCTGTCGCCGCTGTGGGAAATGTTCAAGGACGGCGTCGACCTGAATTCGATCCAGTGGGCCGCGCACTGAGCGCAACGGGTACCCGCAGGATCCAGCAGAAATAACAGCAAGACCCCCGTAAAAGATACGCAAGAGGTAAGCCAAATGTCATACAGCACGAAGGTTCTCGACCACTATGAAAACCCCCGCAACGTCGGTTCGTTCGACAAGAACGACGACGCGGTCGGCACCGGCATGGTCGGCGCCCCGGCTTGCGGCGACGTGATGAAGCTGCAGATCAAGGTCAACGAGGCAGGCGTGATCGAAGACGCCAAGTTCAAGACCTATGGCTGCGGCTCGGCCATCGCCTCGTCGTCGCTGGTGACCGAGTGGGTCAAGGGCAAGACCGTGGACCAGGCGCTGGAGATCAAGAACACCCAGATCGCCGAGGAACTGGCGCTGCCGCCGGTGAAGATCCACTGCTCGATCCTGGCCGAAGACGCGATCAAGGCCGCCGTCGAAGACTACAAGAAGAAGCACGGCGCCGAGCAGAAGGCCGCCTGATCCTGTCGCACTGACCACGGCATCGACGAAGGAACGCAACGATGATCACCATGACCGAGAAGGCCGCCAAGCATGTGGCGCGCTACCTGGAACGCCGCGGCAAGGGCGTGGGCCTGCGCCTGGGCGTGAAGACCACCGGCTGCTCGGGCCTGGCCTACAAGCTGGAATACGTCGACGAACTGCTGCCGGAAGACAACGTGTTCGAATCGCACGGGATCAAGGTCATCGTCGACGCCAAGAGCCTGCCGTATATCGACGGCACCGAACTCGACTACGCGCGCGAAGGGTTGAATGAAGGGTTTCGCTTCAACAACCCCAACGTCAAGGACGAGTGCGGCTGCGGCGAGTCGTTCACGGTCTGACGCAGGCGGGCGCGGGCCGGGCCGGTGGAGCGCAGCATCGTCGGCTTCCGCCGCGACGAAGAAGGCCACTGGGTGGCCGAGCTCGACTGCGGCCATGGCCAGCATGTGCGGCACGACCCGCCCTGGCAGTCGCGGCCGTGGACGCAGAGCGAGGCCGGCCGCGCCGCCATGATCGGCACGCGGGTGAATTGCCTGAAGTGCGACCGCAACGAGCCGCCGGCCGAGTGGGCCCGCCAGCCCGCGCGGTAGCGGCGGCAGCACGGACGAAGGGCGGCGCGGCCGCTCTTTTTTCTTGGGGAAGCAGTTGAAAGACGATTTTTTTGCGCTGTTCGGCCTGCCGGTGCAGTACGGCGTCGACGAGGCCGCGCTCGACGCGGCGTACCGCACCGTACAGTCGCAGGCGCATCCGGACCGCTTTGCCAAGGCCGGCGATGCCGAGCGCCGCGTGGCGATGCAGTGGGCCGCGCATGCCAACGAAGCCTATCGCACGCTGCGCCAGCCGCTGCGGCGCGCGACCTACCTGCTGAAGCTGCGCGGCATCGACGTGCAGGCGGAGAACAACACCGCGATGTCGCCCGCGTTCCTGATGCAGCAGATGGAATGGCGCGAGGCGCTGCAGGACGCGGTTGAAGCGCGCGATGTGGCCCGCCTCGACGCGCTGCTGCGCGAGCTGCGCCAGGAAAAGCGCGAGCGCCATGCGGCGCTGGGCGCGCTGCTCGATGCCGGCGACAACGAAGCGGCCGGCGGCGCGGTGCGGCAACTGATGTTTATCGAGAAGATCGAGCACGATACCAGCGAGGCCATCGACCGGCTGGAAGACTGACCGGCAAGATCGCCGGGGCCGTGACACAATGGCGCCCGGCCCGAAATCCGCCCACATGGCGGGTTCCCCTGCCGTACAAGACCGCGAAGAATTACCATGGCACTGCTCCAGATTTCCGAACCCGGCATGTCGCCGGCGCCCCACCAACGCCGCCTCGCCGTCGGCATCGACCTCGGCACCACCAACTCGCTGGTGGCCGCGGTGCGCAGCAGCATTCCCGAAGTGCTGGCCGACGAGCGCGGCCGCGCGCTGCTGCCGTCGGTCGTGCGCTACCTGCCTGACCGTACCGCGCACATCGGCTACCGGGCCCAGGACGAAGCGGTGCGCGACCCCAAGAACACCATCGTCTCGGTCAAGCGCTTCATGGGCCGCGGCCTGCGCGACGTGGCCAATATCGAGCACAGCCCCTACGACTTCGTCGATGCGCCGGGCATGGTGCAGATCAAGACCGCGGCCGGCGTGAAGAGCCCGGTGGAGATCTCGGCCGAGATCCTGGCCACGCTGCGCCAGCGCGCCGAAGACAGCCTCGGTGATGACCTGGTCGGCGCGGTCATCACAGTGCCGGCTTATTTCGACGAGGCCCAGCGCCAGGCGACCAAGGACGCCGCGCGCCTGGCCGGCCTGGAAGTGCTGCGCCTGCTCAACGAGCCCACCGCCGCGGCCATTGCCTACGGCCTCGACAACGCCGCGGAAGGCATCTACGCGGTCTATGACCTCGGTGGCGGCACCTTCGACATCTCGGTGCTCAAACTGACCCAGGGCGTGTTCGAAGTGCTGGCCACCGGCGGCGATTCGGCGCTGGGCGGCGATGACTTTGACCAGCGCCTGCTGTGCTGGATCGTCGAGCAAGCCGGCCTGCAGCCGCTGTCGGCACAGGACATGCGCCTGCTGATGGTGCGCGCGCGCGCCGCCAAGGAAGCGCTGTCGGAAGCCGACAGCACCGTGATCGACGCGGTGCTCGACTCCGGCGAGATCGTGCACCTGACGCTGACCGACGAGACCTTCGATCAAATCACCGCCCACCTGGTGCAGAAGACCCTGGCGCCGGTGCGCAAGGCGCTGCGCGATGCCGGCGTGACGCCCGAGGACGTCAAGGGCGTGGTGCTGGTCGGCGGTGCCACGCGCATGCCGTCGATCCGCAAGGCCGTTGGCGATTTCTTCGGCCAGAACCCGCTCACCAACCTCGATCCGGACCGCGTGGTGGCGCTGGGCGCGGCGATGCAGGCCAACCTGCTGGCCGGCAACCATGCCCCCGGCGAAGACTGGCTGCTGCTCGACGTGATTCCGCTGTCGCTGGGCGTCGAGACCATGGGTGGCCTGGTCGAGAAGATCATCCCGCGCAACAGCACTATTCCGGTGGCGCGCGCGCAGGAGTTCACCACCTTCAAGGACGGCCAGACCGCGATGGCGATCCACGTGCTGCAGGGCGAGCGCGAGCTCGCCAGCGACTGCCGCTCGCTGGCGCGCTTCGAGCTGCGCGGCATTCCGCCGATGGTGGCGGGCGCGGCGCGCATCCGCGTGACCTACCAGGTCGATGCCGACGGGCTGCTGTCGGTGACCGCGCGCGAGACGCATTCGGGCGTCGAGGCCTCGGTCACGGTCAAGCCGTCGTACGGGCTGGCCGACGACGATATCGCGCGCATGCTGCAGGACAGCTTCCGCGAGGCCGAGCACGACATGAAGAGCCGCGCGCTGGCCGAGGAACGCGTCGAGGCCGAGCGCCTGGTCGAGGCCACCGAGCGTGCGCTGGAGGCCGATGGCGACCTGCTGTCGGCCGAGGAGCGCGCACAGGTCGAAGCGCTGATCGCCGGCGTGCGCGAGATCGCCAGGGGTGAAGACCACCTCGCGATCCGCGCCGCGGTGGAAAAACTGTCGCACGGCACCGATGAATTCGCCGCCCGGCGCATGGACCGCTCGATCAAGAGCGCGCTGGCCGGGCGCAAGGTGCAGGAACTGGGCTGATCACCGCGCCTGCACCGCACTACAGAACCCCAGGAAACGACATGCCACAGATCATTGTTTTGCCCCACGTCGAATACTGCCCGGAAGGCAAGGTCATCGAGGCCGAGAAGGGCGTCAGCGTGCTCGACTCGCTGCTCTCCAACGGCATCGATCTCGAACACGCGTGCGAGAAGTCCTGTGCCTGCACCACCTGCCACGTGATCGTGCGCGAGGGCTTCGACTCGCTCAACGAGGCCGAGGAGAAGGAGGAAGACCTGCTCGACAAGGCCTGGGGCCTGGAGCCGAATTCGCGCCTGTCGTGCCAGGCCATCGTCGACGAGGAAGACCTGACCGTCGAGATCCCCAAGTACACCATCAACCACGCCAAGGAAGGCCACTGAGCGGCCGGCACTGAACGCAGCGGAGAACAAGCCCATGAAGTGGACCGATACCTACGCCATTGCCGAAGCACTGTACGACAAGTTCCCGGATGTCGATCCGGCCGGCGTGCGCTTCACCGACCTGCGCCGCTGGGTGCTGGAACTCGACGGCTTTGCCGACGATCCCGCGCGCTCGGGCGAGAAGATCCTGGAGGCGATCCAGCAGGCGTGGATCGAGGAAGCGGAATAAAGTCCTGACGTCAGGAATAAGCAAAAGGCCGGCTTGATGCCGGCCTTTTGCTTTGGGGCTGCGACGATCTGCTCCCTCTCCCGCTTGCGGGAGAGATGGAATGAACACCGCCCATCCACCGCCAAGCCAGGCCGCGGCCTAGAAAACAAAGGGGCTCTCGCTTGACCGACGGCATCGATGTGCCAGAGTGAAAGTTCGATCCAACACTCAAGGTCGAGGAGAGCCCAAATGAATGCTATGACATATGGGCTGGACATTGCAAAGACAGTGTTCCAGATGTACTGGATAGACCCCATTACGGGGAAGCCCCAGAACCGGCGATTCAGCCGCACCGCGCTCATCGAATTCCTGTCCAATTGCCAGCCTGGGCAGATCGCACTGGAGGCCTGTGGCGGTGCCCACTGGTGGGCGCGCAAGATCCAGAGCCTTGGCCACGAAGTGGTGTTGCTCAACCCGGGTTACGTACGCGCCTTCGTGCGTACGAACAAGAACGACGCGGCGGACGCCCGAGCCATCTGGACTGCAGCCCGGCAACCCGACATGCCGGTCGTGTCGGTCAAGACCGAAGCGCAGCAGGCTGTGCTCTCGTTGCATCGTATACGGGACGGGCTGGTCAAGACGCGCACCCGGCAGAGCAACCAGATGCGCGGGCTGCTGGGCGAATATGGCCTGCACTTCCGCACGGGGCGGCTGGCCTTCCGGGCCGAGCTGCGCCAGCGCTGGGCTGAGGTCGCTCAGGTCGTACCGCCCTTGTTGATGCGCGCGCTGGAGCGGCAGGTCTGTGCGCTGCGCGAACTCGACGAACAGATCCAACTGGTTGAGCGTGACCTCCAGGAATGGCTGAGGTCTGATCCGGCCGCGCAGATCGTGGAGAAGATTCCCGGCGTCGGCCCCATTACCGCCACCGCCTTGGTCGCGACCATGGGCTGTGCCCAGGCCTTCCGCTCAGGCAGAGCCTTCGCTGCAAGCCTGGGACTGGTTCCCGCGCAGACCGGCACGGGCGGCAACGTACGGCTCGGTCACATCAGCAAGCGCGGCGACGCTTACGTGCGACGACAGTTGGTCAACGCCGGACGCACGATGCTCACGCGCACCAAACATCCGCCGGCCTGGGCACTGTCCATGCTGCAGCGGCGCCCCAAGAACGTGGTGGTCGTGGCGCTGGCCAACAAGATCGCCCGGACAGCCTGGGCATTAATGGCCCATGGGCGCCAATACGATCCCGGACATGTGAGCTTGCGCCCGGCCTGAGCCGGGGGGCATCACCTTCCCTTAACCAGCGCTTGATTAACCTTCACGGCTGCACAGGCAAGAAACAGCAATGACGAAACAGGTAGGACCGTGGGAACCCAAACCTGCCCCAACCCAAGCGGCTTACAAGCCCGTGGCGAGAGATTGAGGACGGTTCTCAGCAGCTTCCATTGTGGCCCGCGAGAACAAGTACTCGCTCCAGGCCGGATATAAGGCAGCAGCCCCATCCTGCGACGTCAAGCTGGTTCCAAAACCTTGCAACCGGGGCGGTGTTCATATAAGGGTTGGGGTGAGGGCGGAAGCCACCACGAAGTCCAGGCGTTAGCATGCTTGCCGAGCGCCTGCCCTCTCCCCCGGCCCCTCTCCCGCAAGCGGGAGAGGGGAGCGAACCATCAGTCTTCCCGCCGCAAATGCGGGAACAGGATCACGTCACGGATATTCGGACTATCGGTCAGCAGCATCACCAGCCGGTCGATGCCGATGCCGCAGCCGCCCGTCGGCGGCATGCCATATTCCAGCGCGCGGATATAGTCGGCGTCGAAGTACATCGCTTCCTCGTCGCCGGCGTCCTTCTGCTCGACCTGCTTGCGGAAGCGGTCGGCCTGGTCCTCGGCATCGTTCAGCTCCGAGAAGCCGTTGGCGATCTCGCGGCCGGTGATGAACAGCTCGAAGCGCTCGGTGATGCCCGGTACCGTATCCGAGGCGCGCGCCAGCGGCGAGACCTCGACCGGGTAGTCGACGATAAAGGTCGGCTCCCACAGCTGGCTCTCGGCGGTTTCCTCGAACAGCACCAGCTGCAGCGTGCCCAGGCCGGCGTTGAGGAACTGCGGCGCGTTGGTGTTGACGCCGAACTTCTTCAGCTCGGTGCGCAGGAATTCC
This sequence comes from Cupriavidus sp. MP-37, assembly GCF_020618415.1. Classification (NCBI taxonomy): domain Bacteria; kingdom Pseudomonadati; phylum Pseudomonadota; class Betaproteobacteria; order Burkholderiales; family Burkholderiaceae; genus Cupriavidus; species Cupriavidus sp. MP-37. The sequence goes on along the minus strand of NZ_CP085344.1, from coordinate 2,681,980 downwards.
GCATCGCCCAGTTGCGCGTCGGTGTACTGCGGCGCGAACTTCTGGATTGCCTGGCAGATGGTCAGCCGGTGGAACGGCTTCGACAGGTCGAGCTCGCGCTCCTGGTAGGTCAGCACCGCGCTGCCGCGCGCGTCGATCGCGGCCTTGCGGATCAGGTCCTCGGTGAAGTCCATCAGCCAGCGGTAGTCCGTGTAGGCCGCGTAGAACTCCATCATGGTGAACTCGGGGTTGTGGCGCGGGCTCACCCCCTCGTTGCGGAAGTTGCGGTTGATCTCGAACACGCGCTCGAAGCCGCCGACGATCAGGCGCTTCAGGTACAGCTCGGGCGCGATGCGCAGGAACATCTGCATGTCGAGCGCGTTGTGGTGCGTGATGAAGGGCTTGGCCGCGGCGCCGCCCGGGATCGGGTGCAGCATCGGCGTTTCCACTTCCATGAAGCCGGCGTCGGCCATATGGCGGCGCAGCGACGAGATCGCGTTGGTGCGCGCACGGAAGGTGTTGCGCGTTTCCGGCGACACGATCAGGTCGACATAGCGCTGGCGGTACTTCATTTCCTGGTCGGCCAGGCCGTGGAACTTGTCCGGCAGCGGGCGCAGCGACTTGGACAGCAGGCGCAGCTCGCGCACCTGCACCGACAGCTCGCCCTTGTTGGTGCGGAACAGCTCGCCGCGGGCGCTGACGATGTCGCCCAGGTCCCAGTGCTTGAAGGCCGCGTAGACCTCTTCGCCGACCTTGTCGCGGGTGATGTAGAACTGGATCTGGCCGCTGCCGTCCTGCACCGTGGCGAAGCTGGCCTTGCCCATCACGCGCTTGAGCATCATGCGCCCGGCGATGGCAACCTCGACCGGCGCGGCCTCGAGCGTGGCCTGCTCGGTGTCGGCGTATTGCGCCTGCAGCGCGGCGGCCTGGTGGGTGGGGCGGAAATCGTTGGGGAAGGCCACGCCTTGCTGGCGCAGCGCGGCCAGTTTCTCGCGCCGCTCCGCGATGATCTTGTTTTCGTCGACGGCGGGCGTGTCGGCGGCGGCCTTGTTCTGCGCCTGGGCCTGGGCGCGGTTGGGTTCGGTCATGGTGTCTTGTCGGTCGCGCGCCGGGCGGCGCGCGGGTTCAGTGTGGCTTCAGTAGTTGCGGAGATCGTCCAGCTCGGTGCTGCCGAAATCCGGGCGGTGCAGGTAGGCGACGATGCGGCCGGCGGTTTCCTCGGCCGAGGCGAGCTGCTGGTTGGCCTTGAGCTCGCGGAAGCGCTGCACCTGGGCAAAATCGGCATTGCGGATGGTGGCCTGCATGCCGGTATCGATCACGCCCGGCGCCAGCGCCACCGCGCGCACGGTGCGCGGCGCCTCGGCCTGGGCGTACTCGGCATTGACCGAGCGCATGAACATGTCGAGCCCGGCCTTGCCGGCGCAGTACGCGCTCCAGCCTTCGATCGGGCGCCGCGCCGCGCCGGACGAGATCGCCAGCACCTTGCGCGGGCAGCCGAACTTCTCGGTGCGTTCCAGGAACGCCGCGGTCATGGTCATCGGCGCCGCCAGGTTGGTCAGCAGGTGCGGCACCAGCGTCTTTTCCTGCAGCGCCGCGACCGGCCCGATCGGCTCGACCACGCCGGCGTTGAGGATCAGCGTGGCGCTGGTCGGCGGCAGGTCGAGCGTGTCGAGCACGCTGGCCAGCCAGGTGGCGGCGGGACCGGCCTGCGCCAGGTCCTGCAGGTGCCAGGCCACCGGCACGCCGCTGAGCGTGGCGATGCGTTCCAGTTCGGTGTTGCGGCTGCGCGCCACGCAGATCAGGCGGTTGCCCGGCACCAGCAGGGCGTTGGTCAGTGCCGCGCCCAGCCCGCGCGAGGCGCCGGTGATGATGTACAGGTGATTGGCTTCGCTCATGGTGCCCCGGTCGGAAAGGCCGTCGTGCCGGCATGGCGCGGGCGGCGGTACAGCGATGGATGGATGGCTGTGCCGCCGCCGGCCGGCGGCGGGAACGGTCTTAGAGTCCCTGCTTGAGGCTGGCCTCGATGAACGGGTCCAGGTCGCCGTCCAGCACCTTCTGGGTGTTGGACATTTCCACGTTGGTGCGCAGGTCCTTGATGCGGCTCTGGTCCAGCACGTAGGAGCGGATCTGGTGGCCCCAGCCCACGTCGGTCTTGCCGGCCTCGAGCTTGTCGGCCTCGGCCTGGCGCTTGCGCATCTCGTGCTCGTACAGGCGCGACTTCAGCATCGACATGGCCTCGGCGCGGTTGCGGTGCTGCGAGCGGTCGTTCTGGCACTGCACCACGATCCCGGTCGGGATATGCGTGATCCGCACCGCCGAATCGGTCTTGTTGATGTGCTGGCCGCCCGCGCCCGAAGCGCGGTAGGTATCCACGCGCAGGTCCGCCGGGTTGATCTCGACCTCGAACGAATCGTCCACCTCGGGGTAGACGAACACCGACGAGAACGAGGTATGGCGCCCGCCCGACGAATCGAACGGCGACTTGCGCACCAGCCGGTGCACGCCGGTCTCGGTACGCAGGTAGCCGAAGGCGTATTCGCCCTCGATCTTGATGGTCGCGCTCTTGATGCCGGCGACGTCGCCTTCGGACTCTTCCAGCACCTCGGCCTTGAAGCCCTTGCGCTCGCAGTACTTCAGGTACTGGCGCAGCAGCATCGAGGCCCAGTCGCACGCTTCGGTGCCGCCGGCGCCGGCCTGGATGTCGATAAAGGCGTTGGCCTGGTCCATCTCGCCGGCGAACATGCGGCGGAATTCCATGTCCGCCACCACCGCCTCGAAGCCCTTGACGTCGGCCTCGATCGACTCGAGGGTGTCGTCGTCGCCTTCTTCCCTGGCGAGCTCGAACAGCTCTTCGGCACCGACGAGGTCATCGGTGAGCTTGCCCAGGACGCCGACCACGCCCTCGAGCATCTTCTTTTCCTTGCCGAGGTCCTGGGCCCGCTTGGGGTTGTTCCAGACGTCGGGATCTTCCAGCAGGCCGTTGACTTCGTCCAGCCTTCCTACCTTGACATCGTAGTCAAAGATACCCCCGTAGATCTTCCGTCCGGGAACGGAGATCGGAGATGGCACCGGAGATGGCGTTGAGGCGTTCTGCTTCCATGATGTTCCTGCGCTTCGAAAACCTCGAATTATAGCGGATCGGCGCGGCAGATCGGGCGCCGTGCGGTGGCGTTCCGGCCGCCGCGGCGCGGCCGCGAACCGAACGGAACCGCGCCCGCGCGGTCTATCCGGCGGTGCCGGCCGGCGCACGCGGCGATAATACGGGTCGCAAGCCGCCCCCGGCACCGACCAACAACAGGGACGCATGACGAAAACCAGACATGACATCGAGCCAGGCCGGCGCCGCGCGCTGGGCCTGCTGCTGGCCGCCGCGACGACGGCAATCACGGCCGGCTGCGGCACCACGGGCGGGCCCGTGCCGGACGGCTACTACCGCGTCGAGCGCGGCGACACGCTGTATTCGATCGCGCGCAAGCACCGCCGCAGCGTGCGCGACCTGACCCGCTGGAACAGCGACATCACCAGCCCGAGCCAGATCGAGGTCGGGCAGCTGATCCGGGTGCGGCCGCCAGGCGCGTCCGGCGGCGCGGTGGCGTCGACCGGTAGCGGGCAGGCCGTGACCGATACACCGCGCGTCGACAGCGCCGCGGCGTCGCGGCCGCCCGCCAGCAGCATCCGCCTGCAATGGCCGGCCGACGGCCGCGTCACTGCCGGGTTCTCGCCGCCCGCCAGCAAGGGCCTGAGCATCGCCGTGCCGGCCAACGGCACGGTGCGCGCCGCCGCCGCCGGTCGCGCCATCCACGTCGGCAACCTGCGCGGCTACGGCATGCTGGTGATCGTCAAGCACAACGACGACTGGCTCACCGTGTACGGCAACCTCGACCAGCCGCTGGTCAGCGAGGGCACGCAGGTGTCGGCGGGGCAGGACGTGGGCCGCATGGGCGCGAGCCCGAGCGAACTGCACTTCGAGGTGCGCGGCAACGGCAAGCCGGTGAATCCGGCCAGCTACCTGCCGTCGCGCGGCTGAGCCGGGGCGCGCCGCGCCCCTCCGGGGATGCTACTGCGCGTGCTCGATCACCAGCTGCACGCGGGTGACGCCGTTGAAGGTGTTGTTGTCGAGCCGGTAGGCCACCTGCGCGCTGGCGCCGAGCGAGTCGGCATGGTTGAACCAGATCGCGTCGAAGCGCTGGCTGCCGCGCCCCAGCTGCAGCTTCAGGTGCTTGCCCTTGAGCACGCTCTGGCGCAGCACGTCGAACTCGCCGCAGAAGGTCGGCGCGGGGAAGCCCTGGCCCCACACCTGCTGCTCCAGCAGCGTGACGAACTCCGGGCTGAAGCACTGGTCCTCGATATCGCCGTCGGTCTCGATCACGCGCGCCAGCTGGTCGTCGGACAGCCATTCGCGCCCGACCGCCTCGAACGCTTCCTGGAATTCGGCAAAGCGTTCGGCGTGCACGGTCAGCCCCGCCGCCATGGCGTGGCCGCCGAACTTGAGCAGCATGCCGGGGTGGCGCTTGGACACCAGGTCGAGCGCGTCGCGCAGGTGGAATCCGGGGATCGAGCGGCCCGAGCCCTTGACCGTGGCTTCATCGCCGGGCGCGAAGGTGATGGTGGGGCGGTGGAACTTGTCTTTCAGCCGCGACGCCACGATGCCGATCACGCCCTGGTGCCAGGTATCGTTGAACACGCTGACCGTGAAGCGTGCCGACGGGTCCGGTCCGGCCAGCGGCTGTTCCAGGATGCGCAGCGCTTCCTGCTGCATGCCGGCCTCGATGTCGCGGCGCTCGCGGTTCATGCTGTCCAGCTCCTGCGCGATTTCCCAGGCGCGGTTGGCATCGTCGGTCAGCAGGCACTCGATGCCCAGCGACATGTCGGCCAGCCGGCCGGCCGCATTCAGCCGCGGGCCCAGGCCGAAGCCCAGGTCGAAGGTGTTGGCGCGCGCGGCCTCGCGCCCGGCGGCGCGGAACAGCGCGGCCACGCCCGGCTGCATGCGCCCGGCGCGCATGCGGCGCAGGCCCTGTGCCACCAGGATGCGGTTGTTGGTGTCCAGCTTGACCACGTCGGCCACGGTGCCCAGCGCCACCAGGTCCAGCAGCGTCTGCAGCGGCGGCTGGGTCTGCTGGGTGTACACGCCGCGCCGGCGCAGCTCGGCGCGCAGCGCCAGCAGCACGTAGAACATCACGCCGACGCCCGCCAGGTTCTTGCTGGGGAACTCGCAGCCCGGCTGGTTCGGGTTGACGATCACCGCGGCCTGCGGCAGTTCCGCGCCCGGCAGGTGGTGGTCGGTCACCACCACGTCGATGCCGAGCGCATTGGCCGCGGCCACGCCGTCGACGCTGGCGATGCCGTTGTCGACCGTGACGATCACGTCCGGATTCTGCCTGGCCGCCAGCGCAACGATTTCCGGGGTCAGGCCATAGCCGTACTCGAAGCGGTTGGGCACGATGTACTCGACCCGCGCGCCCAGCATGCGCAGCCCGCGCACGCCCACCGCGCAGGCGGTGGCGCCGTCGCAGTCATAGTCGGCGACGATCAACAGGCGCTTGCCGGCGGCGATGGCGTCCGCCAGGTAGGCCGCGGCGTGGCCGATCCCCTTCATGGCCGCGGGCGGCACCAGTTCGGGCAGGTCGGTGGCCAGCTCGGCCGCGCGGGCCACGCCGCGCGCGGCCAGGATGCGCGCCAGCGTCGGGTGCAGGCCGGCGGCGGCCAGCGCGCTGGCGTGTTCGGGGGAATATTGGCGGATGGCGATCCGGGTCATGGGCGGGGCGGCAGTGGTGGGTCGGGAGCGAGGGCTTCAGGCGGCAAGGGCGAGGTCGGACAGCAGCGCGCGCCAGTCGCCGCGCTGGCCCATGCCGCGCCAGAACTTGCGCAGGTCGGCGCGCCGCACCGTGAACTCGGCAAAGTGGTTTTCGCCGCCCAGCACCAGCGTGATGGCGCCGATCCGGCCGGCCGCCAGCGCGTCCAGCGCCGGACCGAACCAGTCGGCATCGAGCGCGTGCATGCGGTCCAGCCACAGCCCCCAATCCTCGGCGATATGCGGCTCGGTGGCGCTGTCGAGCATGGCCAGCACCGAGCCCTCGGCCGCGGCCGCGCCGGCCAGGCCTGCCGGCACCGGCAGCACGCGGCTGCCCGCGGCCAGCGCCAGGCCGCTCAGGAACGGGTCGCTGCTCAGCACCGTGTCGGCCAGCCGCGGCACCGGCTGCAGCGCGCCGCCGCCGTACAGCCACACCGAGTTGACCGGCACCTCGCCGGCGGCCTCGCGGGCCTGGTTGACGCGGTGGTCGAACCACGTCATCTGGATTTCGTTCTGCAGCCGGCGCCAGTCGCGCGCGCGCTCGCCGGCCTGCATCCAGATGTCGATATTGCGGCCCGCCGCGCGCAGCGGCGTGGTGGCTTCGAGCGGGCCGAACACGGCCTCGGGCAGGTACCAGCGCTGCGGGCAGGGCGTCTCCAGCGCGATGCCGGATTCCTGCAGCAGCGCGTCGATGGCCTCGCGCAGCGCGGTGGCTTCCTGCGGCCGCAGGCCGAGCTGGCCGGGCGGCATCAGCACCAGGTGGTCACGGGCGGCGTGGATGTGCACTGGCTGCAGGCAGGCCCAGGACTGGCCGTCGGCGGCCGGGGTGGCCGTGGCCGCGCCGGAGCTGTCGGCCAGCCGCATATAGGGCGCCAGCGGCACCCGCACCGTGTCCAGGCCGGCCTTGCCGGCCAGCCAGCGCTCCTGCGGCAGGCTGCGCAGGAACGGGTCGTCGTGCCGCTCGCGCGGGCCGGGCGCGGCCCGGGTCAGCAACTTTCCGAGCGCCGGCAGCTCCAATTGCCGCAGCAGCGCACCGGGAACGACGTCGTCGCGGCCGTCGTCGCCGGCGCCGGGCGGGACGGAAAAGGGCACAATCAGGGTCAGGTGCGTCATCATGGTGGCGAGATTGTAAACTCCCGGCTGGCCCGCGCCAGTCCCGGACGCTGCAGCGGCGTGACCGTGGCGCCGCCCGCGACGGCAGCCCTGCGTGCCGCCGGCGGCTCCCGGCAGACACCGGCGGACACCGGCGCTTTTCCGAAACAACAGGAATCCTCTTGAAATTTCCCTACGAGTGGCAGATCGGCTGGCGATATACCCGCGCAAGCAAGCGCGCCAGCCGCAACACCTTCATTTCGTTTATCTCGATGATCTCGATGCTGGGGATCGCGCTCGGCGTGGCCGCGCTGATCGTGGTGCTGTCGGTGATGAACGGGTTCCAGAAGGAAGTGCGCGACCGCATGCTGTCGGTGCTGGCGCATATCGAGGTGATCGGCCCGTCGGCGCTGCCCGACTGGCAGAAGACCGCGGCCGAGGCCTTGCAGAACAAGGAGGTGGTCGGTGCCGCCCCCTACGTGGCGGCGCAGGCCATGCTGACCCGCGACGATGCCGTGCGCGGCGTGCTGCTGCGCGGCGTCGAGCCGTCGCAGGAGCCCAAGGTGTCGGAGATCGGCAGCCAGTTCCGCGCCGGCACCATGGCGGCGCTGGTGCCGGGCAGCTTCGGCATCGCGCTGGGGAACGAGCTCGCCAATGCCATGGGCGTCCAGGTCGGCGACAAGGTCACGCTGCTGGCGCCGCAGGGCACCATCACGCCGGCGGGCGTGCTGCCGCGGCTCAAGCAGTTCACCGTGGTGGGCGTGTTCTCGTCCGGGCACTTCGAGTTCGACAGCGCGCTGGCGCTGGTCAACCTGCAGGACGCCGAGACCCTGTTCCGCCTGAGCGGCCCCACCGGCGTGCGCCTGAAGCTGCAGGACATGCAGCGCGCGCCGCTGGTGGCGCAGGAGCTGGCGGGCACCCTGTCGGGCGAGCTGTACCTGCGCGACTGGTCGAAGCAGAACCGCAACTGGTTTGCCGCGGTGCAGACCGAGAAGCGGATGATGTTCATCATCCTGACGCTGATCATCGCGGTCGCCGCGTTCAACCTGGTGTCGACGCTGGTGATGACCGTCACCGACAAGCAGGCCGATATCGCCATCCTGCGCACCATGGGCGCGCAGCCGGGCTCGATCATGAAGATCTTCATCGTGCAGGGCGTCGCCATCGGCTTTATCGGCACGCTGCTGGGCGTGGCCGGCGGCACGCTGATCGCCACCAATATCGACGTGATCGTGCCCTTTATCGAGCGGCTGCTGCACGTGCAGTTCCTGCCGCGCGACATCTATTTCATCAGCCAACTGCCTTCCGACCCCCGCGTGAACGACATCGCCACCATCGGCATCATCTCTTTCGTGCTGGCCACGCTGGCCACGCTCTATCCCAGCTGGCGCGCCGCCCGCGTCAATCCGGCGGAGGCGCTGCGCTATGAGTGAAGCCGTGCTGCAAGCCGATACTTCCACGCCCGCCCCGGGGCTGCCGCGCACCGGTGCGCCGGTGCTGGTGGCCGAGGGCCTGACCAAGCGCTTCCGCCAGGGCGAGCTCGACGTCGATGTGCTGCGCGGTGTCGACGTACGCGTCAATGCCGGCGAGAAAGTCGCCATCGTCGGCGCCTCCGGCTCGGGCAAGAGCACGCTGCTGCATGTGCTGGGTGGGCTCGACGAGCCCGATTCCGGCCGCGTCGCGCTGCTCGGCAAGCCCTTCACGGCGCTGCGCGAGCGCGAGCGCAACGTGGTGCGCAACCGCTCGCTGGGCTTTGTCTACCAGTTCCATCACCTGCTGCCGGAATTCACCGCGCTCGACAACGTGGCGATGCCGCTGCGCATCCGCGGCCTGACCCAGGCGGCCGCGCGCGAAGTTGCGCAGGCGATGCTGGAGCGGGTCGGGCTGGGCGGGCGCTCGCGGCACCGGCCGGGCGAGCTGTCCGGCGGCGAGCGCCAGCGCGTCGCCATTGCGCGCGCGCTGGTGGGCCAGCCGGCCTGCGTGCTGGCCGACGAGCCCACCGGCAATCTCGATGACCACACCGCCGGCGGCGTCTACGACCTGATGCTGGAGCTGTCGCGCACGCTCGGCACCAGCTTCGTCATCGTCACCCACGACCTGGACCTCGCCGGCCGCTGCGATCGCGTGCTGCGGCTGCGCGACGGCCACCTGCACCAGGAACGCTGAGGCGGCCGCGGCCATGTGGATCGACACCCATTGCCACCTCGACGCCGCCGAGTTCGATGCGGACCGCGAGCAGGTCGCCGACGCGGCCGAGGCCGCCGGCGTGCGCGGCATCGTGGTGCCGGCGGTGGCCGCGTGGAACTTCGACACCGTGCGCGCGCTGGCGCATCGCGATGCGCGCTGCGTCTACGCGCTGGGCATCCATCCGCTGTGCTCGCCGGGCGCGGGACAGCCCGAGCTGGACACGCTGCGGCGCCAGGTGGCCGCCAGCATGGACGATCCGCGCTTTGTCGGCATCGGCGAGATCGGGCTCGATTTCTTCGTCGCGGGCCTGGACGAGGACCACCAGACCTGGCTCTACGCCGAACAGCTGAAGCTCGCGCGCGAGTTCGACTTGCCGGTGCTGCTGCATGTGCGCAAGTCGCAGGACCAGGTCGGCGCGCACTTGCGCAAGCTCGGGGTGAAGCGCGGCATTGCCCATGCCTTCAACGGCAGCCACGAACAGGCGCGGCGCTTCGTCGAGCAGGGACTGAAGCTGGGCTTCGGCGGCAATGTCACCTTCAGCCGCGCGCGCCAGATCCGCCGGCTGGCGACGGAGCTGCCGCTGGAAGCGCTGGTGCTGGAAACCGATGCGCCGGACATCGCGCCGGCGTGGCTGTCGGACGACCAGTTCGGTGAACAGCACAAGGCGCGCAACACGCCGGCCGAGGTCGCGGGGGTGGCGCGCGTGATGGCGGAGCTGCGCGGCATCGACGCCCTGGCGCTGGCACAGGCGACCTGGCGCAATGCGGTGGCGGCGCTGCCACGCCTGGCGGCGTTTGCCGACACCATGGCGCCTTCGCTTGCTGGCGGTCACACAACTTCCACGGCTTCTTGACAGGCTGACAAGCTTGGCGCGCCTGCGCGCGGGTACAACTCCGGTGATGCAACTTCAACCGGAGGAGGTGCCGTGCGTCGCTTCGTGGTGGCATTCGTGGCCGGGTGCTGGACCCTGCAGCAGCAAGCGACGCTGCCGCAGCCGCCCGGGCTGCGCCTGGGCGCCGCGCTGCTGGCGTTGTGCGCCATCGGCGTGGCCCTGTGGCGCAGGCGCCTGCCTGCCATGCTGCAAGGCCTGGCGCTGGCGATGCTGGCCTTTGCCATTGCGTTCTGCTGGGCCGCCTGGCGCGCCGAGCAGCGCCTGCGCGAATGGCTGCCGGTGGCGCTGGAAGCCCGTGACCTTGACGTGCGCGGCGTGGTTTCCGGCCTGCCCACCCAGACCGCCACCGGCACGCGTTTCGCGTTCACCGTCGAGCAGTCAGCCGAGCCGGATCTGCCGCTGCCCGGCCGGGTCATCCTCAACTGGCGCGACGCGCCGCCCGACCTGAGCCCGGGGCAGCGCTTCACGCTGACCTTGCGCCTGCGGCGCCCGCGCGGGCTCGCCAATCCGTTCGCCTTCGACTACGCCTACTGGCTGCTGGCACAAGGCTATGGCGCGACCGGCTACGTGCGCCGCGCCCAGGGCCCGCCGCAGGACGCGGCATCCGAGCGGCTGGCCTGGCGCATCGAAGCCTGGCGTGCCGCGGTGCGCGACCGCCTGCGCGCCGCGCTGCCGGCCGGGGCGCGCTACGGCGCCGTGCTGGTCGCGCTGGTGATCGGCGACCAGCGCGCCATCGGGGCGGAGGACTGGCAGCTGTTCCGGCGCACGGGCGTGAGCCACCTGGTGGCCATTTCGGGGCTGCATATCACCATGGTGGCCGGCATGGCGGCGTCGCTCGCCGGACTGTTGTGGCGCCATTCGTTCGGCTGCGGCCGCTGGCTGCGCCGGCCGCTGCCACTGTGGCTGCCGGCCCGGCAAGCCGCGCTGGCGATGGCCGTGGCCACCGCGCTGGACTACGGCATGCTGGCCGGCATGCAGATCCCGGCGCTGCGCACCGTCGCCATGCTGTGCGTCGCGGCAGTCGCGGTATGGGGGGCACGCGCGCCGCCGGCGTCGGTGGTGCTGGCATGGGCAGCGCTGGTGGCGCTGCTGGTGGACCCGTGGGCGGTGATGCTGCCGGGCTTCTGGCTGTCCTTCGGCGCCGTCGCGGTGATCTTTTTCGCCGCCCGTCCCGGACGCGACGCCGCGATCGCGGGGCGCTGGCCACGGCTGCGGGCCACGCTCGCCGCGGGGGCGCGCACCCAGTGGGCTGTCACCATCGGGCTGGTGCCGCTGACGCTGCTGCTGTTCGGCCAGGTCTCGGTGGTGTCGCCGCTTGCCAATGCGGTGGCGATTCCGGTGGTCAGCCTGCTGGTGACGCCGCTGGCACTGCTGTGCGCCGCGCTGCCCGTGGTGCTTGCCGCGCCGGTCATGGCAGTCGCCCACTTTGCGATGGTGGGGCTGGCTGCCGTGCTCGAATGGCTCTCCATGCTGCCCTGGGCGATGTGGGAAGCCGCCAGCGCCGGGCCAGTGGCGCTAATGCTGGCTGCGCTTGGCGTGGCAGTGCTGGTGGCGCCCGTGGCTTCGGCGCGCCTGCGCCGGCATGGCGTGCTGCTGATGCTGCCGATGCTGCTGGCGCGCGGCCCGCCGGTCGCAGACGGCCAGTTCCGCGCGGTGATGTTCGACGTGGGGCAGGGCACGGCGGTGCTGGTGCGCACGCGCGCGCACGCGCTGGTGTACGACGCCGGGCCGGGCTATGCCACGGGCGCCAGCGCGGGCGCGCAGGTGGTGGTGCCGCGATTGCGCGCCGAGGGGGTGACGCGGCTCGATCACCTGATGGTCAGCCATGAAGACATCGACCATGCCGGCGGCGTGGCCGACGTTGTCGGGGCGGTGGCCGTGGCGGCGCGCAGCACCGGTGCACCTGCCGGTCACTTGCTGCTCGGTGGCCGGCAGCCCGGGGCCACGCCGGGCCAATGGCCGCCATGCGCGGCCGGTCAGCAATGGGAGTGGGACGGCGTGCGTTTTTCCGTGCTGCATCCGTTGCCTGAGGAAGCCCAGCTGGCCGCCATCCCCAGCAATGCGCGCAGTTGCGTGCTGCGCGTCGACACGGGCGCGCACAGCCTGCTGCTGACCGGCGATATCGGCCGGGCGCAGGAGCGTGCGTTGATCGAGCGCCTGCCGGCCGGGGCTTTGCGTGCGGACGTGCTGGTGGTGGCGCATCACGGCAGCGGCACCTCGTCCGGCGCCGACTGGATCGAGGCGGTCGGGCCAGCGGCCGCGGTGTTCCAGCTCGGCTATGGCAACCGCTATCGCCATCCGAACGCCGAAGTCTGGGAGCGTTTTGGCCGCTCGGGCATCTCGCGCTATCGCACTGACGAAACCGGCGCGGTGACCCTGGACACGGCGCGCGCGGGTTACACGCTGTCGATGTTCCGGCAGGCCGAGCCGCGCTACTGGCGGGAACGGCCGCCGGCGCCGCGCTAGGGCGCGCCGGTGCCGCCGACGGTCAACCGGCCTTGCGGCGACCGGCGCGCGCCGCGGGCCCCGCCGCCGCTGTGCGCGCGCGGCTTCGGGCCGGCGCCGGCTCGCTACCGGCGATGCGCCGCTCGCGCAGATGCGCCTTGGCGCGCTGCAGGCGCGGCGCGACGGTGTCCGCACGCGCCAGCGCGACGCCGGCGGCGAGCACGTCGCCCAGCACCAGATGGCTGATACGCGAAGTCATCGGCGTGTAGACCTCGCTGTCTTCCTCGACGTCAGAGAACACGCAGACATCGGCGAGCCGGGCCAGCGGCGAGCCGCTATGGGTCAGCGCCAGCACGCTCGCGCCGCTGCTGCGCGCCAGCGTGGCGGCGGTCAGCATGTCCCAGGTGCGGCCGCTGTTGGAAACCAGCACCGCCACGTCGCCCGGGGCCAGCAGCGCCGCCGACATGCTGAACACGTGCGGGTCGGCATAGGCGACGGTCGGCACGCCCAGGCGGAAGAACTTGTGCTGGATATCCAGCGCAACGATGCCGGAGTTGCCGCAGCCATAGAACTCGATGCGCCGCGCACCGGCGAGCAGCCGGATGCCGTGCTCGATCTGGTCGGCCGACAAGGCGTTGCGCACGCTCATCAGCGTGGCGATGGTGCGGTCGAACACCTTGCCGGCGATGTCCGCCGGGCGGTCGTCGGCGGCGACATCCTGGTGCACGAAGGGCGTGCCGCCGCCGACGTTCTGCGCGAACTGCAGCTTGAATTCGCGGAAGCCGTCGTAGCCCAGCGCCGCGCAGAAGCGCGCGATGGTCGGTTGCGACACGCCGGCGCGCGCGGCCAGTTCCGGCATCGACAGCCGGATCACGGCGGCGCCGTGGCGGGCGACATAGTCGGCCAGGCGGCGTTCTGAAGGACGAAGGGTGTCGTAGACGGCAAGAATGCGGTCGCGCATGGCGGCAGGCGGCGGTATCGGCGTGGAAAAGAAATTGTAGAGATTCTACATCGATTCGTGCGGCATCTTGCCGGAAATCAGGCTTGGCTTAGGCTCGGGGTTTGCCCTGATTCCGGCATTTTCTCCGTCGTTGTGACGGCACGGCGGGTCGACGGCCGGCAAGGGCTGGGTATAATGGCGCCCGAGTTGTAGAAAATCTACAGATGGCGGTGCCGCAGAAGCGCCGCCTCGCCCCGCCTCATTTCCGCCCACAAGGAGCGTCATCGCCATGCCTTCCGCCGTCCATGCCGAGCTTCAGGCCGTTACCGACCGCATCGTTGCGCGCAGCCGCGCCAGCCGTGCCGCCTACCTTGCCCGCTGCGAACGCGCGCAGGCGGAACTGGGGCCGCTGCGCGGCATGTCCTGCGCCAACCTGGCGCATGGCTTTGCCGCGCTCCCCGCCAGCGACAAGCTGAAGCTGCGCGTCGACCATGCGCCCAACCTGGGCATCGTCACCGCGTACAACGACATGCTGTCGGCGCACCAGCCCTACGAGCGCTATCCCGCCGTGATCCGCGAGGCCGCGCGCGCGGTCGGCGCGGTGGCGCAGGTGGCGGGCGGCGTGCCGGCGATGTGCGATGGCATCACGCAAGGCAACGCCGGCATGGAGCTGTCGCTGTTCTCGCGCGATGCGATTGCCATGGGCACCGCGGTGGCGCTGTCGCACAACACCTTCGATGCCGCGCTGATGCTGGGGGTGTGCGACAAGATCGTGCCGGGGCTGCTGATGGGCGCGCTGCAGTTCGGCCACCTGCCGATGGTGTTCGTGCCCGCGGGCCCGATGGCGAGCGGGCTGCCCAACAAGGAAAAGGCGCGCGTGCGCCAGCTCTACGCCACCGGCCAGGTGGGACGCGACGCGCTGCTGGAAGCCGAATGCCAGGCCTATCACGGCGCCGGCACCTGCACCTTCTACGGCACCGCCAACAGCAACCAGTTCCTGATGGAAATCATGGGCCTGCACCTGCCGGGCGCGGCCTTCGTCCATCCCGACAGCGGCCTGCGCGACGCGCTGACGGCCGCGGCGGCGCAGCGCGCGATCGCGCTGCGCGCGCGCGGCGACAGCTACCTGCCGCTGGCGCGCATCGTCGACGAACGCGCCATCGCCAATGCCATGGTCGGCCTGCTGGCCACCGGCGGCTCCACCAACCACACCATCCACCTGGTGGCGATGGCGCGCGCCGCCGGCATCATGATCGACTGGAACGACTTCGACCTGCTGTCGCGCATCACGCCGCTGCTGGCGCGGGTCTATCCCAATGGCTCGGCCGATGTGAACCACTTCCATGCCGCCGGCGGCGCCGGCTTCGTGATCCGCGAACTGCTGCAGGCCGGCCTGCTGCACGAGGACGTGCAGACCGTGGCCGGCCCGGGCCTGGCCCGTTACACGCAGGAACCCGTGATGAGCGACGGCGTGCTGCAATGGCGCGACGGCGCCGCGCAGAGCGGCGACCCGCAGGTGCTGGCGACGGCCGCCGCGCCGTTCTCCACCGAGGGCGGCCTGCGACTGATGCAGGGCAACCTGGGCCGCGGCGTGATCAAGGTCTCGGCCGTGGCGCCGGAGCACCGCGTGGTCGAAGCCCCGGTGCGGGTGTTCGATTCGCAGGAGGCGCTGCAGGCGGCGTTCGATGCCGGCGAACTGGGCGGCGACCTGATCGCAGTGGTGCGTTTCCAGGGGCCGAATGCCAACGGCATGCCGGAACTGCACCGGCTGACCCCCGTGCTGGGCGCGCTGCAGGACGCCGGCCACCAGGTGGCGCTGGTGACCGACGGCCGCATGTCCGGCGCCTCGGGCAAGGTGCCGGCGGTGATCCACGTCGGCCCGGAGGCGTTGGCGGGCGGCGCGCTGGCGCGCGTGCGCGATGGCGACCGCATCCGGGTCGACGCCGTAACCGGCACGCTGCAATGGCTGGGCGACGAAAGCGAATTCGCGGCGCGCGCGCCGGCGCGCGCGCCGGCTGACCGGTTCGCGCAGTTCAGCCTGGGGCGCGGCCTGTTCGGCCTGTTCCGGCGCCACGCACGGATCGCGGAAGAGGGCGCCAGCGCACTCGACCTGTCCGAGATGGATGCCGGCGCCGCGGGCGACCACGGCGATACCGCCGCGGTGCGATCCGTCGCACAATAGCCTGGCCAGAGGCCGATTTTCTATCGTGAAGTTTCCCGCGGGGACCACAGCGCCCCGCGAGGTCCTTGGGGCGCGCCGTAACCGCATTCGGCCGGACCCATCAGGACACGCAAGGAACCGACAAGGATGGCACCACCATCCGATACCAAGACCGACGGAGCAGACATGATCTATATCCTGATGGGCGTTTCCGGCAGCGGCAAGACCACGGTCGGCCAGTTGCTGGCGCAGCGGCTGGGCTGCGGCTTCCATGACGCCGATGACTTCCACAGCGATGCCAACAAGGCCAAGATGCACGCCGGCATCCCGCTCACCGACGAAGACCGCTGGCCGTGGCTGGCGGCGATGCGCGCGGCCATCGACTCGGCCCGGGCCGAAGGCCGCACCCATGTGTTCACCTGCTCGGCGCTGCGCCAGGCGTACCGCGACCGGCTGACCCCGCCCGATGGCGGCGTGACCTTCGTGTTCATGAAGGGCGATGCGTCGCTGATCGGCCAGCGCCTGTCGGCGCGCACCGAGCACTTCTTCAACCCCGAGCTGCTGCAAAGCCAGTTCGATACGCTGGAAGAACCCGGCGACGCGCTCACGCTCGATATCCGCCAGCCGCCCGAGGTGCTAGTCGACACCATCCTCGGAGCCACCGTACGGCAGGGCGCCGGCGCGGCGCGCTGACCTGCCGCCATCGCGCGCCACGGGGCATGGGTCCGGGGCGCGACTTCCATCTTTCCTACGGCACAACTGCGGCCGCCGGCCTTGCCGGCGGCTTTTTTGCGTGCGCTGGCAGGCATCTTGCTAGCCTGGCTTCGTGCCGATGCCGAAGGTATAGGCGGCCCGCCGGGCCACCTTGCGGCTTTCGCCGGCGCGGGTATGCTGGAAGGGCCAGTGACTCGACGGCATCACCGCGGCCTGCGCCAACCGGCGCCGCCGCACGGCACGACAGCCAGGGCAACCAGGGCGGCCCGCAGCGGCGCGCACGCGCGCGGCTGCGGCGGCAGCCCGCGACATGGAGGAGCGGCCATCATGGCGGCGCGGTACTTCGACGAGATGCTGGACTGGCGCAATGACGGCGCGCCGGCGCTGATCCACGCGGGACAGGCCTTGCCTGACGGCGCCGTGCGCCCGCACTACCGGCATTTCGCCGAATGGCTGGCGCGCCAGACCGAAGGCACGATGGCCAACAAGCGCGCCGAGGCCGACCTGGTGTTCCGGCGCGTGGGTATCACCTTTGCCGTCTACGGCGACAAGGACGAGGCCAACAGCGGCACCGAGCGCACCATCCCGTTCGACGTGATCCCGCGCATTTTCCCGGCGAGCGAATGGGCGCTGCTTGAAAAAGGCCTGCGCCAGCGCGTGGCCGCGCTGAACCGCTTCATCCATGACATCTACCACGGCCAGGACATCATCCGCGCCGGCGTGATCCCGCCCGACCAGATCTACAACAACGCCCAGTACCGGCCCGAGATGCTCGGCGTCAACGTGCCGCACGACGTCTATGCGCATGTTGCCGGCATCGACGTGGTGCGCGCCGGCGAGGGCGAGTTCTACGTGCTGGAAGACAACCTGCGCGTGCCGTCGGGCGTGTCGTACATGCTCGAGAACCGCAAGATGATGATGCGCTTGTTCCCGGACCTGTTCGCGCGCAACCGCGTCGCACCGGTGGCGCACTATCCCGACCTGCTGCTCGACATGCTGCGCGGGGTCTCGCCGCAGGCGATCGCCGATCCCACCGTGGTGGTGCTGACGCCCGGCATGTACAACTCGGCGTACTTCGAGCATGCCTTCCTGGCGCAGCAGATGGGGGTGGAGCTGGTCGAAGGCAGCGATCTCTTCGTCGAGGACAACCACCTGTTCATGCGCACCACGCAGGGCCCGCAACGCATCGACGTGATCTACCGCCGCGTCGACGACGATTTCCTCGATCCGCTCGCGTTCCGTCCCGATTCCGCGCTGGGCGCCGCCGGGCTGCTGTCGGTCTACCGCGCCGGCAACGTGACCATCTGCAATGCGATCGGCACCGGCGTCGCCGACGACAAGTCGATCTACCCGTATGTGCCGGACATGATCCGCTTCTACCTCGGCGAAGAGGCCGTCCTCAGCAATGTGCCGACCTACATGTGCCGGCGCGCCGATGACCTGCAGTACGTGCTGGACCATATGGGCGAACTGGTGGTCAAGGAAACCCACGGCGCCGGCGGCTACGGCATGCTGGTCGGCCCGGCCGCGACGCGCGCCGAGATCGATGCCTTCCGCGAGGTGGTCAGGTCCCGGCCCGGGCAGTACATCGCGCAGCCCACGCTGGCGCTGTCGACCTGCCCGACCTACGTCGAGGCCGGCATCGCGCCGCGCCATATCGACCTGCGCCCGTTCGTGCTGTCGGGCAAGGAGGTGCGCATGGTGCCGGGCGGGCTGACCCGCGTGGCGCTGCGCGAGGGTTCGCTGGTGGTGAATTCCTCGCAGGGGGGCGGCACCAAGGACACGTGGGTGCTGGAACGATGAACGCCGATCTTGGAGAGCCCACATGCTGAGCCGCACCGCCGACCACCTGTTCTGGATGGCCCGCTACACCGAGCGCGCCGAGAACACCGCGCGCATGCTCGACGTCAACTACCAGACCTCGCTGTTGCCGCAATCGGCGGAAGTGGCAGAGCAGGGCTGGTGGGCGATGCTCGATATCTCGGAACTGACCGAGGTCTTCGACCACAAGTACGGCCTGCTGTCGCGCGACGACGTGATCGACTTCATGGTGCGCGACATGACCAATGCCTCGTCCATCATGAGCTGCCTGCGCGCGGCGCGCGAGAACGCGCGCGCGGTGCGCGGCTCGCTCACCACCGAGGTCTGGGAAACGGTCAACACCACCTGGCTGGAGGTGCAGCGCCTGATCGCCGACGGCGTGCTGAAGGAAGACCCGGCGCGTTTCTTCGAATGGGTCAAGTTCCGCTCGCACCTGGCGCGCGGGGTGCAGTTCGGCACCATGCTCAAGGATGATGCCTTCCACTTCATGCGCCTGGGCACCTTCCTGGAGCGCGCCGACAATACCGCGCGCATACTCGACGTCAAGTTCCAGACCTCTTCCGGCGGGGACGGCGGAGAGGCTCGGAATGGCGCCGGGCCGGGGGCCGAACCTGACCAGAGCGGCCCCAACGACTTCTACCACTGGGCGGCGATCCTGCGTTCGGTATCGGGCTTCGAGGTCTACCGCAAGGTCTATCGCGCGGTGATCACGCCGCAGCGCGTGGCCGAGCTGCTGATCCTGCGCCCGGACATGCCGCGTTCGCTGGTGTCGAGCATGGACGAGGTGGTGTCCATCCTGCATACGGTGCGCAACCAGCATTCGGCGGAAACCGAGCGGCAGGCTGGTAAACTCCACGCCGACCTGAAGTACGCACGTATCGACGATATCTTTGCCGTCGGCCTGCATGCGTACCTGACCAGCTTCCTGGAGCGCATCGGCGACCTCGGCAACGGCATCAGCCGGGACTTCCTGGTGCCGCTGCAGGCGGCCTGAGCCGGGCCACCGGCTGCCTCCGTGCCGCCGCGCCCTGATACCGTGAAATACAAGATCCACCACCATACCGTCTACCGCTACGCCGAACCGGTGCGGCGCAGCGTGCACGAAGTGCGGCTGCAGCCGCGCTCGGGTCCGCTGCAGACCGTTGACTACTGGCAGCTGTCGACGCCGGGCAACCCGTCGGCGGCCCGCGACGGCTTCGGCAACATCGTGCACAACTTCACGGTGGCCGGGCCGGCCACCACCATCGCGATCGAAGCCAGCGGCGAAGTCGAAGTGCTGCCGCCGCATGGCGAGCTCGACCGCGACGGGCACCATGCGTTCTGCGACGCGCCGCCGGATGGCGAGGCGCGGGTGTCGCCGCTGTACTTCCTCGGCAGCACGCCGCTGACCACGGCGCCGCCCGAGATGCAGGCGTTTGCCGCGCCGTTCCTGGCGGCGGGGCATGACATCGATGCGCTGCTGGCGCTGGCGCGCGGCATCGGCGAGCGGGTGCGCTACAAGCCCAACACCACCGATGTCGGCACTTCGGCCGCCGAGGCCTTTGCGCTGGGCAGCGGCGTGTGCCAGGACCAAGCGCAGGTGATGGTGGCGGCATGCCGGGCGCTGGGCATCCCGGCGCGCTATGTCAGCGGCTATTTCTACGACCCGGCCGCGACCGAACTGGCCAGCCACGCCTGGGCCGATGTGTGCCTGGACCCGGCTGGCGAAATCTGGTGCAGCATCGACATCACCCATGGCTGCCTGACCGACGAACGCCATATCCGGCTGGCGGTGGGTCGCGATTACGCGTCGGCGGCACCAGTGCGGGGCATCCTGGACGGCGGCGCCGGCGAGACGCTGGAAGTCAATGTAACCATCACGCCACTTACGACCTGATTAGGTGCTTGCTTCCAGACGCGGCGCTGTGCCGGTGCACGGGCGCTAGAATCCGGAGTGATGCAGGCCACTGCCGGCGCACGCCGGCCGCCACCCAGAACACCAAGACAAACCATGACGTATTGTGTAGCCATGCGGCTGGATGCCGGCCTGGTATTCCTGTCCGATTCCCGCACCAATGCCGGAGTAGACGCCATCTCGACCGCGCGCAAGATGACGGTGTTCGAGGAGCCCGGCGACCGGGTGATGGTGCTGATGACCGCGGGCAACCTGGCGATCAGCCAGTCGGTGCGGCAGATCCTGATCGAGGACCATGACGAGAAGCGCTCGCTGTGGACCGCGCGCGACATGTTCGAGGCCGCCTCGATCGTCGGCGAAGCGGTGCGCCAGGTGCACCGGCGCGATGCCCACGCGCTGCGCGACGCCGGCATCGAGTTCAATGTCAGCCTGATCTTCGGCGGGCAGGTGCGCGGCGAGCGCGTGCGGCTGTTCAATATCTATGCAGCCGGCAATTTCGTCGAGGCCACGCCCGAGAACTGCTATTTCCAGATCGGCGAGGCCAAGTACGGCAAGCCCATCGTCGACCGCGTCGTGCACCCGTCGCTGCCGCTGGCCGAAGGCGCCAAGTGCGCGCTGATCTCGATGGACTCGACGCTGAAGTCCAATATCTCGGTGGGCCTGCCGCTGGACCTGCTGGTCTATGAAGCCGATTCGCTGCAGGTGACGCGCTTTGTCAATATCGACGAGCGCAACGCCTATTTCCGCATGATCCGCGACACCTGGGGGCAGCGCCTGCGCCAGGTCTTCGGCGAGATCCATAACCCCGAGTGGGACCCGGCGGGGCCCGCGGAATTCTCGCTGGCGCGCTCCGGCGAGGCCGACCGCTGGGCCCAGCCGGTGCGGGCCAAGCGCATCCATCCGCGCAAGCCGGACTGAGGCGGCGGCAGACATGCGCGAGATCATCCATTTTTCCCACGCCAACGGCTTCCCGGTGACGACCTACCGCAAGCTGTTCGGCGAGCTCGATAGCGAGTTCGAGTTCCGCGCCGTGGACCGCTACGGCCACCAGCCGGAATTCCCGGTGACGCGTGGCTGGCCTCACCTGGTGGAAGAGCTGCTGGGCGACATCGATCGTCAGTACCGCCAGCCGGTGTGGCTGGTGGGCCATTCGCTGGGCGGCTTTTTGTCGCTGATGGCGGCGCTGCGCCGCCCGGAACGGGTGCGCGGCGTGGTCATGCTGGACTCGCCGATCATCGCCGGCTGGCGCGCTTCCTTGCTGAAGACCGCGCAGATGCTCGGCATCGATGAAAAACCCGGTCCGGCGGCGGTGACCAGGAACCGGCGCACGCACTGGCCCGATGCCGAGGCGGTCTGGCAACACTTCCGCGCCAAGCCCAACTTCGCGGTATGGGACCAGGACGTGCTGCGCGACTACGCCATCCACGGCACCGAGCCCACCGGCAAGGACAACGAGCGCCGGCTGCGCTTCGACCGCGAGGTCGAATACTGGATCTACCGCACGCTGCCGACCGGCCTCGGACGCAAGGTCGCGCGCGGGGCACCGGTGCCGGTGGGCTTTGTTGCCGGCACGCGCTCGCGCGAGGTGCGGCAGTGCGGACTGGGCGCGACACGCCGGCTGGTCGGGCCCAACCTGCGCTTTATCGAAGGCGGCCATCTGTACCCGATGGAGCGGCCGCAGGAGACCGCGCAACTGGTGCGCGAACTGATCGGCGCGATGCGCCAGCAGGGGCGCTGAAACGGCGTGCGGCGCATGCGCCGCAGCGCGGCGCCCAGCACGGCGCGCAGCCTGCCGCAGCAGGGCCGCTGTCACAATTTCCGGGTCGGCGGGGAACGGGCTCTCATGTATAATCCCGATTTCCCCGGCAAGCTCGGTTTATGACCAAATTCGTCTTCGTCACCGGTGGCGTCGTCTCTTCTCTCGGCAAGGGCATCGCTGCTGCCTCGCTCGCGGCCATTCTTGAGTCGCGCGGCCTCAAAGTCACCCTCCTCAAGCTCGATCCCTACATCAACGTCGATCCCGGCACGATGAGCCCCTTCCAGCATGGCGAGGTGTTTGTCACGGAAGACGGTGCGGAAACCGACCTCGATCTCGGCCACTACGAGCGTTTCGTCTCGGCCAAGATGCGCAAGTCGAACAACTTCACCACCGGCCAGATCTACGAATCGGTGATCCGCAAGGAGCGCCGCGGCGAATACCTGGGCAAGACCGTGCAGGTGATCCCGCATATCACCAACGAGATCCAGGCGTTTGTCGAAAAGGGCGCGGCCGCGTCGCACGACGGCAAGGCCGACGTCGCGCTGGTCGAGATCGGCGGCACCGTGGGTGACATCGAGTCGCTGCCGTTCCTCGAAGCCGCGCGCCAGATGAGCCTGCGCATGGGCCGCAACCACTGCGCCTTCGTGCACCTGACGCTGGTGCCGTTCATTGCCAGCGCCGGCGAGCTGAAGACCAAGCCGACCCAGCACTCGGTGCAGAAGCTGCGTGAAATCGGCATCTCGCCCACCGCGCTGCTGTGCCGCGCCGACCGCCCGATCCCGGACGACGAGCGCGCCAAGATTTCGCTGTTCGCCAATATCCCGCAAGACGCCGTCATCTCGGTGTGGGACGCGGACAGCATCTACAAGATTCCGCAGATGCTCAACGAGCAGGGCCTGGACCGCCTGATCTGCGAGGAACTGCGCCTGGATCCCAAGCCGGCCGACCTGTCGATGTGGCAGAAGCTGGTCAACGCCCAGGAAAATCCCGAGCACGAGATCACCATCGGCATGGTCGGCAAGTACGTCGACCTGACCGAGTCGTACAAGTCGCTGATCGAGGCGCTGCGCCACGCCGGCATGCACACCGCCACGCGCGTCAATATCGAGTACATCGATTCCGAGGAACTGGAATCGGGCCACCTCGAAGTGCTGGCGCCGCTCGACGCGATCCTGGTGCCGGGCGGCTTCGGCAAGCGCGGCACCGAAGGCAAGATCCGCGCGATCCAGTACGCGCGCGAGAACAAGATCCCTTACCTGGGCATCTGCCTGGGCATGCAGCTGGCGGTGATCGAGTTTGCCCGCCACCTGGCCGGCATGGCCGACGCCAACTCGACCGAATTCAACCTGGAAACCGAGCACCCGGTGGTCGCGCTGATCACCGAGTGGGTCGACCGCGAAGGCAAGGTCGAGCAGCGCTCGGCCGATTCCGACCTGGGCGGCACCATGCGCCTGGGCGCGCAGCGCGTGCCGGTCAAGGCAGGCACCAAGGCCGCGGCGATCTACGGCGCCGAGGTCAACGAGCGCCATCGTCATCGCTACGAGGTCAACAACCACTACGTGTCGACGCTGGAAAAGGCCGGCATGGTGATCTCGGCGCGCACCCCGACCGAGAACCTGCCCGAAATGATGGAGCTGCCCGAGTCGATGCACCCTTGGTTCGTCGGCGTGCAGTTCCACCCGGAATTCACCTCGACGCCGCGCGACGGCCATCCGCTGTTCAAGGCCTACGTCGAAGCCGCGCTGGCCAGCCAGCAGCGCAAGGGCGCCTGAGGCCCGGCGCAAGCAGGAGAGACAGTCATGAAACTCTGTGGATTCGAGGCCGGCCTCGACCAGCCGTTCTTCCTGATCGCGGGTCCGTGCGTGATCGAGTCCGAGCAGATGGCGCTGGATACCGCGGGCGAGCTCAAGGCCATCACCACCGAACTGGGCATCCCGTTCATCTACAAGTCGTCGTTCGACAAGGCCAACCGCTCGTCGGGCAAGTCGTTCCGCGGCCTGGGCATGGAGAAGGGCCTGGAGATCCTGGCCCACGTCAAGCGCGAGATCGGCGTGCCGGTGCTGACCGACATCCATGAGATCGACGAGATCCAGCCCGTCGCCGCCGTGGTCGACGTGCTGCAGACGCCGGCGTTCCTGTGCCGCCAGACCGATTTCATCCGTGCCTGCGCACAGAGCGGCAAGCCGGTGAATATCAAGAAGGGCCAGTTCCTGGCGCCGCACGACATGAAGAACGTGATCGACAAGGCGCGCGACGCCGCGCGCGAAGCCGGTCTGCCCGACGATGTCTTCATGGCCTGCGAGCGCGGCGTATCGTTCGGCTACAACAATCTCGTGTCCGACATGCGCTCGCTGGCGATCATGCGCGAGACCGGCGCCCCGGTGGTGTTCGACGCCACCCACTCGGTGCAGCTGCCGGGCGGGCAGGGCACCAGCTCGGGCGGCCAGCGCGAGTTCGTGCCGGTGCTGTCGCGAGCCGCGGTCGCCACCGGCGTGGCAGGCTTGTTCATGGAAACGCATCCGGACCCGAGCAAGGCCATGTCCGACGGCCCCAACGCGGTGCCGCTGTCGCGCATGAAGGAACTGCTTTCCGTGCTCAAGGAACTGGACACGCTGGTCAAGCGCGCCGGCTTCCTGGAAGACAATTTCGGCTGGCCGGCCTGCGCCTGAGCCCGCCCGGTTTGTCGCCGCCGCGCCCGATCGCGCGCCGGCGGTGACAAACCATATCGAAAGACAATACAAAAAATCGGGAGATTCTCCATGGCCGCGGGCTTTATCATCGCCTACGTCGACGTGACCGACCCCCAGCAGTACGAGGAATACAAGGTGCTTTCGAGCAAGGCCATGCAGATTCATGGCGCCGAGGTGCTGGTGCGCGGCGGCAAGACCGAAGCGCTCGAGGGCGAATGGGCGCCGACGCGCGTGGTGGTGCTGAAATTCCCCAGCTATGACGCCGCCAAGGCCTTCCACGACGGCGAGGCCTACCGCGCCGCGCGCAAGTCGCGCGAGCACGCGGCGAAGATGAATATGATCGTGGTCGAAGGCGCCGCCTGAGCCGGCAGGCGCCGGGCGGCCGTCGTGCGCGCATGGCGTGCGCACGTGACATGCGCCTGACACGCGCGCAGGTTGAAGTGATCAGCAGCAAGAATCAACAGTCAGAGAGGAATTCATGAGTGCAATCGTAGATATCATCGGTCGCGAGGTTCTCGACTCCCGCGGCAATCCCACCGTCGAGTGCGACGTGCTGCTGGAATCCGGCGTGATGGGCCGTGCGGCGGTGCCGTCGGGCGCGTCGACCGGTTCGCGCGAAGCCATCGAGCTGCGTGACGGCGACAAGAGCCGCTACCTGGGCAAGGGCGTGCTGAAGGCGGTCGAGCACATCAACACCGAGATCTCCGAAGCCATCATGGGCCTGGACGCCTCCGAGCAGGCCTTCCTGGACCGCACCCTGATCGACCTCGACGGCACCGAGAACAAGGGCCGCCTGGGCGCCAACGCCATGCTGGCGGTGTCGATGGCGGTGGCCAAGGCCGCCGCCGAGGAAGCCGGCCTGCCGCTGTACCGCTACTTCGGCGGTTCGGGCGCGATGCAGCTGCCGGTGCCGATGATGAACATCGTCAACGGCGGCGCGCACGCCAACAACAGCCTGGACATCCAGGAATTCATGATCATGCCGGTGTCGCAGACCAGCTTCCGCGAAGCGCTGCGCTGCGGCGCCGAGATCTTCCACGCGCTGAAGAAGATCCTGGCCGACAAGGGCATGTCCACCGCGGTGGGCGACGAAGGCGGCTTCGCCCCCAACTTCTCGTCCAATGAAGAGTGCCTGAACACCATCGTGCAGGCCATCGAGAAGGCCGGCTACCGCGCCGGCGAGGACGTGCTGCTGGCGCTGGACTGCGCCGCCAGCGAGTTCTACCACGAGGCCGAAGGCGTGTACCAGCTGGAAGGCGAAGGCCTGAAGCTGTCGTCGACCCAGTTTGCCGACTACCTGGCCAACCTGTGCGACAAGTTCCCGATCGTGTCGATCGAGGACGGCATGGCCGAAGGCGACTGGGACGGCTGGAAGACCCTGACCGACAAGCTCGGCACGCGCGTGCAGCTGGTGGGCGACGACCTGTTCGTCACCAACACCAAGATCCTGAAGGAAGGCATCGAGAAGGGCATCGGCAACTCGATCCTGATCAAGATCAACCAGATCGGCACGCTGACCGAGACCTTCGCCGCGATCGAGATGGCCAAGCGCGCCGGCTACACCGCCGTGATCTCGCACCGCTCGGGCGAAACCGAGGACAGCACCATCGCGGATATCGCGGTGGGCACCAACGCCGGCCAGATCAAGACCGGCTCGCTGTCGCGCTCGGACCGCATCGCCAAGTACAACCAGCTGCTGCGCATCGAGGAAGACCTGGGCGATATCGCCAGCTACCCGGGCAAGAGCGCGTTCTACAACCTGCGCTGAAGCCTGTGGCTGTCATTCCCGCCTGCGCGGGAATGATGTGGCGGTTCTGAAAATGGCGGTAGGCACGGAATTCGTTTCGGCCGCCGCCGTTTTTGTATCGAAATCTGCCTGGCAATTGCCTTCCAGGCGGAGTTCGCAGATCATTGTGCGGAAATTCCTGTCCGCCACCTTTCATGCGCCTGATTTCGCTGCTGTTGTTCGTGCTGCTGCTTGCCATCCAGTACCCACTCTGGCTAGGCAAGGGCGGCTGGCTGCGCGTGTGGGACCTGAACCGCCAGCTGACCGAGCAGGGCGCCCGCAACCAGACGCTCAAGCTGCGCAACGCCAAGCTCGAAGGGGAAGTGGCCGACCTGCAGGACGGCACCGGCGCCATCGAGGAACGCGCCCGCTACGAGCTGGGCATGGTGCGCGAAGGCGAGGTCTTCGTGCAGTTCGTCGCGCCCGCGCCCAAGGTCAGCGCCACGCCGCCGTTGCCGCCGCCGCCGAATTCGGTCGCCGGAAGAGGCGGCCACTAAGAGGCGTCTTTATTCTTGCTGCCGGTTTGCTCCCCTCTCCCGCTTGCGGGAGAGGGGAGCGTATGCGAGGGTTCGTGGTCTGAATCCAGTTCGCCAGCAGTTTGTCACCACCAGCCGTACGGGTAGCCGCCCCAGCCCCAGCCGGGCATGCCGACGCCGACGCCGCCGCCCCAGCGGCCGCCACCCCATCCCCCGTAATACAGGTTCCAGCTGGTGTTGGGATAGGCATAGGCCGCGCGCGCGGCCGCAGCCTGCTGGTCCAGCGCGATCGCGGCGGCCTGGTCGCGCAGCACCTGCTGGTTGAGCGCGTCCAGCTTCTGCTTGTCTTCGGCGCTCAGCGGTGCCGGCGGCACCGCGTTGGGCGCCAGCCGCGCGGTGGGCGGCGAGCCATTGGTGTCGCGCGGGATCTGCGCGCAGCCGGCGGCCAGCAGCAGCGCGCCGAGCAAGGCGCAGGCCGCGGCGCCGCGCCGCGGATGGCGGGCGCGGGATGCGAAGTCAGGCAGGGAAGGAGTGGCTCGGGCGGACATGGCGGTTCTCAGGCTCGCTGCTTGGTTGCCGCAAGGGCAGCCGAAGGGGCAGCTGGATGCTGCCATCGTACAGCCGTTGGACCGGGCGGCAACGCCGATGTTTCCATCGCGCCGCGCGCCGGATGTCCTGCACCGTCCGCGCCGGTGCGGCAGCGCACGCAGGCGCTGCCGCAGGCGGATCAGTGGTGCTGGCTGGCGCCCGCGCCAGCGCCGGTGGCGACCGGTGTGGCCGAGAACAGCTGCGCGCAGTCGACCGGGTCGAACTCATAGCGCTGGCCGCAGAAGTCGCAATGGATCTCGACATGGCCGCGCTCGGCGATGATGCTTTCGATCTCCGCCTGGCCCAGCGACTGCAGCATGCCGGCCACCTTCGGGCGCGAGCAGCTGCATTGGAAATGCGGCGTCAGCGGCTCAAACACGCGCAGGCCGGCGTCCTGCAGGTCTTCCCAGAACAGGCGGCGCAGCAGCGTGTCGGGCGTTTCGGCCAGCAGCTCTTCCGCCTTCAGCGTGGTGCCGAGCTGCACCGCGCGGTCCCAGGTGTCGAGGTCCTGCGCCCGGGCATGGCTGGCCAGCGGCGCGCCGGTCTCGCCGACTTCTGCGGTGCCGCCGTAGGCCGGCAGCTTCTGCAGCAGCATGCCGGCGGCGACGTGGTCGTCGGCGGCCAGCCACAGGCGCGTGTCGAGCTGCTCGGAGGCCTGCATGTAGTGCTCCAGCACCGCGCTGATCGAGGTCAGCGGGCCGTGCGCGTCGGCCAGCGGCACGATGCCCTGGTACGGCTGCTGGCCGGGCAGCTTGTCCTTCGGGTCCAGCGTGATGGCAAAGCGGCCGTGGCCGTGGGCGTTGACCATCTGCGCCAGCGTGGCATCGTCGGCCAGCTGTGCATCTTCGGCCAGCTTGGCGGTGGCGCGCATCGACAGATCGGACAGGCATTCCACCACCAGCATGCGCACCGGGCCATCGCCGTGCAGCTGCATCACCAGCGCCCCGTTGAACTTCAGGTTGGCCGACAGCAGCGCTGCGGCAGCCATCATCTCGCCCAGCAGCCGGCGCACCGGGGCGGGGTAGTTGTGGCGGCCGAGCACTTCTTGCCAGGTGGCTTCCATGCGCACCAGCTCGCCGCGCACGGGGGCCGCGTCGAACAGGAACTTCTGCAGGGTGTCGGGGGTGGTGGTATCGGTCACAGTAATCGGTCGAGGTTTCGGTAGAGGCCCGGCGGTCGTCGTCAGCCGATCCGCTTGAGCTGTTGCTTGTACAGGGCCTGCCGCGTGGCGTAGGTTTCGGCGTTGCGGTACAGGTTGGCGACGTCGGCATCGGTCAGCTGGCGCACCACCTTGGCCGGTGCGCCCAGGATCAGCGAGCGGTCCGGAAAGACCTTGCCCTCCGTCACCACGGCGCCGGCGCCGACCAGGCATTCCTTGCCGATCACGGCGCGGTTGAGCACCACGGCCTGGATCCCGATCAGCGAGCCTTCGCCCACGGTGCAGCCGTGCAGCATGGCCTGGTGGCCGATCGAAACCTTGTCGCCCAGCGTCAGCGGGCAGCCCGGGTCGGTATGCAGCACCGAGCCCTCCTGGATATTGGTATCCGCGCCGACCACGATCGGCTCGTTGTCGCCGCGGATCACGACACCGGGCCAGGCACTGGCGCGGGACTTGAGGGTCACGTTGCCGATGATGGTGGCTTCCGGGGCCACGTAGGCATCGCTGTCGATACTGGGCGTGACGTCGCCGAGCTGGTAAAGCGCCATGAGGTCTCCTGCACGAATGGCTTTTGTTGAAGTGGGGGTTGCCGCCGGACTTTAAAGGGCCAGCGGGGGGACGGGGTGGCGCTCCGGGCTGCACGGCAGGCGGGCGCCGGCCAGGCCCTACAATGGCGGCAGACCCGGATTTTACGCCCATGCCAGAAAAAACACCCGACGCCGCGCCGCCTGACCTGTCCCCGGCGCCACGCCAGCAGGCGCTGGCGGTGCTGTGCCTGACAGATCCGCGCGACAAGGCCGTGGCGGCGCGCGCACTTTATCGGCACGTGATGACGTTGCCCGATGATGCTCTCGGCGCCGGCGAGGCCATCCTGGCCGCGGCCGCCCATGCCATCCCCGGCCGGCCGGCGCGGCCGCTGCTGGTCGCGCCCCAGCACGTCGAGCGGCGCCGCTCGCTGCAGACCCCGGCCGGGCGCGCCGCGATGATCCACGCGCTGTGCCATATCGAGTTCAATGCCATCAACCTGGCACTGGACGCGGCCTGGCGCTTTGCCGGCATGCCGCCCGCGTACTACCGCGACTGGCTGCGCGTGGCCGACGAAGAGGCGTACCACTTCACGCTGCTGGCCGACCACCTCGGCACGCTCGGCGCCGCCTACGGCGACTTCCCGGCCCACGACAGCCTGTGGGAGATGACCGACAAGACCGCCGGCGACGTGCTCGCGCGCATGGCGCTGGTGCCGCGCACGCTCGAGGCGCGCGGGCTCGATGCCTCGCCGCCGGTGCGCGCGCGGCTGGCCGGCGCCGGCGACCATGCCGCTGCGGCGATCATCGACATCATCCTGCGCGACGAGGTGGGCCACGTCGCCATCGGCAACCACTGGTACCGCTGGCTGTGCGCGCAGCGCGGGCTCGATCCCGTCGCCACTTATGCGCAACTGGCCGAACAGTACCGCGCGCCCAGGCTGCGCGGGCCGTTCAACCTCGAGGCGCGGCGCGCCGCCGGCTTCGACGAGGATGAGCTGGCGTGGCTGGAGGCATCGGCGGGCTAGGCCCGCTGTCCAGCACTTCAGCGGCGCGGCGGGAAACCATGCTGGCGCGCCGACCATGCCGCCAGCCATGTGGCCGCGAGCAGGGCCGCCAGCACGGGCGGGAATGCGCCGCTGCCGAAGCCATCGAGCAGCAGCCCGCCGATGACGCCGCCGCCGGCGATCGCGATGTTCCAGGCCGTGACCAGCATCGACTGCGCCACGTCGGCGGAATTGCCGGCGGTCTTTGCCAGTGCCGTCTGGAACAGCGTGGAAACGCCGCCGAAGCCCAGGCCCCAGATCCCGGCGGCGCCATAGACCACCGCGGGGTGCGCGCCACTGGCCGCAAGCGCCAGCACCGAGAGCCCGAACAGCAGCGTGCTGGCCAGCGTCAGCGCCCGCAGCCACTTGTCGATCAGCACGCCGGTGATCCAGATGCCGGCGAGCGAGGCCACGCCGAACACGAACAGGACCAGATCCAGTCGTGCCCCGGCGTTTGCCGCGCGCAGGTACGGCGCGATATAGGTGTAGAGGATGTTGTGCGCGAGCACGAAGGCAAGCGTCACGAACAGCACGGGGCGCACGCCCGGCAAGGTAAAGACGCGCGCCAGCGGCAGCCGCTGGCCGACGGGCTGGCCGGCAAAGTCCGGTACGGTCGCCAGCACCCAGGCAATCAGGCCCAGCGTCATCACGCTGATGATGCCGAAGCTCGCCCGCCAGCCGATGATGGCACCGAGGAAGGTTCCGGACGGCACGCCCAGCGACAGGGCCAGGGGGATGCCCACCATCGCGACCGCAATGGCACGGCCCTTGAGGTGATCGGGCACCATGCGTGCGGCATAGCCGGCCAGCAGGGCCCACAGCAGACCCGCCGAAACGCCAGCGAGCAAGCGCGCCGCCATCGTCACGACATAGTCGCCGGACCAGGCCGTCACGGCATTGGCGACAGCAAATCCCGCAATCGCCAGCACCAGCAGCGGCCGGCGCCGCAGGCCCTGCGTGGCCGCCGTCAGCGGCATGGCGGCCACCAGCGAGCCGAGGGCGTAGATGGTGACCAGCTGGCCGGCAAGCGGCTCGGAGACTGAGAGGCCCGCGCCGATCTGGGGCAGCAGCCCTGCCGGCAAGGCTTCGGTCAGCACGGTGATGAAGCCGGCGACGGCGAGCGCAAGCAGTGCCGGAAGAGGTAGCCGCGCAGGCTGCGTGTCCGGCTGTGCATGGTTCGCAAGCGAGTTGGTGGCGGTGGTCATGTTGGCGCCTTGGGTAGGGGTTATGCGTTGCGGGGGGATGGCTGCGCGGCAGCGGGAGCGACCAGTCGCTGCTGGTCCAGCGCCTGCCGGATAACGGCGTCGACGCGCGCCTTCACAGACATGGGGGATGCAGGGGACACGCCGGGGCGTGGTGCGATCGCGGGGTGGGACACAGCGAAATCCTTTTTCGATGAACGACCCGTCCACGATAAGGAGCCAGCCATTAAAGAAAAAGTGGGCTACAGTTCCTTTTTCTCCGGAACTTTATGTCCGCAATCGGGATGCATCATGGACAGCCTCAGTGGCTTCGCGGTGTTTGTGCAGGTGGCCGAGACCCGCAGTTTTGTCGCGGCGGGGCGCCTGCTGGGGGTGTCGGCTTCCGCCGTCGGCAAGAGCGTGGCGCGGCTGGAAGAACGGCTTGGCGTGCGGCTGTTCCACCGCAGCACGCGCAGCGTCACGCTGACCGCTGAAGGCGTGCTGTTCCTGGAGCGCAGCCGCCGCGTGCTGGCGGAGATCGAAGCGGCGGAGCTGGAACTGGCCCAGGCCACCGCGGCGCCGCGCGGCCGCCTGCGCGTAAGCCTGCCGCTGGTCAGTTCACTGGTCTTGCCCGTGCTGGGCGATTTCATGCGCGCGTATCCGGACATCGAGCTGGACCTGGATTTCACGGACCAACTGGTCGATGTGATCGAGGACGGCTTCGATGCGGTGGTCCGCACCGGCGAGCCCGCGGACTCGCGCCTGTCGGCACGCAGGCTGGGTGCTTTCCAGGCGGTGTTGGTGGCATCGCCCGAATACCTGGCGCAGCGTGGCGCGCCCAGGGTCCCTGCCGACCTGGCCGGCCATGCCTGCCTGCATTACCGCTTTCCCCACACCGGCAAGCTCGAAGCATGGCCGCTGCGGCGCGCGCCGGGCGAGCCCGAGCTGGCGCCGCCGACATCGATGATCTGCAACAACATCGAGACGCGTCTGTGTTTTGCGCTGCGCGGCCTGGGCATTGCCTGCCTGCCGGATTTCGCTATCCGGGAGCAGCTGGCCGACGGCAGCCTGTGCCAGGTACTGGCCGGCCATGTCGGGCCGCCCAAGGCCTTCCACGTGCTCTGGCCGGCGAGCCGGCATGCCTCGCCCAAGGTACGGGCGCTGGTCGACTTCCTCTGCGCGCGGGTGTTTCCCGCCGACGAGGCGCACGCCTAGGGCCTAGGCGCGCCTGGCGGCGCGCTCCTCCTCCAGCAGCCGCAACACCCGCCGCTGGATCTTCCCGGTCGTCGTCATCGGCAGCTGGTCGATGAACTCGATCGCCTTCGGGTACTCGTACGGCGCCAGCTGCCCGCGCACATGGGCCTGCAGTTCCGCGACCAGCGCCGCGTCGCCGTCGAACGAGCGCGCCACCGACGGGGTCAGCACCACGAAGGCCTTGACCACCGCGCCGCGCTCCGGATCCGGCGACGGCACCACGGCGCAGTTGGATACCGCCGGATGCTTGAGCAGGCAGTTCTCGATTTCGCTGGGCCCGATGCGGTAGCCCGACGACTTGAACACATCGTCGGCGCGCCCCTGGTACCACAGGTAGCCGTCGGCATCGACGCGCGCGAGGTCGCCGGTACGGCACCAGCGCAGGCCGTCGCGCTCGGTGTACTTGGCCGCGGTGGCGGCCTCGTTCTTCCAGTAGCCCAGGAAGAACACCGGATCCGGATGTCCGGCGCTGTCGGTGGCGCACACCGCCACCTCGCCGTCCTCGCCCGGCGGACAGGGGCGGCCTTCGTCGTCGATCACCTGCACGCGGTGGCCGGGGTAGGGACGTCCCATCGAACCCGGCCGGGCCGGCCAGCCCAGCCGTTCGTCGTCGTTCTGCGCGGTGCAGTTGCCGACGATGTAATTGATTTCGGTCTGGCCGAACATCTCGTTGACGAGCACGCCGAGCGCGTCGCGGCACCAGCCGAACACGGTCTCGCCCACGGCCTCGCCCGCGCTCATCAGCGCGCGCAGCCGGATGTCGTAATGCCGGCGCGGCTCGGCGCAGGCCTTCATCATCTGCTTGAGCGCGGTCGGGAACAGGAAGGTGTTGGTGACGGCATAGCGCTCCAGCAGCTCGAACGCGCGCTCGGCGGAGAAGCGGCCCTGGTAGCCGACGATCGGCTTGCCGAAATACAGCGCCGGCATCAGCGCGTCCCACAGCCCGCCGGTCCAGGCCCAGTCGGCCGGGCTCCAGAACACATCGTCGTCCTGCGGATACCAGTTCTGCGAGCACACAAAGCCGGTCAGGTTGCCGATCAGCGCGCGGTGCGGGATCAGCGCGCCCTTGGGCGGGCCGGTGGTGCCGCTGGTGTAGATCAGCACCGCGGCTTCGTCGGCCTTGGTCTGCTCGGCGACGAAGCTGGGCAGCTGCGCCGCGAGCAGCAGGTCCCAGTCATGGTCGCCGCGGCCGCGGGCGTCGCCGGCGGCGATCACGGTGGCCAGCGTCGGGCATTCCGGGCGCGCCGCCAGCAGGTTGTCGATCGAGGTCTCGTCGGCGATCGCGACGCTGGCTTCGCTGTGCGCGATGCGGTAGGCCAGCGCCTCGGGCCCGAACAGCATCGACAGCGGCATGGCGATGGCGCCGAGCTGGTAGATCGCCATATGCGCGATCACGGTCTCGATGCGCTGCGGCATCACGATCGCCACGCGCTCGCCGCGCGCCACGCCCAGCGCGCGCAGCGCCGCCGACAAGCGGTTGGCCTCGGCCTGGAGGTAGGCAAAGCTGTGCGCGTTGCGGCGGCCGTCCTCGTGCTCGGTATAGACCGCGACGCGGTCCATGGTGGCCGGATCGCGCGCCCAGCGCCCGCAGCACGCTTCGGCGATATTGAATTGCGGCGGAATCTCCCAGCGGAAGGCTTCGTACAGGGCGCGGTAGTCGTCGCGCCGGCTTGCCGGCAAGGCAGCAGCGGTCATTCCAGGTCTCCGTCCGGTTCGCCCGTGCATGCCGCAACTGGCCAGCATCGCTGGCCGCCGCTGCCGCTATAATGCGCGCAAGCGAACGATCGTTCTATTTTGTCGTGGCTTCCCCGCCAGCCCTCGGCGGGAAGGATCCCGACGCAAGGGTGGAGACAATGACAATCAAGGAAACCTCGCAGTCTGAATTTATCACGGTGCGCGGGCTGCGCTACCACGTGCGCCACTGGGGCACCCCGGGCGCGCCCAAGCTGTTCATGCTGCATGGGTGGATGGACGTGGCCGCGTCGTTCCAGTTCCTGGTCGACCACCTGCGTGGCGACTGGCACGTGATCGCGCCCGACTGGCGCGGCTTTGGCGAGACCGACTGGCCCACGCGCTATCCCGGCACGCAGTCGTACTGGTTCGCCGACTATATCGCCGACCTGGAGGCGCTGCTCGACCACTATGCGCCCGCGGGCCAGGTCGACCTGGTCGGCCACAGCATGGGCGCCAACGTGATCTGCCTGTACGCCGGCATCCGCCCGCAGCGCGTGCGCCGCGTGGTGGACCTGGAGGGTTTCGGCATGACCGCGACGCGGCCGGAACATGCGCCCAAACGCTACGCGCGCTGGCTCGACGAAGTGCGCGCGGGAGCCGAGCTGAAGACCTATGACAGCCTCGACGGCGTGGCCGCGCGCCTGCAGAAGACCAACCCGCG
Organism: Cupriavidus sp. MP-37; assembly: GCF_020618415.1. Classification (NCBI taxonomy): domain Bacteria; kingdom Pseudomonadati; phylum Pseudomonadota; class Betaproteobacteria; order Burkholderiales; family Burkholderiaceae; genus Cupriavidus; species Cupriavidus sp. MP-37. The sequence continues at coordinate 2,647,206 of NZ_CP085344.1, read as the reverse complement.
CCTGCCGGACGAGCGCGCCGCCTTCCTGGCCGCGCACTGGTCGCGCCGCAACGCGCAAGGCCGCTGGGAGATCCTTGGCGATCCCGCGCACAAGCTGGTCAACCCGATGCTGTACCGGCTCGATGAAGTGATGGCGGTGTGGGAGCAGGTCACCGCGCCGGTGCTGCACGTCGAAGCGCGCGATTCGGAGACGCTGCGCCATATTGCCCACAAGCAGTCCGTCGACGAATTCAAGCAGCGCTTCCGCGCCTTTCGCGACTTCCGCGAGGCGGTGGTGGAGGACGCCGGCCACATGCTGCACCACGACCAGCCCGCCGCCGTGGCGGAACTGGTGGAAGCGTTCTGCGCTGGCGCGTGATACCGGCGCCCGCGGCCGTTCAGGCCTCAGGCATGCGTGAGCTTTTCCTTCAGCGCGGCGTTGTTGCTGGTATGCACGTGCACCAGCGCCTTTTCCGGGAAGGCGTAGTGGTAGGCGCGGCGCAGCGCCAGCGCGGCCTCGTGGAAGCCTGACAGGATCAGCTTCTGCTTGTTGGGGTAGAACGCGATATCGCCGGCGGCAAAGATGCCGCGGCGCGAGCTTTCGTAGGTGGTGGTGTCGACCAGGATGCGGCCGGCGCGCATGTCGAGGTCCCACTGCGCGATCGGGCCGGGCTCGGACACCAGCCCGTACAGCGCCACCAGTTCCTCGGCGGGCAGCATGGTGCTGCCGTCGCGGGTCCGTACCTCGACCTCGCTGAGGGCGCCGTCCTCGCCGGCGGTGCGCAGCGCGCCCAGCATGCCGACCATGAAGTCCATCTCGCCCGCGGCCACCGCGCGGCGCATCTCGGCGACGGTGCCGTCCGCGGCGCGAAAGCCTTCGCGCCGGTGCAGCAGCGTCACGCGCGCCGCCACCTTGCGCAGCGCCAGCGCCCAGTCCAGCGCGGAGTCGCCGCCGCCGGCGACGACCACGCGCTTGCCGGCGAAGTGCGACACATCGCGCACCGCGTAGTGCACATGGCGGCCTTCCAGCGCCGGCGCCTCGGGCAGCGACACGCGCTGCGGCGCAAACGCGCCCGCGCCGGCGCAGACCAGCACCGCGGCGACATCGAAGCGCTTGCCGCCGTCGGTCGTCACCAGCAGGCGTTCGTGGGCGGCATGGCCTTCCTGCACCGCCGGCGCCGGGATTTCCGACACGCTCTCGGCGCGCTGGCTGAAGTGCATCGGGAACGCGAAGGGGGCGCATTGCTCCAGCAGCCGGTCCACCAGCTCCTGCGCCACACAGCCCGGCACGGCGGGGATGTCGTAGATCGGCTTCTCGGGATACAGCTCGGTGCACTGGCCGCCGGCGCGGTCGAGCACATCGATCAGTTCACATTTCAGGCCCAGCACGCCGGCCTGGAACGCGGCGAACAGGCCGACCGGGCCGGCACCCACGATCAGGACATCGGTGGTGGTGACGGCGGCGGTGGCGGGAGCGGTGGCAGGGGTAGCGGTGGACATGGGCATGGCAGGCACGCATGTGCCCGCGAATCGATGGTGCAAAGCCCGACTATACCCCGCAGCCACCGGCTTTCCGC